>JBCBWB010000069.1:0-24923 GCA_039817275.1 Cyanobacteria bacterium J06648_1 | reverse complement strand
GACTGGAGCAAAATTTGGATGCTGCCCAATACGGCTGGCTGCAAAACTGCCGAGGAAGCAATTAGAGTCGCCCGTCTGGGACGAGAGATGGCAAAACTGCTGGGACAGGAAGATAACAACTTTATCAAGCTAGAGGTCATACCCGATGCCAAATACCTCTTGCCCGATCCGATCGGCACTTTAGAAGCAGCAGAACAGCTAGTCAAAGAAGGTTTTGCTGTCTTACCCTATATCAATGCCGATCCTTTATTGGCAAAACGGCTAGAAGAGGTAGGCTGCGCGACGGTAATGCCTTTGGGTTCTCCTATCGGTTCGGGACAAGGAATTAATAATGCTGCTAATATTGCCATCATTATTGAAGAAGCGAACGTCCCTGTGGTCGTTGATGCGGGAATTGGGACTCCTAGCGAGGCTGCCTTAGCAATGGAAATGGGGGCAGATGCTCTATTGGTTAATAGTGCGATCGCTCTGGCACAGAATCCAGTAGCGATGGGTCAGGCAATGGGCATGGCGGCGATCGCTGGTAGACTAGCTTATCTTTCAGGTAGAATCCCAGTGAAGCAATATGCCACGGCTAGTTCTCCTCTTACTGGCACAATTGGTTAGATATTTCGATTTTGCTGTAATCAGATTATCCTCTAAAATTTATATTCGCAGCTACAATCAGTCGGTCTAATAATTTTGTGCCACAACTAAGTTTTACGTTTGTTGACCTATTTGCAGGAATAGGTGGTTTCCATCTGGCAATGCATCAGCTAGGGGGGAAGTGTGTATTTGCTTCAGAAATTGATCGATACGCAAGAAAGACCTACCGTCAAAATTTTCAGAATATTTCGCCTCAAATATTTACTGAAAATTTATTCAATGAAGATATTAGAAATATTGTTCCTGACGAGATTCCTAATTTTGATGTGCTTTGTGCAGGATTTCCTTGTCAGCCATTTAGCCAAGCTGGTTATAAAAGGGGCTTTGATGACATTCACCAGTCAGAAAGAGGCAATTTGTTTTTTAATCTTGCCGATATCCTGGAAGCAAAACGACCAAAAGCCTATTTCTTAGAAAATGTTCGCGGGCTAATTAATCACGATCACGGCAAGACTTTTAAACTCATCCGAGAAATTCTCGAACAAGATTTGGGATATTCATTTTATTATCAAGTAGTTAAAGCATCTGACTATGGCTTACCACAATTAAGACCCAGAACTTTTATAGTTGGTTTTCGCGACGAATCTTTCCTTAGAGGATTTACTTTTCCGCCCAAACTGCCACTAAAGTTTAATATGAGTCAGGTTTGGGGTGGGGTTTGCAGTCGAGAAGTAGGTTTTACAATTAGGGTTGGTGGTCGTGGATCTAATATTAGCGATCGCCGTAACTGGGATTCTTATTTAGTTGATGGTGAAGTTAGAAAGTTAAGCTACATTGAAGCCAGAAAAATGCAGGGCTTTCCAGATAGCTTTGATTTTCCTGTCAGTCCAACTCAAGCTATTAAACAACTAGGTAACAGTGTTGCTGTTGACGCAATTAGAGCAGTTGGCAACAGTTTGATTATATACATGAACAGTTTAAACAACGAGCCTGTGAATCTGAAAAAGACCAAAAACAAAGGGGAATGGTCTGAATTGCTGGCTTTTGTCAGGATTTTGGCAGAACAAAAGATATTTTTAGCAGATCTCAATTTAGAGCCGACAGGGAATTATTTTAAAGTAAATAAAGTTACATGCAGAAACATTAACCTGGATTTTATTCTAGCTACCCAAGATACATTAGAAGTAGTCAATAAAGATACAGGATCTCGAGAAGCGATTAAAATAGACGGATTGATCAATGCAGAGGTTTTAAACAACTTAGTTGCTCGGATAAAAGCAGGTAAGGGTACGTTTACAATACCTGACTTTGAAATTATTCAAAATACTTTAGGTTTAACCGTAGTCAAAGGTGGTACGAGTTCGCAAAAAGCAGATATTATTCTTGATATTGCCAACGATATTCTGAGCAAAGAAAACGAAGGATTTGGCATTAAATCTTTTTTGGGAAACAAACCAACTTTACTAAATGCTTCAGGAAACACCAACTTCAAGTTTGAAATCTTAGGCTTACCCAGAGACAAAGTTGATGACATCAATGGAATCAATACCAGAACCAAGCTAACCGACAGAATTAAAGCAATTGAGAGATCTGGGGGAGTATTCAAATACCTTGCCCCTGAGAAAAAGACCATGGAGTACAATCTCAAAATGGTTGATTCTCAGATGCCCGAAATCATTGGCAGTATCTTGCTTGTCTTTTATAGGCAAAGGATTTCAGCGATCTCGCAAATTATCGACTATATCCATGACAATACAGATTTACCAGATCGCCTTCAGTATGAAGATAAAAATTGGCTGGTAAGTAAAGTAAAACAGCTACTAGTCGATATCCTATTCGGTTTTTTTGCTGGGAGCAAATGGGATGGTGTGTACATAGCCAATGGCGCAATTATCATCAAAAAAACTGGCGCTCAGGTAGCTTTTCATATTATCGAGCTTGAAAGCCTCAAATCCTATTTATTCAAAAATATCAAGCTAGACACACCCTCAACTACCAGACATCGCTATGGCAAGCTGATTATAGAAAATGACAACAAGCTTTACTTTAAACTCAACCTTCAACTGAGATTTTAAGATTCTCAAAATTGATTCAATGCTATGTTGAGAGCGAAACAATCACCAGCGCCAAAATCCACCTCGAACAGTTAAATTAAAATTCCTGATTTGAGATCACAGCCGTTTACAACTTATTAGCGTAAAATTGGTGTAACAGTTAATACAGTTATTATTTTTTTACAAAATTACCGTATCTTCTGTTACAATTCTTATTAAGTCACGGAGACTTGAAGGTTGTCTCGTTGGGGAACGCGCAACTAAGGATTTTTCCAGACTTAAACAACAACAATTTAAGCAGCCAGCGATCGCTGGCGTTTTTTTTTGGGTCATAATTGATGTAGTAGTATCAGGCTGACATCGTTTTATGAGTTATGAATCGCAGGTAGATCGCAACCAAGCCGCTTTAGCCTCCGCTGAAGAAGAGGAAGATTTATTCGATTATTCCTACGAACAGCCGGGCAGTATTCCAGGGACGCTTAATATCGAAGATGATGCGGAAATTCCTGAGATAGTGCTAATAGACTACCGTAGCGATCGAGCCAACCATGTCAGCAATCTTACTCCAGAAGCCTGCGCTGAATATTTGAACACCGAATCAGTATCCTGGGTAGATGTCAAGGGTTTAGGCAGCGAAAACATCCTCCAGAGATTGGGCAAAGTATTTGGTCTGCATCCATTAGTGCTAGAAGATATTGTCAATGTTCCCCAGCGACCCAAAGTCGAAGATTATCCCCAGCAGTTAGTGGCTATTACCCAGATGGTAGTGTGTAAGCCTTCGGGAGAAGGGTTTTCTTTGGAACAGGTAAGCCTAGTTGTCGGCAAAAATTACGTTTTGACCGTGCAGGAGTATCCCGAAAAAGACTGTCTGCGACCAGTACGCAGGCGAATCAAGTTTAATAAAGGGTCGATTAGAGATATGGGGGCAGACTATCTAGCCTATGCGCTGTGGGATGCCATCATTGACGGCTTCTTTCCTGTATTGGAAATTTATGGCGAAAAAATTGAGGATCTCGAAGACGAAGTTATTTTTAACCCTAGCAATCAAAGTTTGGCGAAAGTATACCAAATTAAGCGAGAACTCTTGGCATTGCGACGAGCAATTTGGCCTCAACGCAATGCCCTCAACACTTTAATCAGAGACGGCAGTAGCGTCATAGAACCAGAGGTTTTGGTTTTTCTGCGTGACTGTTATGACCACACAGTACAAATTATTGACATCATTGAAACCTACCGTGAATTAGCTTCTAGCCTCACAGATATATACCTTTCGGCAGTTAGCAATAAAATGAACGAAATTATGAAACTGCTGACGGTCATCTCTAGTATTTTTATTCCCTTAACTTTTATTGCGGGAATCTATGGCATGAATTTTGATCCTGATGTTTCGCCATTTAACATGCCCGAACTGGAATGGTATTGGGGTTATCCCCTTTGCTGGACTTTGATGCTGACCATTGCTGGAGGTTTGATTTATTTCTTTTGGCGTAGAGGTTGGTTTGAAAACTTTTCCAATACAATCAAGTAGTGGGTTTTAGAGTGAGATAAACATCACAAGCAAAATTTTTCGTTAGCAAAGATAATTCTAATTTTTTGCCGATGACTGGGCTAAATTGATGATTTCAATTGCCGTGAGAAAGGGAACAATAATATTAAAGCGCAGCCTGGCAAATGTATTGGCAATTATTCGATATCCCCAAAGACTACTCAACAGAGGCTCTGAGGCACATATGTTAGCTCCTTACATCTTAAGAGATATCGCTTCGCATATTCACTGTTTACTTTTCGTTGACCATGGGTTCTATGTTAAAAAGCAAAGTTCAAGATTTGGGTGAACGTACTGTTGGCAGCCAGCTTCAAGCAATTCCTATTGCTACGGTAATCAGCCTGATTTTCTTTGGCGGCATTGGCTGGCGCTTGAATTATCTTCAGCTGCACCAGGGCGACCTCAATCAGCAGAAGGCGGAGACAAATCGCACCCGAATTGTGCCCAAACAACCTGTGCGTGGCAATATCTTTGATCGCAACGGCAAACTGTTAGCCACTAGTAAACAGTCCTATTCTGCTTATCTTTGGCCCAAAGCTCAAAAAGAGCGCAATTGGTCGAAAAATTCACAAATTATTGCCCGCATACTTGAAGTAGAGCCAGAAGAACTTCAGCAAAAAATTGAAGCGGCAGGACATAACTATCCCAGTCTAATTCCTATTGCTCGTAACCTCACTCCCGCTCAGGTAACTGCTCTAGAAGAGTATAAGTCTCAACTTCGGTGGGTAGAAACAGATATTGACAAGGTACGGCATTATCCCCAAGCTAACCTAGCAGCTCACATATTAGGCTATACGGGAGAACTCAATCAAGAACAGTTAAAGCAAAAAAAACCTCAAGGCTATCGTCTGGGTGATGTGATTGGCAAAATGGGTATTGAAGCAGCCTATGAATCCCAACTTAGGGGAGAATGGGGCGGCTTAAAGCTGGGAGTCAACGGTGCGGGAAGGGTAGTTAGTCTACTGGGAGAAAAGCCTGCTGAGTCAGGATCAAGCCTGAGGCTCACTGTTGATGCGGAGGTGCAGAAGGCGGCAGAGCAAGCGCTGGGAGGCAGAAAGGGGGGAATAGTAGCTCTCGATCCTCATACTGGTGCCGTGATAGCGATGGCTAGCTATCCTAGTTTCGACCCTAATATTTTTTCTAATACAATTACCACGGAAGTCTGGCAGGAATTACAGTCTCAGGGCAATCCCTTTTTAAATATGACCCTGCGGGCTTTCCCTCCCGCCTCAACTTTTAAGGTCGTTACGGCAGTGGCAGGGTTAGAAACAGGAAAATATCCAGCAAATACAGTTTTAGGAACTTACCCTTATCTATCCGTTGGTGGCACTAGATTTAGAGAGTGGAATCGGCGGGGTTTTGGGCGCATGGGCTATGTGTCTGCTCTAGCCTGGAGTAGTAATACCTTTTTTGGTCAAATTGGAAGGGGAGTCGGAGGTAAAGAGCTGATTAAATATGCCCGACTGTTTGGCTTCGGTAAGCCCACAGGCATTGAGCTAAGAGGCGAAACAGGAGGACTAATTGCTGATGATGCCTGGAAACGACGCAATTTTAGAAATTGGGGCTGGACTGTTGGTGATACGGTTAATATGTCTATTGGGCAGGGCTTTACTAGTGCCACTCCTCTACAGGTGGCGGTTATGTTTAGTGCGATCGCCAATGACGGTTATCGGGTCACGCCTCACTTAGTACAGGGTGAGGTCGGGGTTGAAAAGATTGACCTCAAGCTCCAGCCAAACACAATTAGCACGGTAAAAAGGGGTTTGAGAGCCGTAGTCGATGGGGGGACAGGAGGTAGACTAAATTCTCCCACTACTCCCCCAGGGGCAGGAAAAAGCGGGACAGCAGAAGCGCCTCCAGGAGATTCTCATACTTGGTTTGGGGCTTATGCTCCCCACGATAAACCCGAAATTGTCGTGGTCGCCTTTGCCGAACATTCTGGCGGCGGTGGTGGTTCAGTAGCAGCACCTATGGTTAGACAGGTGATGGAGGCTTATTTCCAGCCCCAGAAATAGTCCGAACCAGGGAATTTGACTAAATGCCCCATAAGCAATAAAAGACTTTCAATCAACTTTTTTTTAAACCAGGATTTAAGATATCTCCCAAGCCTTCTCCAACCAAAGATAAGCCCGTAACCAAAGTAGTCATTGCCAAACCAGGAAAGGTTGCTGACCACCAAATCCCTGTAGGTAAGGCATCCAAAGCCAGCCTTAGGTCGTGTCCCCATTCTGGAACTTCAGGGGGTAGACCCAGACCCAAAAAGCCTAAACCGCCTAGAATCAAAATAGCATCAGCAGCATTAAGGGTAAACAAGACAGGGACACTTTGAATCACGTTAAAAAACAGATAGCGAGTCAAAATGCGACTAGTAGGTGCGCCCATTGCTTGAGCCGCTTCGATAAATAGCTCGGTCTTAACGCTGGTGGTGTGGTTGCGGACAATACGATAGTACTGGGGAACATAGGCAATACTTAAGGCGATCGCCGCATTAATTACCCCTTTACCCACCACGAATGCCAGGGTAACAGAGAGGAGAAGTCCTGGCAGAGTATAAATTGTATCCATGAAGAAGATCAGAATCTTATCGATTTTGCCCCCTAAATAGCCGCTCACTAGCCCCAGGGGAACACCAATAATTAAACTGAGAGTAGTAGCCAACACAACTACTTTTAGAGCCGCCTGAGTGCCATACAGAGTACGGGAAAAGACATCGTATCCCTGACGAGATGTGCCAAACCAATAGTTCGCTCCTGGCGCTTCATGGATCGGGTTAGCCAGGGCTTCAGTGGGGTTTTGCAGCCAGCCCATACTTTGGAGAGTAGGAGCCAAAAGAGCGATCGCCACAAAACTAAGGGTAATCAGCAGCCCGACCGCCGTCAAACTTTGAGATAGGGTAAGGCGAAATCGACGGGGTAAAAAGATGCTATTCGTCATAATAATGCAGGAGCTAACAAGATATGCTCGGCATTATAGCCAAAGATTAGCTTGAATTTAGGATTGAATTACTTCTGTAACCTATTTTTTTCTTCGATCCGTTTGATGTGAATAGATAGATATTGACGCTTGACTAGCAAAAGATGGATTATCACTGACCTGACTGCCTGTCATCTAATCCTTTCCGAGTTTTAACATAGCTTTCCAATACTGCATTGATTCTTGATTGATAACCTTTTTTGCCTTCGGCTTGAAAGTATCGAAGTACTGACTGCTTCACTCTCAAAGTAATAGGTTCGGTCAGATCTGGCATGACAGGTTGGGCATTTTCCCAAAAATCATCATCTAATTCTGGAATATCTGAATAGTCGATTGTTTCATCTGTTTGAGCAGCCAACTTAGCTTCGTTGCTCTGTGCTTTGACAATATCCCATTCAAATATAAACCAATATTAGTACAAATTGTATGTACAATCAGAAGTTATTTGCCAATACTGCCTGCTCAAAAAAGGGCATCGAGTCTTTTTATCTAAATTTACATAAGATGTCTTTGATATTCTTAGTTAATCTTAAAGTCTTGGCACGATGAGCAGAAAAACTGCTTTAATTTAGAGTAGCGCTTGGTTACTAGTCATTAAAGTGAACTGAGAACTAAAAGCTGTCATTTAACATCCATACAGATTAAGGAAGAGAATATATGCCCCTAACTCTTTCAGGAGAACAACAGCAACTTTTTGATCGCAGCTTGCAGACAATCCAGCAGGTTGAAGGTTTGTTTGTAGAGGCAAAGGCACTTTTTCCTAATTTTAACCCCGACACCGAAGTACTCAAACAGCAGCTCGCCAATCCCTTCTCAATTTTTATCTGCGGTGAGTTTAATGCGGGAAAGTCTAGTCTGTTAAATCAGTTAAACAACCAGGATATCGCGACAGTAGGATTTTTGCCGACGACCCAGGAGATTCATGCTTATAACCCCGAAGGCTTTGGCGGGTTAGTATTTATTGATAGTCCTGGCACCAATTCCATCATCGAGCAGCACCAAGAGCTAACGGAAAATTATCTCCAGCAGGCAGACATTATTTTGTTTGTCACCTCCGTCGAGCGCCCTCTGAGTAAATCAGAACAGGATTTTCTAACGCTGGTAGACCAAACCTGGGCGCGAAAAATAATCGTGGTCATTAATAAATCCGACCTAGTGACCGAGGAAGAAGCACAGCAGATTCGAGAATATGTGAGTGAAGGGCTAAAAGAAATCCTGGCGGAAATGCCCCCCGTATTTGCTATCTCTGCCAAAACAGGTAGCGGTATGGATGAGCTGAAAAGTTTTTTGCTGGCATTTCTAGCCGAAGGCGAAAAAGTAAAGCTCAAATTGACAGGACCACAAAATTCACTTTTGGTCTACTTAGAACAGTTGGAACAGCAGAATGAGTCGATTAAAACCAAATTAGAGTCAGACAAGATTATTTTTGATCGCACCTCCCGCCGTATTGAGGAAAGACTAGAAGAATATAATCTTTTGTTTGGTATCTTCCGCGATAATATTGCTGACCTGTTTACCAACCTAATTGATGAAACCAATGAACTGATCGATAATAATACGGGGTTATTGACGGTGCTTAAGCGTAAAGTAACCAAGGAAGAAGACTTTCTCGAAGAACGACTGGCAAAGACGATCAAAGATATTCAGTTAGACAAAAACCTCCAGGAAATATTCACTGAAGCGATCGCCACTTTTCAAAAATACCGCGAACGCATTGTCCGCGAAGCGAAAGAAGACCTCTCAACCGCAATCACCGTGACTGAGGACACCCTGGCACTACCACCTATTGATACCAAT
Source organism: Cyanobacteria bacterium J06648_1 (assembly GCA_039817275.1). Classification (GTDB taxonomy): domain Bacteria; phylum Cyanobacteriota; class Cyanobacteriia; order Cyanobacteriales; family Xenococcaceae; genus Waterburya. The sequence continues at coordinate 15,968 of JBCBWB010000069.1, read as the reverse complement.
CGGCTCAACAGCGATGAATTTGCTACCAAGATCAAAATGGCAGCCGAAGAGGGGTTAGATAGCTTCTGGCGCTTGGGAATCACCGCCGCCGCTACGGGGGTGGGAGGACAGCTAATCTTTAGCAGTATCTCTGCCGATGCGACCTCTTTTCTGATAGCAGGTTTATTTGGTTTGATGAGCTTTGATGCCTTACCTCGAAGACGCAGAAAACTAAAGGCAGAATTAGATCAAAGTTATCGCAGTCTACAAGAAGGCTATACCAAGAGTCTTAAAGATACTTTAGCTGTCGAGCTCAATAAATGTCTTCAACAGTTTGCCAACGTCATTCGACCCCAGCAAGAAGAGCTTGCCAGCAAGATCTCTACAGCGGAGTTCATCACTAAGAAAATTACGGAGATAGAGGTAGAAATTCAAGAGATTACGAGCGAGGTCGAGCAGTTAGCTAATACTCAATCATAAAACCGAGGCTGCATATTAGCGATCGCCATACCCAATGCCCGAACTGCCGCTGATGTTAACCACAGTTAGCTGAACCCTGGGGTATTCTGGCTGCATCTGTGGTGGTAGCGGTTAAGACGATTCGACCATCCTTGGTCTTAACTGCACCTCTAGCGGGGGTAATATCTCCTTGCCCTGTGGCGATCGTATAGTCACTTTGAGAATTGCTTGCTAAGGAATCATCAACGGTAATCAATTCTGAACTCAAAGGATTTGTGGAGACTCCAGGAACTCCTCCTCGACCTCGGACGATCAGACTGTTAGCAACACCCGTATCAGGATTATAGGCGCAGGCTTGAGCTACACTGCGATCGGGTTCGACAGTATTGCTAGGAAGTTCTGTTACCCTCTGGAGCGAATTAATATCGGAGGTATTAATCTCGATATTACCATCTAGGGTACTGTCTTCAGAACTAGCATTAATATCATTGGTCAAATCGCTCAAAGCACCTTCCTCTATACCCAACAAGGATTCAACATCAATTGTAATGACTCCTCCCTCTCCTTGTTCTGCGTTAGCAATAATATCGCTATTCGCATTAGGGAAGGCAACAATAAAGTTAGTATCGATTGATAAATTACCACCATTGGCATCGCCAAAAGCCTGAGCCGAAATTAAACTGTTGTTTTGTAGCGTAATAGTTTCATCTACAGATAAATTAATATTACCGCCAGTACCAAAACGATTGGAGGCGGAAATCAGCCCTCCATCATCGAGACTCAATCGGTCTGCCGTCAGGGCGATCGAACCTGCTCTACCAGTTCCGCCAAAATTGTCGCTAAAGATAGCGCTAGAAAAGATTGAATTTGTCGCTTCATCTGTGAAAAACCCCGATAAATCTGCATCTCCACCTATATCTATTGTGATATCGCCTGCGTTTCCTTGCCCCGCTGCGGCAATATCATTCGCATCGCGAACCAAAGTTTGGATCTGAGAGCCACCAGAAATAGATAGAGATTGAGCATCGATTGAAATTCCGAGAGAATTGCCGATTCCTCCAGCTTCTACTGTATTGAAGATAATCGAGCCATCATCCAGAACCACAGAGTCTCTCGCCTTAAGATCGATCAGCCCTGCATTTCCTACTCCAAAGGTACTGTTGGAGATAAAAGCACGATTGTTTATCGTGATTGAACCAGTCTCGATCTCAATATTTCCCGCATTTCCTACTGCATCAGTTATGGTTCGGCTACCAACCTCACTAAAAATATTACTATTGGTTAGTTCCGTATCATTAGCAATATCAAGCGCAATCTCTCCTGCGTCTCCCTGCCCAAAAGTTGAGGTGTCAATTGAGCTACTATCGTTAAGAGAAAGGGAACCAGCATTAATAGCAACGGTACTTCTAACTCCTTCTGCTACTATGGCATTCACACCAACGTTACTAAAAATTTGGGCGCTGCTGTTGAGGCTAACGACATTATCGATCTCAATATTGACATTGCCAGCATTTCCCTGCCCAAAAGTGCTGCTAGAAACAAAAGCACCATCATTTAAGGTCAAAGAATCTGCCCGAAGATTAACGTTGCCAGCACTTCCTATGGCATTTCGATTGAGATCGCTATTAACTTGAGTAAATATGCGATTATCGGCACTGTCTACTGAAAAGCCCGTGAGATTAATATCTTCTTGGACATCAATCGAGATATCTCCCGCATTCCCCTGTCCAAAAGCAGGATTCTCTACCGTTGAGCCACGAACCAAGGTTTGAATCTGTGAGCCACTGCTCAGGGCTAAAGACTGAGCATCGATAATAATTCCACCCGAGTTGCCCACCGCATTCCTCTCGACGTTGTTGAAGATTATGGCATTGTTGTCTAAACTCACTCCATTATTCACATCAACAGTTACGTTTCCCGCATTCCCCTCGCCAAAAGTACTATTTGAGATAGAGGCACCATCATCCAACGTTAAAGAATTTGCACTAACGTTAATATTTCCCGCACTCCCCACCGCATTTAGACCTAAATCGCTATTGACTTGGGAGAATGAGCGATTACCTTCGTTGTTTAAGAAGAAACCACTCAAACTAACATTTTCTTGGACATCAATCGAAATATCTCCTGCATTACCCTGTCCAAAAGCAGGATTGCTTGCCGTTGAGCCACGAACCAAGGTTTGAATCTGTGAGCCATTGCTCAGAGCTAGAGACTGGGCATCAATAATAATTCCGCCCGAGTTGCCCACCGCATTTCTTTCTACATTGTTGACGATAAAAGTATCGTTATCTAGGCTAACTCCATTATCCACATCAATAACGAGGTTTCCCGCATTACCCTCTCCCAAAGTACTATTGGAAAGAAAAGCTCTATTATCCAAAGTGAGGGAACCTGCCGTAATGCGAATATTACCCGCACTACCGACAGCATCTGTACTCAATAAGCTGGCAACATTTGAAAAAACGCGAGGATTTCCTTCTGCATCAACAGCAAATCCTGAAATATTTACGGCATCATCAACAGCGATCGCAATATTTCCCGCATCACCCCGTCCAAAAGTCGAGGTATCAATTGAGCTTCCTGCCGCAATTGAGAGAGAACCAGCATTAATGGTAACGTTGCTTCTCGCCCCATCTTCTGTTGTCGCGCTGGGTTCGACACTGCTAAAAATTTGGGCGTTGCTATTGAGGCTAACGGCATTATCGACATCAATGTTGACATCGCCAGCATTTCCCTGCCCAAAAGTGCTGCTAGAAACAAAAGCACGATCATTTAAGGTCAAAGAATCTGCCCGAAGATTAACGTTGCCAGCACTTCCTACGGCATTTCGATTGAGATCGCTATTAACTTGAGTAACTATGCGATTCCCGGCACTGTCTACAGAGAAGCCCGTGAGATTAATATCCTCTTGGACATCAATCGAGATATCTCCCGCATTCCCCTGTCCAAAAGCAGGATTCTCTGCCGTTGAGCCACGAACTAAGGTTTGAATTTGTGAGCCATTGCTCAGAGCTAGAGACTCGGCATCGATGATAATTCCACCCGAGTTACCCACCGCATTCCTCTCAACGTTGTTGAAGATTATGGCGTTGTTATTTAAACTCACTCCATTATTCACATCAACAGTGACGTTTCCCGCATCCCCTTCGCCAAAAGTACTATTTGACAGGAAAGCTCGGTTGTCTAAAGTTAATGAATCAGCCGTAATGTCAATATTACCTGCGCTACCGACAGCATTTGTCCCCAATTCGCTACTGATATTCGAAGAAATGTTGGGATTCCCCTCTGTATCAACGGTAAATCCTGCAATACTTACGTCACCATCGACAGCGATCGCAATATTTCCCCCATCTCCCTGTCCAAAAGTTGATGTATCAATTGAGCTTCCTTCAACAATTGAGAGAGAACCAGCATTAATCGCAACGGTATTTCTGATTCCTGCTTCTGCTGTAGCATTTGAACCAATGTTGCTGAAAATCTGGGCGTCGTTATTTAAGCTAATCGCATTATTTACATCAATATTGATGTTGCCAGTGTTGCCGACTCCAAAAGTGCTACTAGCAACAAAAGCACTATCACTTAGGGTAAAGGAATTTGCTCTGATCTCAATATTGCCTGCATTACCGACTGTATCTATTCCAGTGGTGCTGTTGATCTGGCTGAATCTGCTCCTACTATTATTTTCTCCAAAATTGGCAAATCCTGAAATATTCACAGTGCCGCTAGCGTTGATCTCGATATCTCCTGCATTCTTAATCTCATCGCCAGAGCCAGAAACACTGCTGGTAATTGCGCCGCCGTCAATCAAGTTGAGGCTAGATGTATTGATTTCTATATCTCCTGCACTTCCAGTATTGTCTGAGGCGATATTATTGAGAATTCCACTCGGAAAACCACTATTACTGTTTTCTATTCCTTGGAAAGTAATGTCTCCAGAAGCCCTTATTGTAATATTCCCGGCGTTACCGCTGCCGAAAACTCCCGCTGTAATTTGTGCGCCATTGAGTAAGAATAAATCAGCCGTGCTGATGGCAATTGCGCCTGCATCTCCTTCACCAAATAGTTCTACTTGGGCAAAAATATTACCGCCATTTAAAGAAATTGTATTGCCAGCATTTAGATTAATATTGCCAGCATTACCCTGTCCGAAAGTGGTGTTAGATAAAAAACTGCCATCATTAATATTGACTGTTCCTGTAGCATCGATATTAATGTCTCCTGCTTGGGCATCGGCAGTTGTTGAGCTTGATGATATTCCTGCTTCTAAACTACTGGCGCCAAAATCTCCACCAACCAGTTCAATATTGTTTGCATTGACTGAAATATCTCCGCCGCCTTCTCCCAAGACATCAACATTAGCGACGTTGGAGAAAGATATATTTGCTCTGGTGACACCATCAGGAAAAGTTAGACTACCATCAGACTCAATAGTTACGGTTCCCGCACTGTTTAAACCTCCTAGTTCAACCCTTCCACCCCTAGCGGTTACTTCGCCCGAATCAAAATTAATATCTCCACCAACTAAACTCAGACTGTTTCCTGGCTCCACTTCTAAGCCAACAAATTCGCCTACATCATTGGTAACAAAGGAACCGTTGAGAATATCACCAGGATTATCGCGAAAATTCAGACCAATTGGGGCATTGACAGTGAGTAGAGGCGGATTATCTAGATCCGTAGCGCTAAATTCTCCGTCTTCAAATAAGATGCTGTCGGCTGTCGTACCAAAAAATGAACCACCAATGTCTAATCTGGCATTGTTGCCAAACATGATACCCGCAGGATTAATCAAAAATAGGTTAGCACTACCTTGAGCTTCGATTAAACCGTCAATGTTAGAGATATTGCCGCCAGTAACTCGATTGAAGATATTCGAGACATCAAGATCATTATTGAAAACGGCAGAACCGTTAGTGGGAACGGAAAAATCGTCAAAGCTATGAAAAAGATTGTTCCCCGCGCGATCGCCTTGCCGTATATTATAATTGCCATTACCGTCCGCATCTACGGTAGAGCTGGTGGTACCGTCAGGAGAAATGTCTTGAGCCACAACGACATCGGGAATAAAAATACCGCCCAAAGTACAGCAAACCAAAGAAAATATTAGCGACACTCTCTTTTTGATCTTAAACATTTGCTAGATATACATTATTTTGAAAGTATTATACTGACAAAGAGTATTATCAAAGCATTGCCAATTGATTTATCTTTACATCCCTCTGGCTATTTATAATAAAGAAACGATAACACCTTGTTCAAAAGAGAGAAAAAACGCTTATTCTGGACTGATTATGGCTATATATGTATTATCAGCACAAATATTAAATAATAGTTAATATTTCTGTTTGTTTCTGCCTGGATCAAATAAATTGACAATTTAAGCTTTAATTGATATTTTTTACGGCTAATACACGGCCTGAATCAAGAAGATTGCATGGCTCTGATCATGAGCTATATTTTAGGCAGAAACAAACAGAAATTGTCAACTTGGTAGATAAGATGCAGCGATCGCCAGCTTTCTGTCCTGCTATTGAGGTAGCAAACGCTCAATGAGAACAAGCTTTGGTTTGGAGAAAGATGTTAGAATTACACCATACTAAGCTTTTGGGCTACGCTGCGCATTAAGGGTTCGTTATCGTCATATTGTTAGGGTGAATGAGACTAGTCAATCAGGCCAAAACTTTTTTTTACTGGGGCTGTTTAATCTTAATCTTAGGTAAACTAGGGAGTCTCAGCGATCCTCAAAAACGATTTTACTGGCAAAACTCTCGGCAGGTATTAAGCAAACTCTATCGATACTGGAATCCACCTCAAAGTACTTCAGGCGATCGCGATTTTACTAATAGCATTCATGGTACTCAACCCTTAGTTATGAGCGGTGGAGATCCCTACATCAGGGCTTTGATGCGGACGATCACTGCTAGCGAAGCCAACGTCAGTCGTCCCTATCACGTCATTTACGGAGGGAAAAAGGTTGAGGATCTGAGTCAGCATCCTCAGCTTTGTGTGACCATTGTTGCTGGACCCAACAGGGGAAACTGTACGACGGCAGCAGGGCGTTATCAAATGCTTGACTTCACCTGGGATAGAACAGCAAGGCGTTATCATCCCCGTCCCTCTGGCTTGTGGCGTTGGCGAAGCTATAGTTTTGAAGCAGAATATCAAGATGCTGTAGTTCACGCCTGGTTAAGTGATGCCGATGCCTGGCAAACAGATATTCCCCAATTACTGCGCCAAGGAGAAGTTGCTCGCGTGCTACGGCTACTTTCAGGCACCTGGACGAGTCTGGGGTATGGAATTGAAACTAACTCCATGAGTAATTATTTGCCCCAGATCTATCAAAATATGTTGGAAGAAGAATTAAGTTAGGTCAGGAGGAAACAATGTTAGTTGGCAATATATCGTCAACAGACTATCCTGATCAATCTCAGTCCACCAAGACTTCTCTGTGTACTATTATCGATAGTCCCTGTAAAATTGTATAAGTCATATTCTACCGATATTTTCACTTAATTAGGGCAACGTTAATTGAGCAATAGGTTGATTCTGCTGGTCATTTTTACTGATAATTCAGTATTTACCACAGAGCTAAAGTCAGAGAAAAGAATATTCTTTGTAGTAGACAACCTTATCTAGAGTTAGGTGTAAACAAGGTTAGTCAGATACATTTTATTGTGTTATCACTGTGCTTGTTAGTCTGATTAAATGTTAACTATTTGGATGAGCTTCTTAATAAATGTAAATTAGCCAGCTAGGATTTTTTATTTCATTAGCTATTTTGCGTATAGTCGGCAGTTAATCCAAGATTAGAGAACGTAAAGATTAAAGTATGACGAACTATATTCGCTCAAGATAAGCCTTTTATATATATTTAAAAGTGAAAATTTACATACCGCTACTTTACTCCGAAAAAGTAAAAAGACCAGATAAAAAATATTTTCTTTTTAGCATCTTGGGCGAAGATTTTATCATCTTGCTCCTATCTTTCACCTTCATTAGCTCTAATCCCTTATCCAATGCTCTAGGATTATTTTTACTTCAGATCTCTTTCTGGTGCGTTTATGAGATCGGCTACGTAGAAAATGACATTATTGGCGAAAAGTTTGAGGATAAAGCAGTATTATCCTATAACTACAACTCCTATGAGTATTCATTTCAATTATGGCAACCTTGGGTCTGGGCTTTTGCTCTCTCCCTTGCGGGTATTTTGGTTCTCCAACAGGATATAGCTGTTGAGGGCTTTAACTATATTACTGAAGCAATTGGAACTCAGAATCAAGAACTGTTTCAAACATCAAGAAGCTTAATTTACTGGTTCGCTTTTCTCTTAGTCTTAAGATTTCTCTTTCATATTTACAACCAGATCAATAAACAGAGTCGAGTTTGGTTTTATCTCCTCTTACAGGCTTGTCGCTACTGCGGCTATTTGGTTTTGCTGACTACGAATACGGTGGGGTTGATGTTACTCGTCAGCAAAATTTTGACTCGTTCGATTCAGTATGTTCTCTATCGCTACATGGGAGGCAAAAATAGTGACTGGCCGATGTATTTTCCGCGCTATTTCTTTTACTTGCTGATTTATCTGCTAATCTTAGGAGCGATCGCCGCTAACGAACGAAACCTAGCTTTAATGTTCAATTATCAGGTCTTGAGCATAGTTGTTTTTTGCTTAGTGAGGGGCTGCAAGCATTTTCAGAAGGTGTTTTTTCAGTTCGTACATGTTAGCAAAGATAGTTCAAATAGAGTTACCTGACTACTTTTTTGTGCCTCAATAAAAATCAAAACCTCAGTCAGCAACAGGGAGAGGAACTTCTGCTTGAGCAAGAAGACAAAAATCGCTGCCTTAGTGAGGTTAAGCTTATATGCTGTAAGCTGAAATAATTATTAGGTGACTTAGTAGAACAGATGAAGCCCACTATTGAAGCCATTTCCGCTCTGCCTCAGGAGGCAAAACCAACTTATCTTCTCGTTGTCCTCCATGGTTGGGGTGCAAGCTATCAAGATTTTGTTCCTTTTGCCAAGGTGCTGAACTTACCAGGTTTTGGCTATATGTTTCCCAATGCACCCTTTGACCATTTCCAAGTACCAGGGGGCAAAGCATGGTATGCCTTAGAAAATAAAAGTTTCACTGGTTTGGAACAAAGCAGACAGCTCCTGCTAGACTGGCTAAATTCGTTAGCAGAAACAACGGGCGTGCCTCTATCTAAAACCTTTCTTGCGGGATTCTCGCAGGGAGGAGCAATGACTCTGGATGTTGGCTTGACTTTGCCTCTAGCTGCTGTGTGTAGCTTTAGCGGCTATCTTCATTATGAACCCCAAATCCAGGAAAATGCCGTTTACCCGCCGACAATGATTATTCATGGTAGACAAGATCCTGTTGTTCCCCTCGCCGCCGCCGAAAAAGCACGAGACGAACTGACTAAGGTTGGGGTATCGGTAGAGTATCAAGAATTTGACATGGCTCACGAAGTAAAAGACGAAGCGCTCGCTCTTTTCAAACAGTTTATTCTTAATCAAGGAATCGAGTAAAGTTGCTGTTGCCTAGATCTGTTTTACTCTTCATAGAGTATTTGCTCAAAACAGAATTGTCCTACTTCGACTAAAGCGACTTCTGATTCTTTATCAGTGGCAGAAGCTACGGTAAGCTGTTGAAACTGCTCTAGGCTATACTGCTGCTGAAATTCGCTAATGGTGCAACTACAGAGTCTTTGAGCCTCAACCTCTGCCAAACCTTCTTCTATTGAGGTTTGCACACATTCTTGCTGATAGCTTTGCACAAATTCGGCAGGATATTCGGTTGTCTTTTCGGCTACCGCATCTGCGGCGACGGCTCTATTGTTAGGAGTAAGCAAGATGAGGCTGAAGATAAAATAAAATAAATATTGCATAGCGATCGCGATCAAATTGTGTAAAGTAAGTCTGGGTTAAATCTAATAGCTAATTGTATGTTCTTTAGATGGTTGTTGCCGACTCAAAGTTCCTCAACCGGTAGCGGCAAGTACCTGATCACATTTTTACTGTTCTTAAGGATGCAACACGGTAATAAATATGGATATATTCTTCAGGGCAAATGTAAGCCACTGCGCATGGTAACTATATCCACTGCCCATTTTCAAACTAATTGAACTAATTTAATTGTTGCAGCAGCTCCTGTAACTGCTGTTGATAGCGACCATAGTTAATCCAGTCGCCTTGCTGTAATGCTTCTTGAGCCTGTTGATATATTTCTAAGGCTGACTTTCCTGAAGAATTGACCGTGGCGGGAATATTTTCAGATTCGACTAAGCCAGGGGGGATTTGGTCGAATACCATGGCTAGAGACTGTTCTAGGCTAGGAGTCATGACAATGTCTTTGTCATAGGCAACGATGACGCGGGTAAGTTCGGGTAGTTCTCCCTGTTCGGCACTAAGGTATAGAGGCTGGACGTAAAGTATCGAGCCATCGAGGGGAATTACGAGGATATCGCCACGAATCACCTGTGAACCCCGTTGACTCCAAAGGGTTATCTGTTGGGCTATTTCGGGATTTTGATCGATTCTCGCTTCGATCTGAAAAGGGCCATAAATCAGCTCCTGTTTGGGAAATTCATAGAGGCTCAACTTGCCATAATTTTCGCCGTCCGAACGAGCTGCCATCCAAGCAATCATGTTATCGCGGTTGATCGGCGTGAAGGGTAGGATCAATACAAATTCTTCGGCGCTTTCTCCTGGTAGCTTCATGATTAGGTAATCTGGCTCAACCTGCTGTTGTTGTCCTCGATATAGCTCAGTGGCAAAACGCCAGTCATCCTCACGGTTATAGAATACCTGGGGATCTGTGACGTGATAGCTGAGATACATTTTGGCTTGGATTTCAAACAAGTCTTGGGGGTAGCGGAAGTGAGTTTGAATTTCGGGGGGGATAGTAGCGGCGCTTTTGAATAGCTGGGGGAAGCTCTGGCGGTAGGTGGCTAGTATTGGTTCGTTTTCGTCTACTACATAGAAGTCCATCGTGCCGTCTTTGGCATCGACGACAACCTTGACAGGGTTGCGGACATAGTTGATATTTTTGTCTTTAATTAGCTCGGTTTTTTGCTCGTGGGCTACCGCTTCTGAGTAGGGATAGCGATCGCTGGTAGTATAGGCATCAATAATCCACTTCAGTCTGCCATTCGCCACCACCATGTAAGGATCGTTATCGTACTTTAAGAAAGGGGCAACATGACTAACCCTCTGGCTAACCTGTCGATAGTAATGAATCCGCGAGTCGGGGGTGAAGTAGCTAGAAATGAGAATCTTTAAACTTCCCTGTTCATAGGCATAGGCTAATCTGCGCCACCAGTTATTTAGGGGGACTCCGCCCAAGCCGTCATATTTGATAAAGGCATTTTCATCACCACGGGGATAGTCGAACTCGTAGGTATCCATGCCCGTGTAGATATAGTCTCTGGTTAGTTCACCGTAGTAGATACTTGGCTCGGTAATTTCTAGCTCGACTTGGGAAACGGGAGGAATATTTTTCACAAACAGTACAGGCAAGCCATCGGCTGTGACTTCATTAACGGGATTCATCACCAAGCCATAGCCGTGGGTATATTTGAGCCGTTGGTTAACCCAGGTTTTTGCCGAAGTAGGAACTTCACTATAGTCAAATTCCCTCGGAGAAAGCATCACCTGACGATAATCACCATCAAAGGTATAGCGATCTACGTCTACGTCGTTGAATTTATAGTAGAAGCGAATTTCCTGTAGCTGTCGGTAGGTACTGAGTAAGGGACGATAGTCCCAGAGGCGAATATTATCGATCGTCCCTTTGTTTTCTGCCAGAACACTGGCATTGTCATTGGCTGATGCTGCCAGCTGGTAATTCTGGGTCTGAATTTGGTCGAGATTATATGCCTGACGAGTAAATTCAATATTATGCTCAATGTAGGGAGTTTCCTTAGCCAGCTCGTTGGGTTCGACGACAAAACGCTGCTGTAGTTCGGGATAAGTTCCGTTAACCACCACCAAAATCAGGACGTAGGCACCAACGCCATAAAGCGGACGCAATAAACTATTTGACCACGTAGCCGCAATCAGCCAGATTCCCAACAGAATTGAGGCAACGATCATTACCCAGAAGGCAAAGAGACGAGCGTGAGTATCGGTATAGTCTGCCCCCCAAACCACTCCCTGAGCCGAATACAGTAGTTCATAGCGTTCTAGCCAAAAGTCGATCGCAATATCTAAGGCGATCGCCGCCAGCAATAAACTAAGATGAACTTTGATCGGCTTAGTAATCAGCTTGCGCCAGTTTTCTTCCAGAATCAGGTTTTTCCACTGCCAGTCGAAGCGCAAAATACCCTTAAAGATATAGACCAAAATTGAGAGAACTAATGCCGCTACCAGCAAGCTTAACCACCAGTTTTCTAAGTTATCCAGCAGGGGTAGGCGAAACAGATAAAAACCCAAATCCTGCCCAAAGATTGGATCGACACGCTCAAATTCAGTCGCGTTGATAAACTTAGGGAATAGTTCCCAAGCCGCACTGCTAAGATTGGCTACGGCAAAAGCGACGATAAAAATTGCTAGGGCAATCAGGTAATTAGCAATTTTATTCGTGTAGGGTTCAAATTCGCTCGATTCCAAAAACCGAAAACGGCGATCGCCCGTCAAACGCAAAGCGAGCCAGTAATTCAAGCCTAAAAAAGCACTATAAACAGCAAACGTACCGAACCAGATAGCTACCTGCCAACTAATACGCTGCCAAAAAACCGTAGTCAATCCTACCGTCTCAAACCACCAAGACTCGGTCAAAAGATGGACTGCTGCCGAAGTTAAGCTAAGAACGATAATGATAGCGATGAGCAGGAAAGTTATGACTTTTTGCATGAACTGAAATTTGAATGAGCGATTAGAAATGGCGATCGCTTTAAGGCTCTGGTTAGCATCATAGCTTTTAGTTTAGTTCTGTTGACTGTTGATCACTAGACAAGATTTCGACGAATTATTAATTGTTAATTATCAATTGTTAATTGTTCTGATGTTCCGTTTAGATCGATAATTAGATCGTAAGTAAAAATACCTGGCATAAGGAAACGGCGATCGCTGCAAGAGGATAATAATAATGTTAGATAGTAAATCAGTTTTAGAAGTACTGCGTCCTGTACAAGATCCAGAGCTACAAAAGAGTCTTGTAGAGCTAAATATGATTCGTAATGTTGTCGTCGATGGCGGCAAGGTTAATTTTACTCTGGTGTTAACTACTCCTGCTTGTCCTTTGAGAGAATTTATTGTCGAAGATTGTCAGAAAGCAGTTAAAACCTTGCCAGGAGTCGAAACCGTAGAGGTAGAAGTAACAGCCGAAACTCCCCAGCAAAAATCTTTGCCTGATCGCACCACGATACCTGGAATTAAGAATATTATTGCTATCTCTAGTGGTAAAGGTGGCGTGGGGAAAAGCTCTGTCGCCGCTAATGTAGCCGTCGCCCTGGCACAAAAAGGATCTAAGGTAGGCTTGCTGGATGCGGATATTTATGGTCCTAACGCGCCCAATATGTTCGGGTTATCTGATGCGAAGATTGCCGTAAAAAAAGACGAGAAGGGGCAGGAAATACTCGAACCTGCTTTTAACCATGGAGTAAAGCTAGTCTCGATGGCATTTTTAATCGATCCAGATCAGCCCGTAATCTGGCGTGGACCAATGCTTAACGGGATTATCCGTCAGTTTCTCTATCAGGTGGAATGGGGCGAATTAGACTATTTAATTGTCGATATGCCTCCTGGTACGGGGGACGCTCAGTTAACTATGGCGCAGGCTGTCCCCATGGCAGGAGCGGTAATTGTCACCACACCGCAAACCGTTTCCCTAATTGATGCTCGTCGCGGTCTTAAAATGTTCCAGCAGCTTGGAGTAAACCTGCTGGGCATTGTGGAAAACATGAGCTACTTTATTCCTCCCGACATGCCAGAGAAAAGCTATGACTTATTTGGTTCGGGTGGTGGCGGGAGAACGGCGACAGAGTTAGGTATTCCTCTGTTGGGCTGTGTTCCCCTAGAAATTGCCCTGCGAGAAGGCGGAGATAACGGCATTCCCATTGTTGTGGCGGCACCTGAGTCCGAGTCGGCTAAAGCTCTTGTGGCGATCGCCGAACAAATTGCCGCCAAAGTCTCGATCGCGGCTTTGGTCTAAAGTAGTAGTAGTTCAAATAAGATCTTTCTATCCATTAGTAGAAGCGTAGAACTGCTGTGAGGCTCTAATCTAAAACAGATAAGTAAACAACAATATCTGCGAAAGAAATTTCATGAGCAACACTACAATCACCAAAGTAAATTCTAATTCCTCATCCAAAGGTGAAATGGGGCAAAAGTACCTCAGCGCAGGAAGCAGAGTCGCTATGCGCCTTTGGGAGAACGAGCAGCCCGCCGAGCCAAAGCCCAAAGCAGCAAGGGAATATGAAACCGTCGGTTATGTAATCCAAGGTACAGCAGAACTACACCTAGAAGACCAGATCGTCCAACTTGCCCCTGGCGATTCTTGGGTAGTACCTCAGGGCATGTCCCATACATACAAAATTACCGAGGCTTTCACGGCGATCGAAGCTACTAGCCCTCCCGCGAGAGTAGATAGCAGAGACGAAGCTTAAATTGCGATCGCATTTATAAGTAATCATGCAAAATTAACTTTCTAATTGAGATTGGGGAAAGGTAAAGGGGAAAAGGGAAAAGATCGATGACAATGTGTAATTAATTCTGCTTAGGTACTTAGAACATGTAAACTAGAGCGATCGCTATATCGAGCATCACAACTAGCCGTTAGCAATTATCGTCCCGACTTCAATTCGCATCCCGTTGACAAAATCCCAGCCAGACTGAGCGCGTTTACCTGCAAGCTGTACCTGTTTGAGTAGTAGTAATCCCGAACCTGTTTGCACAATTGCACCCTGATTCTTGATATTTTGGACTATTTCTCCTGGTTTCCCTTTGAGAGAGGCTAATTCTTCATACTGCTGTTTAATACTGTCATATTCTGCGGTTAAATCCTTAATTGTCTCTCCCGTAATTGGCACCGTGGCGCTAATCTTGAGTTTTTTATCTGCCAACATCGCAAAGCAGCTTGGATAAAAACCTCGAATCTGATTATGGATCGCGATCGCATTTTTTGACCAATCAATCCCAAAGTCGGCTTTGGCGATCATTCTGGCATGAGTTGCCTGAGCATCGGCTTGAGGAGTTGGCGTTATGCTTTGCTGTTCTAGTTCAAATAAGGTTTCAATTAATAGGTCTGCCCCCTGGCTAGAAAGTCTAACTGCTAAATCGTGAGCATTATCTAGCAATCCGATTTCAGTCTCCGCTTTAAGCAGCATATCTCCCGTATCCATGCCAATATCCATCAGCATTGTCGTAATACCCGTCAGGCGATCGCCATTAACAATACTCCACTGAATCGGCGCAGCACCACGATATTTAGGCAACAGCGAACCATGAACGTTGATACAGCCAAGTTTAGGCATGTCTAAAATTTCTTGAGACAAAATTTGCCCATATGCCACTACAACAAACACGTCTGCCCCAGTTGCCGCTAGCAGATCTAAAGTGGCTCGATCTTTTTTGATTCTCTTAGGTTGCCATACGGGTAAATTATGTTCTGAAGCTATCCGCTTCACAGCTGAAGGTTGAGTTTTGCTACCTCGTCCACGTCTTTTATCAGGTTGAGTTACAACTGCCACTACTTCCATATCTGAGTGAGACAGTAGTTTATTTAAAGTCGGAACAGCAAATTGAGGCGTACCAAAAAAAACAATTTTCATATATACAAATATTAAAGATCCATATTGGGGGAACTTTCCCCCATATGCGAAGCGGTACCCTTTAGGGTACCCCTCCGTAAAAGAGTTATACTTTTCGGCTTTATGAGATTTGACATTCAATCTGAGTTAGAGATACCTCTTACCTCTACCCCTGTCATGGTACACAAATATACTATCTCTGCCTGACGGCGATCAAAGGTAAAACACTTTAACAATCGAGCAAAAGCGATCGCGTTTAGCTGAGTGATCAACGCCTGACGGCGATCGAAGGCATAGCATTTGAGTACTATTAGTGTATTTTCAAGACAGTAGTTTTATTCGCCTTTACAGAGATACCTTTTACCTTTTACCTTTTACCTCTTACCTCCTCAACTGGCTCAACTTCCGCTTCATAAATAGGTAGTTCAAACCAAAAGTTAGTCCCAACTCCAACTTCACTATCGATATAGACTCGACTATTGTGCTTTTCGATAATATTCCGCACGATCGACAGACCCAGTCCCGTACCTTCAAGGGTATGCACGCGATTCTCAACGCGGAAAAAGCGTTCAAAAATAGCTTCTTTATCCTCGGCAGAAATGCCGATTCCTGTATCCGCCACCTCAATTCTGACCGCAGGTTGATTGATCGTGTTTGATTCGGCATCGGTTGTGTAGGCACGGACGGTAACTTTCCCACCATCGTTAGTAAACTTGAGGCTATTACCCACCAGATTGGTTAAAACTTGCAGTAGCAGATCGTAATTACCCACGACAGCAG
>JBCBWB010000068.1:0-24986 GCA_039817275.1 Cyanobacteria bacterium J06648_1 | reverse complement strand
TATTTCTGATTCCTGCCTTAACTATCTATACCTTAGCGACTCTCTGGGGTGTACCAATCGTCGGACGCTGGTTTTTTGTTAGATGGTTCACACTGAGTCTATCTAAATTATTGGCTGCAATTATTTATGCGAGAAGAAGTGTCTAAAAGCTATGTTTAAACTAATTCGCCTACCCAAAATTGCTGTTATTTGGGGATTATATCTATTTGTGTTCGCTTGTTGGAGTGATAGAGCGATCGCTGAATCTAGCGAGCGGTTGAGCGACATTCAATTCGTACCACCAAAGGAAGGAGAAGAACCTGAAACTAGGGGTGCAGGAACACGCGATCGCGATCGTTTGAGATGTGCTGCTGAAGAATCGCCCATTGAGGCTATCATGCCAGAAGGTAATTATGGATTGACGACTCAAGCACGTCCAAGCATTTTTATTTATCTGCCAGAAACTTCCGCCCGACAGGTAGTTATTTCCTTTGAATCTGTAGATCGGCAACACTATGAAGTGGCTTTTTTACCTGTAGAACAACGGTCGCAAATAGTTAGCTTTGCTTTACCCCCAGATACATCACCTCTCCAGGTAGGGAAAAACTATGAATGGAAACTAACCCTCGTCTGTGGAGATACTCCTCATGTAGATGACCCAATCTTATCAGGCTGGATTAAACGTAAAACTCTTTCCTCTGACACGGTTAATCTCAATCTTCTAAGCGCCGATGAACTAGCTGCTTGGTACGGAAACAATGGCTACTGGTACGATCTGCTACAACAGCTTGAGTTGACTACAAATAAAGAGCAGTCTGTCGATGAAATTCTGTGGCACCTAAAAGATAAATATTAAGCGAAATTTTAGTATGGTAAGTTACACAAATCATCGCTAAACTTGCGAGAGTAACAGTTATCCCAATAGTTTATGAGTAGCTTTGAAAGAGTATTAGACTTTACCGATAGCTTGGTTTACACTCAAACGCAAGAACATCTCAACGACCTTCAAAGAGTTATTCTTAAGGAATGTTGGGAAAATAGCAAAAAAACTTACGATAATATCGCCACTGAATATGATTATTCAGCCAACTATATCAAACAAGGTGTAGGACCAAAACTATGGCGATTGCTTTCCCAAGCTACAGGGGAAAAAGTAACTAAAAGCAATTTTCATTCAGTTTTAGAAAGACAACTATCTAAGGAAAATTTACAGGCAACAAAAAATAGATTTAGTCAGCAAAACAAGGTAAAAAAAGATAACTTTCCAGCTAATAGTAAAGCTAAAAACGAGCAACAAGAATTTCCAGCATTAGAATTGCCAATAGATAACGTACCGTTAGACTCTCCCTTTTATATCGAAAGGATTCCCCATGAGGCAAAATGCTACGCTGAAATAGTTCGTCCAGGAGCTTTTATTAGAATCAAAGCCCCCAGGCAAATGGGCAAAAGTTCCTTGATGTATCGCATTCTTCACCTCGCACAACAGCAAAGCGATCTAACAGCCTTAATTCATTTTCAACAGGCAGAAATTAGTATATTAAGCGATTTAGAACGTTTTCTACGCTGGTTTTGCGCTAATTTAGCCCAGCAATTAAATATCAGTTCGAGCTTAGAAGAATACTGGGATGAAGTTTTAGGTGCAAAAATGAGCTGTACGGCTTATCTACAAGAATATATTTTAGAAAAAATCGATTCTCATCTAATTATTGCCCTCGAAGAAGTTAACGAAATTATCGAACATCCACAGGTTGCTAGGGAGTTCTTAACCTTACTAAGATTTTGGCATGAGAAAACTAAAACCGATTTACTCTGGCGGAAACTCAAGCTGATAATGGTTCATTCCACAGAAATTTATATTCCTTTAAATATTAATCAATCCCCCTTGAATGTCGGCTTGAGAATTGAATTAGAGTCATTCGATCGCCAACAGGTTATAGAACTCGCCCAGCGTCATCAGCTAGCTTTAAACAGTTAGGAATTGACGCAGCTTATTACTTTGGTAGGTGGCTTTCCCTATTTGACCAGAAAAGCTTTATACCATTTGGCAGAAGCAAATTTGACTTTAAATGAATTGCTAGAGACTGCGCCAACGGATGCGGGAATTTATAGTAATCATCTCCAAAGACATCTCAGAAATATAGAATCTCACCTAGAATTAGTTGAAGCATTAATCCTGGTTTTAAAATCTTCTCAGCCAATTAAAATAGAACAGGTTATCGGCTTTAAATTACACAGCATGGGGTTAATCAAATACTGCGGTAATAAAGTTAGTATTAGCTGCGGACTATATCAGGCATATTTTGGCGATCGCCTAATAAATAGCTAGGAACAAGATTTATCAACCAAATCATCTATTCTGTTTTTGTTTTCTTTATTCTCGCCCTGCTTAAGATATTCAATCGCAATTTTGCCCGCAGCAGGCTTATATTTAGCAATTTTTAACAACAGTCTGACTATTTCTTCTAGCTCTATTTTCTCTCTCTGTTTCAAAGTAATCAATCTAGCTAAACTAACTGCGAAAACTATTGCTATTGCTGGAGTTATAAGAGGCAGCCACCAGCCAAGTAGAAAGGATAGATATGCTGTCAATGATAATAATGTCAGTGAAATGATTATCGATAATAGTGTCTTGAAATGAGAAGTGGCGATCGCAGATAGAGCTACGCCTACAAGTGACCATAATAAGATCCAAAGCCATTCATTGCGATCGGGCAGCACCTGAAACAAACCTTCGTTATGTAGTGCTGCTGCTAAAATTTGACTGATAGCATTGGCATGGATATATATTCCTGGTATTAGCTTTTGACTGCTGTAAGGAGTTGCAAAAAAATCGTTGACGCTACTTGCTGTCACGCCAATAATAACTAGACGATTTTTAATCGCCGATCTAGGTACCTTATTAGTCAACAAATCTTGCAAAGAATAGGTTGTAAACTGAGATTGAATGCCATGATAGTTTAAGAGAATTTGATAACCTTTAGTTTTGGCATCAACATAATTCCCACTATTACTTTCTAAAGGAACAAAATTTGCTTTTCCTAACTCAATTTGGTTCGTATTAGGCGTTGGCTGTGGCTTTATATTCCATTGTGTCAAGTACTGTAAGGCTAGCTGTAAAGAAAAACTATACCCAATCTCATCATTGCCCGTATCATAAGCTAATAAAGCCCTACGCACTTTACCATCTCGATCTAAAACCAGATCGCTAAACCCTACTCTGCCCGATCTTGCTAACTCCTGAGCGGGATTTACTTGACTACCAACGACTTTCTCAATCCCCCATAAATTATCGGTATTTAAAAATGCTTTTTTTAACTCTGATGTACCTGGTGGAACGGGCAAATCGCGATAAATATCTATTCCAATTCCTGTAGGACGATCGCTTTTTATTTTATTAATTGCATTAGCTAATATTCGATCCGATATAGGATAAGATTTGATCGCTTGAATATCTCTTTCATTTATACCAATAATCGTAATTTTATTTTCAACTGTATTTATGGGGCGCGATCGCATAAATAGATCGAAGGTAGATAGCTCCCAAGCCTGAAAGCTGCCAAAGTCGCGCAATAAAATAACTAAAATTGTAGCTATAAAAACTATAGCTGATAACCAAGTTTTACTAAGTTTTAGCTTCGTTACTTTTCGTTTTGCTTTCTTCCTCACCTCGCTTAAAATACTAACTGCTGTGGCTGAAGCTTCTAAAGCAATTTCAATCTTTTGCCGAGTATTCTTTTCAGTATTTAGTTTTTCTTCTACTTGATACCGAGCTAATTCCTGAGCAGCGCCCAAAAACTGATAATCCAGCTCTGATAGCTTTTTTCCATTAGCCCAATTAAGAGCCTGTTGTAGATATATACCCTGAAGTAATTGAGATTCATCCTGTTGTTTAGAATCAATCCATCTATCCAATTGTGATGAGTAAGGACGCAATTCATTTAATCTATTCTCTACCCACCTAAGATTAAATACTTTTTGATAAATTGGATTTTTGGCAACTAAATTTCCTTGTTTGTCTATGACTATTCCTGACAATAAAAGCTCCGAGTGTTCTATGCTGTTGTTTCTCGGAATAAAATCGCATAACAAAATTTGCCGATAAATTTCCAGTATCCGAACTGAAGTGATATCGCTGTTTAAAATGCGATCGCTAATAGTTCGCAGGTGTTCTGGTTCATCTTGCGATCGCCAATTGCTAATAATGTTCTGTTCGACAATTTGCTCGATCGCGCGATCGTGATACTCACTTGTATCCAAATACTCGCTCAAAAGGTGGCACAACTTCTGTGTCAAAAAGGGTTGCCCTCTTGTCCATAACAATATTTCCTGTAGAGCTAATCGCCGATCTCCAGAAGATAAGTAAGGGGTTTCTAGTAAATGCCTAGATTGAACAAAAGAGAAGCCATCTAGCTGAATTGATTTGCCAATATTAAACGGTGTTCTGTTGCTGTTTTCTATTAGGCTAGACGGTGTGGCAACCCCAAAGACAGCAAAGTTGATACGTCTATATACTGGAAATATCGCTCTTTGATTATAGCAAAAACGTATGAAGGTAAAAAAATCATCAGTAGAAAAAGGTAATCCAAATATACTGTCGATTTCATCAATAAAGATAACTAGCTTTCGATCGGAATACTCTACAAGCAAAACATCAACTATAAAAGCATTTAATTTTTGAATTAAAGAAATATCCTGATGAGATAACCACCATTCTTTTAGCTTTAGCTTGCCTACTAGATTAAATCCCAAATACAATTGCGAAATTAGTCCTTTGTACCATTGTTCGGGAGTAATATTATCGCTACCAATACCTGTCAAATCTAGCGCAGCACAACAAAATCCACAATTCTCTAGGTGGTACTTTGTTCTAACCAAGAGAGATGATTTACCCATTTGCCTAGAACTAAGAACATAGCAAAATTCGCCTTCTTTCAATGCTCTGTATAGCTGAGAATCTGCTTCTCTAACTACATAGTTAGCATCTTCTATATCCAAGCTACCACCCAACTGGTATCTATGGTTGGTCATTTAGCTTTTCTGCTTACGTTTGGGATATTTTAGCTTAACTCAACCAAAAAGACTGTACATAACCACTGGAATTTTAAGATCGTCGTGAATTTTAATCAATTCCACCATTGCATTACGCTTCAATATGTGAGCATCATCTACAGTTAGTAACTTGACTTGATATTCTTTCAAAGTTCCTCGAATCCTTTCTCTTAGATCTCTTAACGTGCCAGAATTTAGAGGATGCTTCAAAGCATTGAGGAGATCGATAAATAAATTCGTATTCTTCCCAGGTTGGCTAGTTCTAACGTATAAAACTTTCAATGGGATTGAAATTAAAATTTCTCTTTGTGGTGACGAATTTAGAAAGTAATCATAGCGAGATCTTGATAAATATGTTAATTCTTGCAGCCATTTCTATTTTGTGACACTAATTATTTAAATTGGACAAATAATTTTTTAATGTACATTAAAGCCGCACGGTTTTTTGTGGTAGCCAGAACGATCACCACGAACCAGTTAGTTAATTATTATCGCTGTATAGTTCTTCACCGAGAAATTCTCTGATTTCTTTATCCCGCAGCAAACAGCTATCTTTTACCTGAAAACAAGATTCTGTCTGGTTCGAGTCGGCTAAAACTGCCGTTACCAAAGATTTACTCTCAGATTGAGACTGTCTGAGCTGTTTGACTTCTGCCTCTAAAGACTCTATGCGATCAACTAAGGTACGAATTACAGCCGCTTCTGAATCAGGCAAATTACCATGTTCTAAAGGGTCTACCTTCACTCCCGAACGGTAAATTACTCTGCCAGGAATACCAACTACGGTGCAGTTAGAAGGAACATCACGTAAGACAACTGAACCAGCACCAATGCGAACGTTGTTACCAATTTGAATATTGCCCAAAACTTTCGCGCCACCACCGACAACCACATTCTCTCCCAGAGTCGGATGACGCTTACCGCTTTCTTTTCCCGTACCGCCCAAGGTTACTCCCTGGTAAATCAAACAGCGATCGCCAATTATTGCCGTTTCCCCAATCACCACTCCCATGCCGTGGTCGATAAAGACACCCTGACCGATTTGCGCCCCAGGATGAATTTCAATCCCTGTGAAGAATCGAGCGAGATGAGAAATTAGGCGAGGAAAAAAAGGAATGCCAACTTTATCAAGCCAGTGAGCAATACGGTGTAAAAATAGTGCCTGTAGCCCTGGATAGCAGACTATTACCTCAAGCCAATTGCGGGCTGCGGGGTCGCGTTCAAAAATGATGCGAAAGTCAGCTACTAAGGAGGAAAGCATCCGTGATTATCCTTTGTTGATTAACATTTGGGGTTGACGAGACTATTTTATCTTTTTCACGGCATTTATGAACTCTACAATTTGGCGTAATATTACCCTAATTCGAGTAATCTAGCGATAAATTAGGCTGGACTTTCCTGGGCTAAAGGGTTTCTAAAACTTCTGACTGCTGAATCAACCACTTGTCTGCCTGACGCACTAGCTGATAGCGGACAAGCAGGTTGTCGTCATAGGACTGACTGGGGTCTAGCTGACCAGACTGGTAGTGTTGAGCGGTTTCTTTGACTTCCGCTTCAACCGTTGCCTTGTTTTTATCCTTGGGGTCAAGTTTTGCCGAGCGCATAATTATGCCGTGTTCGTATTGCCGATAGGTGTCGCCCTGCTGATAAGCGATCGCTCGCTCACGCCAGGTGGTCAATAGCGGCTCTGCCAAGATACTGTTGAGGCGATTAATTTGATGATCTTGACCAAAAGCCGCCGATTTACTGTCCAACCACTTTTGCACTACCTGCTGGGACTGTTCGGTCAAGGTCAATTTTGGTTTAGCCGTTTGAGGTTTAGCCTGCTGGACGGGCATTTCTACCGAAGGACGGTCAAGAGCGATCGCCAGCTGAGCCTTATCTGCTGTTTTACTGCTGGGGAAAAGTAGTAATTTTGTACCGTAATAGCCAACGGTGCCTACTCCCAAAATCAAACTAGCTACGAATAACCAGCCTTTCCACATAGTCCCTGGTCTTCGCTTGCGAGAACGACTAGCTGAACGACGATTGGCCTTTGCTTCTGCCTTTCTAATTACAGAGGGGGGGACAGCTCTTGCCTTTCGGGGCTGTAGCGGTAAAGATATCGACCTATGGGAGTGGGACTGGCGAAGATTAGAGGATGTAGCAGAGGCATACTTTGCTCCTGATGCCGCAGCTGCGTAATGACGTTCAATTGTGGCAGTAGCAGTTGCCTGTGGTGGAACTCGATCAGCAGTATCACCTCTTTCACGCGGAAGGGAAGTAGCTGATCGAGAAGAGCTAGCGGAGGTTAGTTTTTCGCGCGCAAACATATTACGCCATAAAGACATAATCCCCGAATCGGTGGAGGTAGTCGAAACCTCCGTTACGGCTGATTGATCTTGGTGGACAGTTGGTTTAGCTTTAATCTTCGCGGCTGTGGGAGGTGCTAGTTCTTCTAGATAGGTCTGTACCTGCGGCTCGGCGAAATACTCCTTGAGGGTGAGCTGAGTCGTGGCTAAATCCTTAAACTGAGCTAACACATCCTGGAGTAGCCACTGCTCGCCATAAAAACATAGTCCAGGTAGCAGGTCAGAGCTGCCGATTGAATGCTGCTGTACCTGATGTAGTTGAGCTGGATCGGGAGAATTGATTAATTTATGAATTGCCTTTTGAGTATGCCCTAAAAGTAAAGCTGCGATCGCCTGTTCCCAGCTAACATCTTGCTTTTCGGCTAGGTAGTCCAGTTTACGCTGGGCGCGCAGAATCAGTTCGGGTTGTTTACAGGCAAATCCCCGTCCCAAGAGGGCATATACGGCTAAATAATTGGCGATCGCTGATTTTGACTGATCCTCACTATCAAAAAGCTGCTGTTGCTCAGCAGAAGTAAGATAAGTTCTGAGCTGCTGCACAAAACATAAAAACTGATCGAAATTTAAGCCAGAGCGATCTTCTCCTTTCCCCTCAATTCCCTGGCGCTGCTGCAACATCGACTGTAACAGTTTAAAACCTTGCTTTCTGGCAGGAGACGGTTCAGGATTTTGAGAAATTAATTCCAAAACACGGTAGGGGCGGAGTTTGGCTAAGTCCTGTTCCAACTCTGACTGTAAATGGGGAAATAAGTTTTTCTGCTGTAGCAAATCTATTCCTAGCTGACCCGATACTGCTGCGCTCTCATATTCTCGCCGATGCCATTGCTCCCGCCCCAACTCCATATATGCCAAAGTCAAAACGAGAATCAGATCTTCTTGAGTTGTATCGAGGAAAACTTCTTCTGAATCATCTGTATGTTCTACTTCTCGATGATTGAAGTCTTCAATCCCAATCCGCAAAGCTGTTTCATATTCTCCTAGTTCGTGCAGCACAATCAGCGCACCGACAATTTGGCTCGCGGCAATATCAATTGTCGGATTGGCAAGGGGAGAATTTTCCGTTACTTCTGGTAATTCTATTCCTGCTGCCTCTGTTGATAGCTCACTGTCTGCCGCATCGTCTGGAGTCTCCAATGGAGTCTCTAAATCCTCAAGAGTTACGGCAGGTTCCATGTTCAACAAAAACTGAGCGTCATAGCTGGCTCTTTGTTCTGGGTCAGACAATACCTGAAAAGAATATTGGATCAACTGCTGACGAGCCTCAACTGCCTCTTCGCTAAATTCGCGGCGAGGCTGCTGTAAAAGACGATCTTGGTAAGCCTGTTCCAGTTGAGTCGAAGTAGCTTTAACAGGAACACTTAAAATACGGTAGTAGTCGAGGGGGATTCGCACGATGATAAATTCCTCTGGACGGCTTTAACGTCCTGGTAAGTGACAAATAAACAAAAGAACGGACAACAGCCTAACCGACTTTTCACGGCTAATGCTTACAACCTAAAACACGTTAATAGCCGATATTGCGCTTTTTGCCAGCATTGTAACCCAGCTTTGAGAAAAACACCGCAAATAACGAGGTTTGTTTGCGAAAATACGAATAATCACGTAGATAATCACCTTAACTTTGTAAAGAAATATGAATCAAACCCAGTCCAAAATTATTGTGATTGATGACGATCCGACTGGCTCACAAACAGTACATAGCTGTTTGCTACTAATGCAGTGGGACGTTGCAACATTGAAACGAGGCTTGCTTGATCGCGCACCAATCTTTTTTATCCTCAGCAATACGAGGGCGATGAATCCCCAGCAGGCGGCGGAAACGACTCAGGAAATTTGCCAGAATCTCAAAGTTGCGATCGCCGAAGCAGGCATCAAAGACTTTTTGGTAGTAAGCCGTTCTGATTCAACCCTGCGGGGTCATTACCCCGTCGAAACAGACGTAATTGCTCAGGAATTGGGTGGGTTTGATGCTCATTTTTTGACTCCTGCTTTTTTTGAAGGAGGTAGAATTACGGTCGATCTAACTCACTATTTGTTGGTTGAGGGCGAAAAAGTTTCCGTTGCCGAGACAGAATTTGCACGAGATTCTGTATTTAGCTACAGTCATGGCTATCTTCCCGATTATGTTGCCGAAAAAACTCAGTCACATATCCTCGCTGAACAGGTCGTTAAGCTGCCTCTAGCCGATATTCGCGATCGCCAAATTTCACCCCGCTTACTTAAGTTGACCAACAACCAGTGTGTGGTGGTTGATGGAGAAAATCAACAGGACTACGATCTTTTTGCCGAGGCAGTTTTAGAGGCAGCCGCCAACGGTAAACGTTTTCTGTTCCGTTCGGCAGCAAGTTTGCTTACTTCTTTAGCGCAGTTGGGAGACCAGCCAGTGTCGGCAACAGAGATGGCAAAATATCGAGCCTCTGAGGCACCAGGAATAGTTCTAGTGGGTTCCCACGTCCAGAAAACCACAGAACAGCTTCAGCAACTGCTACAAGAAGAGCAGGTAGTTGGCATTGAAGTAGACGTAGCCAGCCTGCGTGATCATCCTCAAGAGAAAGATTCTCGGCGACAGGAGATTTCCCGCGCCGTCGAGTCGGCATTTTCGCAAAATAAGACGGCCGTTGTTTACACCAGTCGTTCAGAATTAAGCTTTACTGACGTGCAGCAGCGGCTAAAGTTTGGGGTTGCAGTTTCCGCTTTACTGATGGAAGTAGTGCATAACTTGCCCCCAGAAATTAGTTTTTTGATTAGTAAAGGCGGCATTACCTCGAATGATGTACTCAGCGTCGGCTTAAATCTCACCGAAGCCCGACTTTTGGGACAAATACTGCCAGGCTGCTCTGTAATCCGTACCGAACCCAATCATCCCCAATTCCCCAATCTACCAGTAGTTTTATTCCCTGGTAACGTCGGCGATCGCGATAGTTTAGCAGCCGCTTGGCAGCGCTTAACAATTTTGTAATCTTTCATTCACAGAAACTTACGTTAGTATGTGAAGCGTGAAAACACCAAACACCTAGAAAGCAGACGTACGTAGATATACGGATGATCGGGATGGTCAAATGACTTTCGAGCCCACTATCGCTTTAGATCAAAATGACGAACAACCCAATTCGTCGCCCCTCGTCAATCGCTATGCTCAAATTTATTTAAAGCATAATGACGAGCAAATGTTACTAGTATTGCCTAGTCAAGCAGAAATTAATGCCGATTTACCTTGGTCAGAAACTTGGCAAGAGCTAAAACATCTGTTAAAAACCAAGGAGCAGTCTTGGCAGGTAGGAACAAATGTGTGCTTAGTTGCCAAAGATCGGCTACTTGATGCCAGACAATTACAAACCATTGCCGAAAGCCTTGATGATGTAAAACTTTCTTTGTCAGCGGTTAGCACTAATCGCCGACAAACGGCTGTAGCAGCGGCAACAAGCGGTTATTCCGTAGAGCAAAAAGCAGTGGTTCAACCTTTGATTGAAGCACCGCCAGACCCAGAAGAAGCTGTTTCTGCCCTAGCAGAGCCACTGTACTTACAAAGTACTGTTCGTTCTGGAGTAGAAATTCGCCATCCAGGCACGATTATTATCTTTGGAGATTTAAATCCAGGAGGGAAGTTAATCGCCGCAGGAGATATCTTAGTTTGGGGTCGTTTGCGAGGCATTGCCCACGCAGGAGCGCAGGGGAATGCTCAATGTCGCATTACAGCATTGCAAATGGAGTTTACTCAGTTGCGGATTGCTGACGCTGTAGCCAGAGCGCCCAAGTTAAGACCAAGACGTTTAACACCAGAGTTAGCCTTTATGACTACCGAAGGAATTCGTTTAGCTAAAACTTCTGAGTTTGCTAAGCGCTATGTTTTTTCGTCACCAAGCAAAGCATGGATTGATCGCAATCAAGCAAAATAACTACAGCTACACAAATCGTAAACAAGCAATATGAGTCGTATAATTGTTGTTACCTCTGGTAAAGGAGGCGTAGGTAAAACTACTACTACCTCCAATTTAGGAGCTGCATTAGCCAAACAAAACCGTTCTGTCGCTTTAATTGACGCTGATTTTGGACTGAGAAATCTAGACCTGCTTTTAGGTTTAGAAGAAAGAGTGGTCTATACGGCGATAGATGTTCTGGCAGGAGAATGTCGTTTGGCACAAGCTCTGGTAAAAGATAAGCGTCTCAAAGGTTTGGTCTTGCTTCCCGCAGCGCAAAACCGCAACAAGGAGTCGGTGCAGCCCGAACAGATGAAAAAGATTGCTACTGCCTTAGCTAAAGGCTATGACTATATCTTGATCGACTGTCCAGCGGGAATCGAATTAGGCTTTCGCAATGCCATTTCTGCCGCGAAAGAAGCCTTGATTGTCACTACCCCTGAAGTGGCCGCAGTTCGAGATGCAGACCGCGTTATTGGTCTATTAGAAGCCGAAGGGGTCAACAAAATTAGCCTGATTGTCAATCGGGTTAAGCCTTGGATGGTAGAAGAAAACAAAATGATGAGCGTCGAAGACGTACTAGAACTATTGGGAGTTCCTCTGATTGGTGTAGTGCCTGACGATGAAAAAGTCATTGTTGCTACTAACAAGGGCGAACCTCTAGTCCTAGGAGAGTATGAATCAGTTCCCGCCAAAGCCTATTCTAATATTGCTCGACGCTTGGAAGGGGAGAAAGTCCCGTTTCTCGATCTCATGGCAAACCAGGGCAACATCCTGACTCGGCTACGCAAAATGTTTGGTGGCTAACCAACGTAATTAAAGTAAATCTAAATCTTCTGAATATTTTTGTAAACGGCGCATATCATAGCGTCTGTTTGCCCATGCAAACCATGTTAAACACAATTAAAAGGTTTCTGGAAATGCTTTTTCCCTGGAATAACAACGCTAATAGTCGAAATCACGCCAAGAGCAGATTAAAGCTAATCATTGCTCACGATCGCGCCAGTATCAACCCTGACATGATGGAGGCGATGCGCGAAGAAATTTTGGACGTAGTGGCACGCTATGTCGAGGTCAATCGTGATGAAATGCAATTCTCTCTTTCAAATGACCAGCGCATGACCTCCTTGACTGCTAATTTGCCGATCCGTCAAATTAAACGTATTGGCGATTTACAAGAACAGCTCAAGGAAAATAAGTCTATCAAATTGCAGAGTATCGAAGTAACTGAAATTGACCGTGAAACTGAAACAAACGCCAAATCACAGTAGCAGTCTCGAAGTTGATTCTAGCCGACAATCTTAAAACTAGATTGTAATTTATTTTCTTCTCGGTTAAGCGCCGAAAATGCTCAAAATCGTGCTGAGTGATTATATTTTAGTCATTTAAATTGTGCTGAATGTATCTTTCCTCAAGAAATTAGAAGTGCATTTGGGGAATAACTTTACTGTTAATTGTTAATATACCAAGCTTATAATCTGCCTTCATGCTCTCAAAAACTATTTTGGAGTTTGCAAGGCATTTTTGCTCCAACGGCTTTTAGGCGTTAGCTTCGATCCTGCCCTATTATGCAAATACTTGGGTGATATACTAAGAGACTCCACTAAGTCCCTTAATCTCAAAGAATGGCGGAAAAAACATCAGGTATCAAAATAATTAGTGATAATCGTCAGGCTCGTTATCTTTATGAAATCCTGGAAACCTACGAAGCAGGAATTGAACTAGTCGGCACCGAAGTCAAATCAATTCGTGCGGGCAAGGTGAATCTGAGAGATGGGTATGCTTTTATCAAAAATAATGAAGCGTGGTTGAGCAACGTTCATATTTCTCCCTACAAAGCTGGTGGTAGCCATTTTAACCACGAACCCCTAAGAATACGCAAGCTGTTACTCCACCGTAAAGAAATCAACAAACTGATCGGGCAAACAGAACAAAAGGGTTTAACCCTTGTCCCCCTCAAAATGTATTTTAAAGGAGGAAGAGTCAAAATTGCGATCGCTCTCGGCAAAGGTAAGAAAATTCACGATAAACGAGAAGCTTCTAAGAAGCGCGACGATCAGCGAGCAATGGCTAGAGCAATGAAACGAGACTGAACATTTAACATTTAGCATTGAACATTTAACATTTAGCAGAGTATGTTCAAGCGATCGCAACCTCTGATAAATTATTCAAGAACAAGGTCACTTGGGTTATCTCGATTATTTTCTTCGGTTTCAAGATTGTCATAAAAGCTGGCAATTATCGCTAAAACGAGCCACCAAACCGTGTTGATCTGGGGACGATACCAAACCGTATCGACAAAACCATGAAAGGCGAGACTAGCGGCAGCAGCGATCGCTGTAAGTAAATAGAATCCTCTGGGGTCTCTCGTTTGGCGTAGGCGGGATAGCTGGCGGATGCCATAGCTCAGGGTTACGGTAATCAACCAGAGGAAGCAGCCAAAACCAATGTATCCCATTTCTACTAGATGCTCTAAATATACAGAATAAGCACTCAGAGCAGGATAGCGAGAGTTCATATAGCGAGGATAAATTTGATTGAAAGCATCGTTGCCAGGACCAATGCCGAGCCAGGGGTAGTCGGCGATAATTTTGAAACAGGCTTCCCAGACGTTGATCCGAAAGTTGTTGCTGCTGTCGGCTCTGCCCGCAAAAATGCTCATAAATCTCAGGCGCAAAGGCTCTAAAGCCACAAACGCAATTAGAAATAATCCCAGTAAAGAACCAAAAATTAAGGGCAATAGCCATACCTGCCAAAATCGCGGTAGGTATTCGCGCCACCAGCTATAAAATAGCAGCAGTAAGGCACCAATTAATACTGCCATCGCTAACCATGCACCACGACTATCGGTGAAGTATAAACAGGCAGAATTCATCCCTGTCATAATAATGGCGAGAATTTTTGGTAGCCACCCTTGCCAAATAAAAATTGCGGCAACGCTCAAGGCGATCGCTGGGAGTAAATAACCTCCGAGCAGATTGGGATTGCCTAAGTAGCTATAAACTCTCGTATCGTTAGCCAGAGCTGAGTTAGGGTCGTTCCAGGTGGCTAATTGCTGTACACCAAAAAATTCCTGACGCACGCCATAGGAGCTAACCACCAGGGCAGTCAATAGATAGCTCGTGATAATCCAGTTACAAAGCCTAGACGAGCGTAAAATCTGAGCAGCAAGGGCAAATAGGAGACAGTACAGGGTCAAAGTAACCCAGCCATTAAAAGCAGCAGACTTAACAGGGGAAAATGCCGTGGCGACTGTTGCCACCCCCCAGTAGAGAAAAACTAGTATGTGTATGGGCGTAAGTACGATTCTTTCCTCTAGGGTAAGGGTACTAAGCACCCAATAAGCGGCGATCGCAATTAGCAAGACCCCAATCAAAGAAGTCGAGACATAAGGAGCAAGCAAAAAGAGAATGGCGATTAGACCAGCGCCGATAGTTTCTGACCATTGCCAGAGCCAGCTACCTAGTCGCCAATCGGCAAGCCAGCCAGAGAATCGATGGAGATAGCTTCCCTTTTGCCACTGACTCAATGGCGAAGTTGAGAGGGTAATAATTGACCAAGCCGATTTCATGGGTCAGATAATTAGGTTTTGAATTTGACCTTAATATCCTAAACCACGTTTTTCCAGAATCAAGAATTCAATTTCTACCCTAGCTCATCTCTGGCTTTATTCGGGATCTGACTGAGGAGGCGCAATTTGCAGCAAATAACGATAGCCAGAGCGAGGAGAACCCTGTACTACCAGTCTTCCTCTGTGAAGTTCAATTAGATGACAGCAAAATAATAAACCCAAGATATCGCGGGGAATTTTATTGGTATTTTCGGCTAGGGCATTTTCCTGATCAATTGTCATCATTAAGGCGGCAGAGGTCAAAATCTGATGACTGTGGGGGATGATACTGTCTATTGTCGCTGTACGGCGATCGCTTTGAGCACGTCGATTTAAATTCAGTGCTTGAGTGATCGCATGGGAGTGGAGTTTACTCTCACTAAAGTCATTTCCTAGCCAAGGATGAGAAATGCCCACCGCAATATTCAAAGCCCGATCACGCTGCGAAACATGAATTTTTACTTCTCCTCCAGGTTCAGACGTTTCTAGAATGCTAGCGACTAGATAGTAGAGAGCTTGACGAATTTTTTCTTTATCTAGCACCCATATTCGATTACCAGGCTCAATCGAAAAGCAGAGTATCTGCTGATATTGCTGAGACAGATCTTTGAGACTATCAATTGTCTGCTGACACAGCATTTCAATATCTACCGTAGCGGGATTGATCTCCGAGCTGCGATCGCTTAAAACTCCCAGACTAACAATCTCATCTACCAGGGAAATTAGATTTTGACCGCTATTATGGATAATTTCTAAATACTCTTTTTGCTTAACGGTTAAAGGACCATACACTTCGCGATGCAGCACGCTTGCCATACCGATAACAGAGGTTAAGGGAGTTTTTAGCTCTTGGGTTAGCTGCGAAAGTAGTTTAAGCTTAATCGGGCTAGTTTTGCTTGCGTCTAAATTGCCCGTTTTAGATATTTCAGCAATAGATAATGGCGAATGGGTGTCTTCTGACTGGGGTTGGTGCTGATTTGTCGGTAGTTTTTCTGATGCGGTCGTCAACTCTGGCTTAGGCGCCAATTCTGCTAGGCAATGTTGAGCCAGCAGAGCTAAGTGATCTCGATCGCGACTATCAAAATCCCTTGCTACCCAGTCCATTATTTCCAATGTGCCAAGGCAAACTCCAGCAGCATTGATCAGAGGAACCCCTAAATAAGCGCGAACACCATAATGCTGGGTCAAAATGCTGTCGGCAAAGACGCTATTTTTCAGAGTATCAGCGATAAATAAAGCCTGTTGACTATCAATCACGTACATACTGAAAGATTCACGCAGCGATATTTTTCTTCGGGTAGTCAACTGGTTGGTAGCATCTATGGTCGATAAACCAACTGCTGATTTGAACCAGAGTTCTTCTTTCACCGCCAAACCTAAAATCGCGATCGGCGCACCAGAAAAGCTAGCAGCTTTTTGAGCAGTTTCCTCCAGAATTGGTAGGGACTCTGAAGTCATTAAGCCCAGTTCCTCAAGAATTACCGTTCTTTGCTCTCGTCTCGCGGCAAGAGTAGTACCATCCAAACGGCAAAAAAGTTGGTTTTTTGGTTTAGCCATATCATTAACTGACAATCTTAAATTGACTGCTTCCACTGGTGTTACTAATTTTTAATAAAAGTTATTGCTTATCGTTGCAGTGTCCAAATTCCGCATCTAGTAATCGTTATGCGGCGTCACGCCAGATATTAGTTTTGCCTAACTTTGAGATTACCCAGTCAAGTGTCAGCGTGTTTTTTAGCCTGCTAATTATAAAGTTCCCGAAAAACTAGCCAAACAAACATTTCCAGCCTAAACTGTTAATTTTGCTGCATCTTAATTTGAAGTGAATTCCCTAGTCCGTTATTTTAGGGCTAGTCAATTTCTACTCTTTGCTGCCGCTGTCGAGTAAATTCTTGAAAGGGCTACTCGTAGAACAGCGACCGAGCAAGGGAGCGACCGTAAAAAGCGAATAAAACGCGATAGTCTTGTTTCACATCCTAGTAATCAGTCTGGGCAGCCTAGAGATCAGATATGGGATTTTGACTATAGCAGGCTTGAAGCTAAGTATGGTTAGAAGTAACCCTCTTTAATCTTGCTGCGTCCAGGCTGGGTGCGCAAAAATAGCGTCAATCACTCGTACACCCCTAAGCTGATTCGAAAGGGGTAAGTGACCTTGAGGAGCTGATAAATCCCAGGTAAATTCCGTGGGATAACGAGTCCAAGTATTGTCTGACTTCCAGTCGATTTTTCCCCACAGTTTGGTAAAGTCTTTGCCCAGAGATAGCCAGAGGCGACGCTGCACCGAAAAGCCAAATTTTCCCTCAGAAGCCATCAACCACAAACGATCTAAAGTTAATAAATCGACTACAGGCAGATTGACCACTTCGGTAAAATAAATCCACTTACGATCTAAGGCAGCTGCCCCCGCTAGTTCACACATTTTTTGTAATGTCATCACGTCAGCAGCCTGAAAATCTTGCTGTGCCAGCAACTTTTGTAATGGTTGATAGTCGATCGCTCGCTCAGAATCTAACGGGACAACTCCCTTAGGAAAGTTGAGCGCCAAAAACTCTTTGATTTTAGCTTCAGGACGAGAATAAAGAGCTTGATATGCCTTCCCCAGAGCTAGGTTATCTGACTGTTCTTTGATATCAGTTGCCCAGTTCATCAGAATTTCTAGACCCGAATCGCCATCACTGGCTAGCTGCTCGACTAACTTGAGCTGATTTTTAGCTGATTCTGAGTAGATTGAATGTTTGATGCTGCTAGTATCCTGCATATAATCTTTTCCTACCGTGAAATGTCTGTCGGATGAACAAGACACAAGATTCTTAATATATTCTGCACCAATCCTAAATTAACAAACTCTATAGGTGTTTGTACTTAGTCTTAATTAGTGAAATCTTATCATGATTTTGCGGGGTAAAATGCCCCAAATTTTGATTTTGATTGAGATTTGTTCGTTCCCTTCTCTTCTTTACTTAACCGATTTAGCCAATGCTAGCTAAACTTTTTCATACCCTTGTTCATAGGCAAAACGAACGAGCTGAGTGCGGTTACTTAAATTAAGCTTGCTTAAAATATTGCTGAGATGGGTTTGAACCGTTCTGGGACTGATAAATAGACGCTCGCTAATTTGCTTGTTGGTATAGCCCTGGATAGTTTCCCAAAAAACCCTTTCTTCGGCTGGAGTGAGGGGCAATGGCTTGGGAGGAGAAGTCGGAACTGTGGTGGATTTCCCCGTCTTCGTCTGAATTTCCCAAGTACTATGATTATCGGTCACACTATCTTTCAAGTGCGGATTGGCTAGCTGTTCGATGAGGTGAACAATTTCGGCATGTACTCGTCGCGATCGCTCAATCAGAGCCTCTATATTCGCCAGTAGCTCTTTCATTTCAAACGGTTTACTCAGATAGCTGTCTGCACCGATGGTATGACCCTGAACCCGATCATTAAGCTCGTTTTTGGCGGAGAGAAAAATAAAGGGAATCAGCTTTCCCGAAGGCTGCGATCGCAACTGACGGCAAAATTCAAATCCGTCCATCTCAGGCATAGAAACATCTGAGACAATGATATCTGGCACATCTTGGCTAAACCTTGCTAATGCCTCTTTGCCCGAACCAACTGAAATTACCTGATATCCTCTCTGTTCTAGAGAATTTTGGAGAACTTTCCGCAAGGTTAGATCGTCATCTACTACCAATATTTTTTTCATCTCGTATTATTTAAAGTATTTACACCCAAGCTATTTCTGGGGTCTTGGTTAGCTATTCGTTCTTCTGCCACCAGACGTTGCCGATGCCTTAGTTCGATGCATGATTAAAATTTTGATTTAGACTCTCAAATTTAAGTTTAGTCTGAGCATAAGCTGGACAAAATATTCTGCTACTGTCAATTGAGGGCTACTTAATTGTACTGTAGCTATATTCAGTTTGTTCTTGACTAGAGTTTTATGTACGAAAAACTTACCGCACCAACTATCGGTTCTAAAATTACCTTTAAAGAGGGCAAACCGATTGTTCCCGACGATCCGATCATTCCCTTTATTCGTGGTGATGGAACTGGGGTAGATATTTGGCCAGCAACAGAAGCAGTGATTAATGCAGCAGTGGCTACTGCCTATGGTGGTAAGCGGAAAATTAACTGGTTTAAAGTTTATGCGGGAGACGAGGCTTGCGATAAGTATGGCACCTATCAATATTTGCCTCAAGATACTCTCGACGCAATTAAAGAGTTTGGTGTCGCGATTAAAGGCCCTCTAACGACCCCCGTTGGCGGCGGAATTCGCTCCCTCAATGTCGCCTTACGCCAGATGTTTCAGCTATATGCCTGTGTTCGCCCCTGTCGCTACTACCAGGGAACCCCTTCTCCTCATAAATACCCAGAGAAACTGGAGGTAATTGTCTATCGAGAAAATACGGAAGATATTTACTTGGGGATCGAGTGGAAAGCAGGAGATAAAATTGGTCTCAAGCTAATTGATTTACTCAACCAAGAGTTGATTCCGAGCACTCCCGAACATGGCACCAAGCAAATTCCGCAAGATGCAGGCATTGGCATTAAACCGATCAGTAAAACTGGCTCTCAGCGTTTGATCAGAAAAGCAATTCAGCATGCCCTAACCCTATCCCCTGAGAAGCAGCAGGTGACGCTAGTTCACAAGGGCAACATTATGAAATACACCGAAGGGGCTTTTCGTGATTGGGGCTATGAGCTGGTCAAAAGTGAGTTTCGGTCTGAATGTATTATCGAGCGGGAGTCTTGGATTCTCGGCAACAAAGAAGCTAATCCCCAATTAACTATAGAAGATAATGCCCGTCAAATTGACCCTGGCTATGATGCCCTAACTCCAGAAAAACAAGCCAAGATTTGCCAGGAAGTAGAGTCTGTCTTAGAGGCAATCTGGGATACTCATGGAGACGGCAAGTGGAAAACCAAAGTAATGGTTAACGATCGCATTGCCGACAGTATTTTTCAGCAGATTCAAACCCGTCCCGATGAATATTCAATTTTGGCAACGATGAACCTCAACGGTGACTATCTTTCTGATGCGGCGGCAGCAATTGTTGGCGGCTTGGGAATGAGTCCTGGAGCAAATATTGGTGATACCTGCGCTATTTTTGAAGCAACCCACGGCACAGCACCAAAACATGCGGGACTAGACCGCATTAATCCTGGTTCGGTTATTCTTTCTGGGGTGATGATGCTAGAGTTTATGGGCTGGCAAGAAGCTGCGGACTTAATCCAGATGGGCTTGGCAAAAGCGATCGCCAACCAGGAAGTAACCTACGATTTGGCACGATTGATGAGTCCTCCTGTGGAGCCACCGTTAAAATGTTCTGAGTTTGCTCAGGCAATTATTAACAACTTTGAATAGTCCCTGGATTTGATCTACAGATAATCACGCTCAATCCAGCAACTAAAATAAGCCAGGTCAACGTGACACTGCCGTCAAGCCGAAAAGTAATGATGCCGCCGCTAAGCGTATTCTGCGGTCAAATAATTATGCTGGATTGAGTAACTCGATCTCCCACGATGACGCCAGCGGTTTGTGAGTTTAAGTTAGGCTCTATTTTGTCATTGTCAACCTTAACTAGCAACCAACTCAGTTTTTTCAGTTCACCCTCCAGCTCTTCTCTTGCCTTCTAGCGTAACTAGGTTAATATTTGTTTGCAGCACTATGTTGCTCGCCAAGTAAATTTGGTTTAAGCTAGCAGACTTAAGCTAGGCAACTTTTTCTCAAAAATCTTTTGATATATTTTGTATATCAGTAATTAATAGTGATGGTGAATTGGCTGTTCGGCGCTCGACGCTTTTCTTTAGTTATCCTGCCATGGACAATTATTTTGCCCTAAAATGCGGAAACTAGAACGACCAGGCGGCGGAGTAACTTAATCCATCACCATCGGGCTTGCTGGTTAAACTTATTTTTACGATCTAAATCTTATGTCTGATGAGTTAATAGGAGGGCGCTATCGAGTTATCGATTGCCTAAGAACAACAGGCTTTTGCGAGACTTACGTAGCCGAAGATACTCACCTTCCTGGAAATCCGCCTCCCCGATGTGTAGTAAAAAAACTTCAGCCTCAATCTAACGAAGATTTTGTTTTAGAAACTGCCAGAAGGCTGTTTGATAATGAAGCAAAAGTGCTTTATAAGCTGAATGACCATCGGCAGATTCCGCGTCTATTAGCCCATCTAGAAGTAAAAGAAGAATTTTATCTAGTCCAAGAATATATTGAGGGCGAAGATCTGAGTCAAACGGAAATTGTTCCAGGAAAAGTTTGGCAAGAAGCAAAGGTTAAGCGACTCTTGATTGATGTTTTAAAGATTCTCTCTTTTGTTCATCAAAACAACGTAATTCACCGCGACATTAAGCCCTCAAATATAATTCGCCGAGCGTCCGACGGCAAAATATTTCTGATTGACTTTGGTGCGGTCAAAGAAATTACCAACATGACCCTAACAGAAGGTCAGGGAAATGTGCTGACCGTAGCTATCGGTACTCCTGGCTACATGGCGAGCGAACAACAAAGAGGGGATCCTCGCTTTAACAGTGATATTTATGCTCTTGGTATGACGGCAATTCAGGCAATTACGGGTTCCCATCCCGATCAGCTACCCCGCGATCGCGATACGGGGGAAATAAAATGGCGCGAACATGCCCCCGACTGTAGCGAAGAATTGGCACGAGTTCTCGATAAGATGGTGCGAAATGATTTTCTTCAGCGCTACAAAAATGCTAGTGAAGCTCTAGAAGATATTCGCAATCCTCAGGCGGAAGATTTGAAAGCTTTCCCCCCAGACAAGTCTAAACCTCTGGTTGCTCCGACCGAGATCTCCTTAGCAAAACCATCAGCCTCCAAACGCCTGTTGCTCCTTGTTGTTCTGCCTTTGAGCTTGGGACTGCTATTTTTGACTCCCAAAATTTGGAGTGCAGTGCGGGCATTGAGAGCCTACAACGAAGGTAATGCTTTGATTGAAGCAGGAGAATATGAAACAGCTATTGATGCCTTCAATCGCGCCGTTTCCTATCGCGAAAACTTCCCTCAGGCTTTGACAAATCGCGGTTTTGCTCAGGGAAAGCTAGGTAAGCATATAGAGAAGCGTACTTCCTGTGAAAAAGCGACAAATGTCGCTCCTGATTTTGCAGAAGCTTGGAACTGTACAGGGTTAGCGCATTTCGACCTCAAACAATATGAGCTGGCACTAGAAAAATACAATAGGGCGATCGCCGTTGATACCGATTTTTATCGCGGCTGGTTCAATAAGGGACAAGTGCTGCTGAAACTCGGACAAGCTAAAGAAGCCGAAAACGCTACATGGGAAGTTCTGAGAATCAAACCTGGCTATTTTTTAGCCTGGACTCAGCTCTGTCGAGCCTTATACGAGCAACAAAGATATCAGAGTGCGAAAGCGCACTGTCAAACATCGCTAAAAATAAACCCAGACTATCCGCCAACTTCTACTCTTCTGGATAAGGTTCAGCAGAAATTAAACTAAAGTCTGGGCTAGATACTAACTCTCAACTAAGTAAACTATTAAAGTTGGTGCTTATAGTAGTCTTTAGAACCAAATCCTAATAGACTCCAAAAATTAACCTGGTAGGAAATTGACTGTACCCCACGAGTTACCAGTTTCGATCTTTCTGGCTGCAAATTTTGAGCCAAAATAGCATCAACTAAATTACCCGCAACTACAGATGGTTCTTCGGTGGTTTTGTTAAGGGTAAATAACGTTTCGCCGCACTCAGTGCTGCCAGCATTGGCACAAATAGTAGGTAAGCCCCCCTGCCCAGTTCCCACAAAGCTAACTGTTGAGAAGTCGTAATCTTGAGAAAAATCTGCCAATTCCTGAGAAACATCGTTGCACAGCTCTTCTGGACTGTTCGATGTTCTGTTAGCCAGAGCTTCTGCTCTCCAGTGGAAAACGGGTACTTGAGTCTCATTCGTTACTGACTGTGCCACGGTAGTCGGAACTCCGTCTACCATCTGACAAGAAAAACTGAATTCAGGAGAATCGGCTGAATTCGCGCTGGCAGGGGTGGCGATCGCTAATGTCCCCACTGCTAAGAGTACCGATATAATTTTACTATTCATTTGATTGATAATCCTCTCTAAAAATACGGAGTGGCTGCTCGCTTGTAGGCTAGTGTCTTGCACACATATTATATACATTTAAGTTCTGAGATATATGCAAAATTTAGGTATATATGCAGAGAAATTAAGTTTTATTAAGTATCAATATGCTAGATAAATTATCATCAATAAACTTGAGGATGAGTTACCCAGGGTTAATCAAAGATTTAGCTTTTGTCTAGTATAAAAATCACCATCTCTGGAAGCTACCTTCAGGCAAGCTGATCGATGATAATGTGGTCAATTTCACACAAGATTTACATTTGTTACCCTTAGAGAGCAAATTTCCTTTATAAAAACTGCTGTAACTTTGGCACTGATAAATCCATGACTACAAATCTTCTGGAAGTAAAAAATGTTTATGCGGGATATGTTAAAGATCTCAACATTCTACAGGGGATTAATTTTCAGATTGCACCAGGAGAATTAGTTGCTG
Source organism: Cyanobacteria bacterium J06648_1 (assembly GCA_039817275.1). Lineage (GTDB taxonomy): Bacteria > Cyanobacteriota > Cyanobacteriia > Cyanobacteriales > Xenococcaceae > Waterburya. The sequence continues at coordinate 1,527 of JBCBWB010000068.1, read as the reverse complement.
TCATTGGTCCCAACGGTGCGGGTAAATCGACCCTGGCAAAAGCGATCTTTGGCTTGCTTACTCCCCAGCAGGGACAAATTATTTTCAAAGGCAAAAATATTGCAGGGCTAAAATCTGACAAGATTGTTAAACGAGGTATGTGCTATGTACCGCAGATTACCAATGTCTTTGCCTCATTATCAGTCGAAGAGAATCTAGAAATGGGTGCTTTTATTCGTAGTGGCTCTCTAGATCATCTGAAGCAAAAAATCTATACTATGTTTCCCAAATTGGGTTCTCGTCGTCGTCAAAAGGCAGGGACTCTATCAGGAGGAGAAAGACAAATGTTAGCCATGGGCAAAGCATTGATGCTGGAGCCAGATTTGTTGCTGCTAGACGAACCCTCCGCGGCTCTGTCTCCTATTCTCGTCAACTCTGTTTTAGAACAGGTTAAAGCCATCAATCAGACAGGCACAGCGATTGTCTTAGTGGAGCAAAACGCCAAAAAAGCTTTGGCAATGGCAGATCGGGGTTATGTGTTAGAAAATGGTCGCGATCGCTATGAAGGCAGAGGAATCGATCTGCTCGAAGATCCTAAGGTAGGGGAGCTATATCTAGGAGCCGCTTTTAAAACTGATGGCTAAGGGAGAATAGTCTATGCCCATTGGCAATTGAGTTTGGGGTCATATTAATTTAATATTGTTTTAAGGGGCGTAAAGAAAATTTATATATTTTTATATCGTTACCGAGAAACGGCAAATACATCCCAGGTATCATAGTTTATGGTTCGTGGGACATAGCCAAAATTTTTTATTGATTTGATTTAGATAACTTCTAGGAGAAAATATGGATTTTGTAAACAACATTTTTAGTGCCGTCGGCGGAATTAATTTTACGGTAATTTTTCAACTGCTTTGTGTAGCCTTGATCATGATCTCTGGTCCAGTAGTAATCTTCTTACTAGCTTTGCGCGGTGGCGACCTTTAAGCAACAGATTTTTAATCTCATTATTTTTGATGAAGACGAGGACTGCTCTTTTGTACTGAATACAGGGGCAGTCTTTTAGTAAAAACACTAGCAGATAATACAGATAATAACTTTTTGGAGAAAGTACCAAGGCTAATTATGTGTGTGTTAAAGAAGAAATTTTTAGTTTGAGATTTTTAGTTTGAGGTTTTTAGTTTAGAATTTGTTGCGTGAAATTTGATTTGGAGCAATATCAAGAATTTTGGCGCGGCATAGACCAAAAGAAGGCGATCGCCTTACCAACCAACCTAGCTATTCCGATACCTCTATTAGTTTTCGAGTCTCTGCCTTCGACTAATACGCAACTCTGGAATTCGATTGATGAGGGAATAGAATGTCCTACAGGTGCGATCGCTCTTCAGCAAACAGCAGGAAAGGGACAGTGGGGTAACACTTGGGTTTCTCGCGCAGGTGGGCTATATCTTTCTGTGGGCTTAAATTTAGATTTAGCTGTCGATCGCTATCCTCATCTCGTGATGGCAACGGCTTGGGGTATTGCGACGGTTTTAAGACAGCAAAATT
>JBCBWB010000067.1:0-25033 GCA_039817275.1 Cyanobacteria bacterium J06648_1 | reverse complement strand
AACGAGGAAGCAACTCTGGGCTTAACCCTAGGGGAACTTCCTCGCCAAATACCCAGCTTTTGCAGTAGTTTTTTAATCGGCGAAAAATGTTTAATTGACTCAATTGGTCTAGTCCCAATTACAATCTCGGCATTACCTTGGAGAATGGGGGCAGTTAGCAGGGGAATATCCGCCGCGCAATATTGATTATCCGCATCGGTATTAACAATAATATCTGCCCCCGCCGCAAGACAGGCTTCTATCCCCGCCGTAAAGGCTTTCGCCAAACCCTGATTAGACGGTAAATCGACTATATGATCTACACCACAGGCTTGGGCTACTTCTACAGTGCGATCGCGACTGCCATCATTAATAATCAGCCATTCTACTCTGTCTATGCCAGGTATTTGGCGAGGAAGTTCCCCTAGGGTTAAGCCCAGAGTTGCTTCCTCGTTATAGCAGGGAATTTGAATAATCAGCTTCATTGCCTTTTTGACTCAAGATGTCTCAAGATGCTAATTGTCCTCTGTTGACTGCCCATTGTCCATTGCTAATTAGCAACTCGGTTAATCGTCCAAAAAGGAAAGGTTTGACTGGGGTTAATGGTTACGCCGTCAATTCCAGCTTGGGCAAAGGCGTAGTCTTTTGTTTGCCACAGAGGAACATAGGGTACGTCCTGAGCCATCAACTCCTGTAGCTCAACTAGAATTGTCTGTCGTTTGGCAACATCCTGTTCTTGGCGAGATTGCTCAATCAATTCATTAGCGCGATCGCTATAGTAAAAAGAACCACGACTTTGAGCCGCCCCCGATTCACAACCACCACTAGCAGTACCCTCGCTACAGCTTAAAAAGGGCTGGAGATAGTTATCAGGATCGAGAAAGTCAGGATACCAGTCTACCAAGGCTGCGGGATATATTCCCTGGCTCAGATTACCAAAGAATGAAGCCGATTCAACGCTGTTGGGAATAAACTGCACCATGCCTTCTAATTCTTGTTCGGCATAGGCTTTGATGGTTTCAGCGACGATCCCTCTGGTAATTGAACCGCTAGGATGCCAAATCTCAACCACGGCAGGATTTTGCGCCGAATAACCTGCTTGAGTCAGCAATTCCTTAGCTTTGGCGGTATTGGCTTCGCCGTAAAGCGACTCAAATGCCCCTTGAGAAGACTCAAACGCTGTGGGTACCAGACTATAGATTGGTTCTGCCTGTCCTTTTAATACTCGCTCGTTAATTAAACCACGATTGATGCCTGCGGCGATCGCCTGACGTACTTCGGGCTGATTTAACGGCTCTTGCTGCTGGTTGAGTACCAGATAGTTTACTACCGTTCCCGAACCTTCAATTATCTGATATTGGTCTTTGCTATCTAACAGACTCGCAATCTGCTGGGGATCGAGAGACTGGTAAGCCACATCGACTGCACCTGTTTTAAAGCTGTTGAAGAGATTGGCTGAATTACCCCCATAAACCTGCATGTTGATACCTTGGTTAGCGGGCTGTTCGCCCCAGTAGTTTTCGTTGGCATCAAGGCTCACAGAATCACTCTTGAACTGTTTGAGCTGATATTTTCCCGTACCCACTAGCTGATTAGGGTTAAATTCTCCCGCACCAATTTTGTAAGCTTGAGGTGAGACAGCACAGGCGCCAGGAAAGGCTAGCAGGGCAGGAAACGCAGCAAAGGGCTGTTGCAGCGTAATTTTTAGTTCGTAATCACCCGTTGCCTCTACTGATTCGATTACGTCTCCCAAGAGAAAAGCAGGTTTTCCGCCGTTGGTAATAAACCGCTGTAGAGAAAATTCCATCGCCTTGGCATCAAATGCCGTACCGTCGTGAAAGGTAACTCCCTCTCTAATCGGAATGGTATAGGTCAAGCCATCGGCGCTGATTTCAGGCAAGGCTGTGGCTAATAGTGGCTTAATGTCAGTCGTGCCGACTTCGTAGGTATAAAGACTTTCCGCCACGTTATAGATAATGTTTAACCCTGCTAGTTCGTAGTTATCGGCAGGATCAAGAGTACGCGGCTTGAGGGTGGTGCCAACCGAAATGCGATCGCTGTCGGCAGGAGCTGTATTTGACTGCTGGGGAGTATTGCAGCCCACTGCCAGGATAAAACAAAAAGAAAATAAGATAAAATATTTGCTGATTTTTTTCAGTCGTTGCCCAAGGCTAAAAAATCGATTAGTACTCATTATCCAGTAAGATTCAAAAGTCTATCTCGCATGATACTGGGTAATTCAGCAAATCGTCGTCAGTTGCAGCTAGCTAATTTCTCGATAATCCATAAAAGTCATTAGCGATATAGTAGCGATCGCCTTGAGCATTGCTTAAATATTTAGAGAAAACTGGTCTGATAATTTGTCCTTCTCTATACGAGTTAAAATCAGCTTAAAATAGAATCCCTTCCTGAAGCTTTAGCCTCCAGACAATTGACCCAAACTGATTATACAGGCGCAAACTTGCTACCAGAATCATCTTGGCGCGAACTGCTCATGTTGCTTTTGCGTCGCCGCCGCCGTCTCAAGGTGGTAGGGAAATCGATGTTACCCCTATTAGATCCAGGTGATGAGATCCTGATCGATATTTCTGCCTATTCTCAATCCCCACCACAAATTAATGACCTGGTAGTCATTACTCATCCACTGCAAGCAGATTTAACTTTGGTCAAAAGGATTACCGCTATTGACCACAACCATAGCTATTTCGTGACGGGGGATAATCTTGAAGCAAGCACAGATAGCCGCCATTGGGGAAACATTAAGCTCAATAACATTATTGGCAAGGTAACTAGTAAATTCAACTAGAGAAACCTTGCCATGGTTCATATATAGATATTTAATCTCGCAGCTTGCATCCAAAAGACCAAGCTCATCATAGCCTGCCTGTAACTAAGCTTTCTTTATAAAATTTCTATAATACTTCAACCAAATATTAAAGGCTACAGAAGTGCTGTGCTTACTGCTCTATGGCTGTTTGGAACGCATCCTGATTTTCAAAGATCTCAAATGCTTTATCTAGCTGAGTTAGCTCAAACATGATCCGCACGGATGGAGCGAGAGAACAAAGACTAAATCTATGCCCTAGACTCTCTGCCAAACGAAACGCTTTGATTAGCGCCATCAAGCCTGCGCTATCCATAAATTCCACGGCTTCCATATTAACGAGCAATGCGGAATCTAAAGAGGTTTTTACCTCAACTGTGAGGCGATTAAGAAATTCGCCTGCGTTAGCGGCGCTCAGAAAACCTTCTGGTCTGAAAGTAGTAAATTGCGTACGTAGTTGTGTGCTGCTCATTTTTTTGTTTCTCGTTCTGGATATTACTTAAAAAAACTAGTTTTATGTTCCAAGATTAATCTGTATATTCACGGAGATCTACTTTCCTTGGCTCACTTTACGCAATCTTGACAAGTAGATAAAGCATCCCTAAATTTTGACATCAAACTCGGTTAATTCTAGATACTATGTATACTGTTTTACGTTTTCCATATCCATGCTATGTAATGCAAACTCCATTTCACCCTAATCATGAGAAACATCTTATATTTATAATCAATCTATGGATTTTCCATATCAGAGCAAACACTGAACTTTCCAGTCTTGACAGATATCTGGTAAATCAATAGTGAATATCAAAGTTAATTTATTATGATTGAATCTGGCTCGTTAGTTAGTATTAGAATTTACTAAACTCAAAACTTAGTAGATGATTTATTTTTATCGTTACTAAAACTAAAACAAAAAAGTAAAAACTCAGAGAAAACTGTAGGTAAATGAACGGGTAGACGAAGATAATAATCAAAATTGAGTTGATCGATATTTAAAACTTATCTCGATGACCCTGCCAAACTAAATGCATAAACCTGTGTAGCCATTTTTGTCCTGATTTTCGGGCTAAAGAATGATGACCAATATCTTTTAAGAGTGGCATTAAACTAATGATCTCAGTATCTAGAGCAGGACGAAACAAAATTGCTGGCCATAATAAATCAGAACCTGACTGCAAATCAATCACCAGGCTATCGTCACTGTTATCGCAACTACTGCTGCTTACCAGCGATCGCCTATCATTAGAGTCGGTTAGAAGCTCAAAATCAACAGAATGAGATATTACCAAGCACAACGGTCTCAACCAACAGAGCTGGCGCTGAGGGATTAGCTGAATTACCTCTCCATAAAGACAATTGCCTTGGTACTCCAAGCAGAGTATTTGCTTGGCTTCATGAGATGAATTAAGGAATGCAAATGAGGTTTCATCCATAACTAGCTGTGAAAAGTTACGAGACTGGCGTGCAGACAGGTAAAGTGGTTTTATCTAGCCAAAATTTTTGGCATCTTACCCGTAGGGCTGAGAATTCAGCTATATCTACTGAAGAGGCAACTTTAAAATTCAGCTTTTGTTGATTTTTGCCAAACTGCATAATTTCAGCATTAATTATCAGTCAAAAGACTGATTGCAAACTGTTGACAATAGTAACTTTTATCACCTAAGTAATAAGTCAATTTAAGCCGTATAGTTTGCGCTTGATTTAGCCGATATAGCCAGATTCCTTGAGCTTATCAAAGATTTTATCAACGCTTTCTGATAATTCTTCTAAATCTGTTCGACATTCGATTTCGGGGTTAGTTGGTGGCTCATAAGGGTCATCAATACCAGTAAACTGCTTAATTTTTCCTGCTCTTACCTGCTTGTATAGTCCCTTGACGTCTCTTTCTTCACAGACCGAGATCGGAGCATTCACAAAAACTTCGACAAAATTATCGATCTTAGTTCGCATCTCCTCTCTAATTGCTCGATAGGGACTGATTACAGGTACTAAAACAATTACTCCATTGCGGGCTAGTAATTTGGCGACGAAGCCAATTCGACGGATATTAGTATCGCGATCTTCCTTAGAAAAACCAAGATCCTTGGTCAGATTTTCTCGGATTTCATCACCATCCAAAACCTCTAGCTGATATCCTTCAGACTTGAGTTTTTCTGTCAATGCCTCAGCAATCGTGCTTTTTCCTGCACCACTAAATCCTGTAAACCAAACTGCTACACCCTGCTGCTTCATAATAGTTTGTATTCCTTAATATGTTTTTATGTCTCAAAATATTCTACTTGATGAGGGTATGGATAAGTCAAAGTTGTGCTATTCGATAAACAACTGATAAGTGTAAATGAAACGTAGAGCAGTAATTATAGTCGTACAAGGTTGTATATAGGAGAAGTTAAGTTATTAGCTCGTGAGTAGTAGGTAGTGGGTAGTGGGCAATGTCCTAATTTAAATGTGTGATGCTATGACTAATTGACGATCGCCCGATTTTAAGAGATAACGTTGAGCCACTAGCTAAAAAATTACATTGCTCTTTCTGCCAATTCGAGCCAGCGTTCGGTATTGGTATCGATCTCCTCATTTAAGGTTGCTAATTTTGCTGACAATTCCTGGACTAAATTGAAGTCGCTACAGTTAATCGCCAGGTCATTTTCTAGCTTTTCTTTATCGGCTTCTAATTGCGCAATTTTGGCTTCGAGCTTTTGATACTCTCGCTGCTCAAAGTTGGAGAGTGGTTTGGTGGTTTTGTCTGGTTGAGGCTGGGTAGGGTTACTTTCTTTTTGGGGTTTAGCTGGTGCGGGTTGGGCGGCGGCTTCTTGTTTAGCTGATTTTTCAGCCTTTTTCTTATGTTCTAAATAGACAGAATAGTTGCCAGGATAGAGCTGCACCGTTGCATCTGGCTCGATCGCCAGAATAAATTCTACTGTGCGATCAAGGAAATAGCGATCGTGAGATACGACAATTACACAGCCGTTAAAGTTCTCCAAATAATCTTCGAGGATCGCTAAAGTCTGTACGTCGAGATCGTTAGTCGGCTCATCGAGAATCAAAACGTTGGGAGCATCCATCAACACCTGAAGCAAAAACAGACGGCGTTTTTCGCCCCCAGACAGCTTGTGAATTGGCGCGTATTGCTGATCGGGAGGAAAAAGAAACTTCTCTAGCATCTGAGAAGCAGAAATCTTATCGCCACTAGCGGTAGTAACTACTTCTGCGACATCTTTGATATATTCAATCACCCGCTGATTCTGATCCAAAGCCGACAAAATATTATCTGAATGCTGATCGAAATAGCCGATATGAATCGTCTTACCAATATCTACCTTGCCCGCATCTGGCTCGATTCTTCCTGTAACAATATTCATCAGGGTTGACTTACCCGCACCGTTAGCACCAATAATGCCAATGCGATCGCGAGGGGTAAATTCATAGCTAAAATCAGAGAAGAGAGTCCGTCCCTCAAAAGATTTAGTAACATTCTCTAGCTCGATTACCTTTTTGCCAATGCGCCGCCCTGGAGTATCAATATCTACCTTTGCTTGCGCCTCCTTAAACTCTCGATTTCGCATTTCGCCAATGCGATCAATCCGTGCTTTTTGCTTTGTGCTACGGGCTTTAGCGCCCCGCTTGAGCCATTCCAACTCCTTGCGTAAAACTCCCTGCAATTTACGCTGACTGCTGGCGGCAGACTCTTCTTGCTGGGCTTTCTTTTCCAGATAGTAAGAATAATTACCCGCATAAGTATAAAGATCGGCGCGATCGATTTCCAATATACGGCTTGTTACCTTATCTAAGAAATAGCGATCGTGAGTAATTAACAGAATTGCCCCCTGAAAACGAGCTAGATATTCCTGTAACCACTCCACCGACTCCGCATCCAGGTGGTTAGTCGGCTCATCCATCATCAACAAATCGGGTTCATTAAGCAGCGCCGCTGCCAGAGCAATTCGCTTGCGATAGCCCCCAGAAAGATCCTTAACCTTCGTATCAAAATCCTCAATCCCCAGCTTGCTCAACACAATCTTGGCTTTAGTTTCCAGATCCCATGCACCGAGAGTTTCCATCTTCTCCGTTACCACCGCCATGCGCGCCATCGCCGTATCCAGCTCATCACCCTGGGCTACGCCAATCTTGTGGGACAAATCCTCATATTCCCGCACTAGCTGCATTTGCTCCCCACTATCGGCAAATACCTGATCGATTACCGTCAGGTTTTCATCTATTTCAGGCTGCTGCGGCAAATAAATCACCCTCGCTCCCGACTTGAGCAAACGTTGTCCACCATCCGTCGGCTCAATCCCTGCGATCATCTTTAGTAAAGTAGACTTACCAGAGCCATTTACGCCGATCAACCCCACCTTGTCATTAGGTTCAATACTAAAGCTGGCATCCCGTAAAATTTCCTTGATCCCAAAATCTTTTTTGATATTCTGTAGAGTTAAGATGCTCATTGAAAGGGTTTTATAGGAGGTAGAGTGGTTTATTGTAGCTTTTATTTAGCTTTCAGCTCTTAGCTCTTTGCTTTTCCGAAAGGATATGTTACGCCCTTCTGGTACATCTGATGACAAAGGGCTTTCTAAAGAATACCGCTCCGCGTATAGCTTTTAGCTGCACCAGTTCAGAGCTTTGTTTTCAAGCCTGTCGTGGAAAATAATAATTGTAGGATCGTCAGAAGAAAGATGAAACCCAACATTAATCATTATGGTGGATGGGTTTTGCGATCGCTCTAATAATTTTATGAATAATTAGGCTGGCTGTTAGTAAACGAAAGTGTAGAAAAAACTAGTTGGCAAACAACACGTACTCTTAACTTTTCACGAATGGGGAATGGAGACTAGGGAATGATTCTAAAAAACCACAAACAATATATCAAACGATAATTATGCTTTGGATCGGACATTGTGGGGCGATGTGACATGAGCCTGAGAATACTTGATTTAATAGACTTGAGCTGGGAAAAATTTCTTGAGGGTTTGAGCTGATGTCCTGTTTTAACTTTTTGATATAGTCGGTATTATCAGGTTCAAGAGCAACAATAGTAAACTGTTCAACATCCAGTTCCCCTTTATAGATTGCTTTATCCCAGAAACAGGCTAATTTGACTTGCGTTTTAGCTAAATTTGCAAACTCCAGATTGGCATTTTGGAGATTTACGCCCTCTAGAACAGCATCTTGAAGATCTGCGTTCCCCAAATTAGCATTTCGCAGATTTGCACCCTCTAGAACAGCATCTCGCAGATTTGCACGCCATAAATTAGTATTTTGAAGATCTGCGTTCCCCAAATTAGCATCTCGCAGATTTGCACCCTCTAGAACAGCATCTCGAAGATTTGCACGCCACAAATTAGCATCTCGAAGATTTGCACCCTCTAGAACAGCATTTTGAAGGTTAGCGTACCTTAGAGAGGTATTTTGGAAGTTTACGCGGAATAAACCAGCATCTTGTAAATTTGCATTCCATAGATCAGCATCTTGGAGATTTGCGCTCTCTAGAACAGCATCACATAAATTGATCCCACTTAAGTAAGCTTTATTAGGGGCTGATAAGCCAACTAAGAGTTCTCTTGACCATCTGCGCCCAAATACCAGTTTTTCCTCACATTCTCCTGTTTTTTCATCCCAAAACAAATCCTTTGTCCAACCAACCCAAGGAAAACGTAAGGGACGAGAGTTGAGAAATTCTAGAGCTTTGATCCGTCCCCCACTACCACTTTGTCCATGGGCGCTGGTGATAGTTTGCCAGGCAGAAAAAACTTCATTATTGCGTCGGATATTTTCACCAAAAACAAAGGTAACGATCGCAACCACAACCGCTAAGTTACCTAGTTTGCCGAGAATAGCGAAGAATGCTTGTTTATCAATCCAGGCATCAACAGGTTCTAAAACTCGTTTTTCCAGCTTGTAATAAGGCTGATAAACGGTAGGAAAATGATTTCCTTTAAGGTGATCGATCGCTAATTGCCAATAGTACTCATCTTTACCATCGGGTTTACCATCAGCTTCCCAGAGAAGATAAGCTTGAGTGGCAATAATTTGTCGATCTTGTTCCTGTTGTTGTTTAGCTTCTAGACTGTTAACGACTTTGGCATTAGATCTGTTTCTTTGCCAATATTTCAGTAATACCGTGTCTGGATTAGGGTTTTTAAACCAGGCGACAAAATCATTCAACAACTGCTTTGGTTACTCTTATGGTTCAAATTGTAATTAGCATACTATAACTATTCACGGCTCTGAAGTTAATTTTCGTACTATCTCAGTAATTTGTTTTAGGGATTGGGGACTGGGGATTGAAGACTAGGAATTTGGGAGCAATAAATATTACACGCTAACGAGATGGTTATTATTTGGAATGACTCTAAGAACTAAAAACTAAGAACTAAAAACTAAGAACTCAATTATGCTTTGTATCGGACATCGAGGGGCGATGGGTCATGAGCCAGAGAATACTTTACTGTCGATTAGAAAAGCGATCGCTTTAGGAGTAGACGGTATAGAAATTGATGTTTATAGCGTCGAAGATCGTTTGGTGGTAATTCACGATCGCGATTTGTCTCGGACTACTAACGGCAAGGGATACATCGATCAAAGCAATTTTACTTATATACGCTCTCTTGATGCGGGAAAAGGAGAGCAAGTGCCGACTTTAGCAGAAGTGTTTGAGACGGTAGATCGCCATGCCTTAATTAATATTGAACTAAAGGGTTTTGATACCGCCAGGCTTGTGGTAGAGCTAATTCAAACTTATTGCGATCGAGGATGGGAATACAGCGATTTTGTCGTTTCTTCTTTCGATCATTATCAACTAAACCAGGTTAGGCAAATCTGCCCTGAAATTACTACGGGCATGTTAATCTACGGTTTGCCCTGGTCATATCTTGATATCGCCCAAGAGTTAGAGGTAGATCTAGTTATTCCTGGCTTAGATTATGTCACCTCGGAAATGGTCAACTCCATCCAGCAACAGGGACTACAAGTCTGGGTATATACCGTTAATCGGGTTGATGATATTAATTTGATGCGATCCTATGGTGTCAACGGCATCTTTACCAACTACCCTGAAAGAGTCTTGTCTTTTCAAACTAATCAATGAATCGCGATCGCTGGACTCGCTGGATCTATCCCACTGTCGGCTTGCTGCTGCTAATTTTCTCTATCCATATTTCACAGAAAGAGTTGGCTCGCTATAGCCTGGACGATCTGCTACAGGGAATAGCACTAATTAGCGATCGTCAACTGTCTGGAGCTTTGGGCTTTGCTTTCGCGGGTTACTTGGCGATCAGCAGCTACGATCTAATTGCTTTCCGCCAGCTCAATCACTATCTAGATCGCAAGCGAATCCTCTTTACTACCTTTATCACCTATGCCGTTAGCAACACTACTGGTTTTACCCTGCTGATCGGAGGTGGTATTCGCTATCGTTTCTATTCTCTTTGGGGTGTACCTACCCGCATTATCGCTAAAATTACCGCCCTGGGTAACCTAACCTTTTGGCTGGGACTATTCACCCTGAGCGGCATCACTTTTTTAGTTAATCCCCTCCAGTTGCCTAGCACTTTACCAGTTCAAACCTTGGCGATGCAGTATTTAGGCATTGCTGCTTTAATCCTGGTGAGTATATATCTCTACTGCTGCTGGCGGCGTAAAAGCCTGAAGATCAAAGGCAAAATATTTCGCTTTCCCAAACCAGCTATTTCTCTGAGTCAAATTGGCGTTTTCTCCCTCGACTGGGCATTAGCAGCCGCAGTGCTGTACTGTCTCATCCCTAGCTATGCCGATAAGTCATACCTCCAGTTTTTCAGTATCTATCTAATTGCCATGTCAGCCTCGATTATGAGCAATATTCCTGGGGGAATTGGGGTATTTGAGACAGTGATTATCTTCCTCTTGCCCGAGAGCATTTTTACTCCCGATGTCTTGAGTTCCCTACTGATTTATCGTTCTATTCGCTTCTTGATTCCTCTAGCGATCGCCCTGATTCTGATCTGCTGTTTTGAATTACGACAGCGGTGTGGTGGAAGGAGTAAGAGGTGAGAGTAAGAGGTAAAAGGTAAGAGGTAATTTAAGCTATACCCAGAAAATTTTTATTATTTGCCAAAAAAGTCTTCATCCATCATTTGTTCTAAAGGAATTGGCGTTGTGTCCTCGATCGCAAATGCTCTGCTTTTGATAATTCCTTTTACTGCCTTGTCAAACCAATCGAGATGATTTGCGGTTAGATAGCTTTTTAAACTAGGAGAATCCGCCAAAATATCGTTAATTTCTCGCCGAAAGTTGGTTATTTCAACCCGCCATTTGGCTTCGTTCCTGGCTCTTTCTGCTTGCCAGTCTTTTAGCTTTAAAATATGCTCTACAAGTCGATAGTAGTAACTCCTCAAGGCTCTTTTCTGACTCGCGCCCATATCTTGAATTTCATCTAGCAAATTCTCCCAGTCCATAGCATTAACGTCTTGACTTTCGATTGCGATCGCCATTTCTTGAAGCCAAAGATTAAAATCGTGATCGTGCAGTTGTTTTAAATTATTCATTACGCCTGATGTGAATTAGCTTCGTTCAATCTTACTTGTTTTAGCTTTTAGCTTTTGAGAAAATCTAAAAAATCCAGTTTTTTGACAAAACAAGTCAAGAGATTTAACCGTGAATAAGATATTCAAAGTATTTTAAAATTTTTTAATTCACATTAGACGTTCATTACCATAATTAATTTACCCAAAGTAATCTGGCTCATTGCCAGGTTTCCACTTAATATTGCAGCCAATGCTGGGTTTTTGCTCAAAATCGATTTCTTTGCTTTCCAACGTCAAATCGATCGCCCGACGCAGATCCTTACCCGTCACGGGAAGTCCATTTCCAGGACGACTATCATCCAGTTGACCCCGATATACTAGCTTTTGATGGCGATCGAAGAGAAAGAAGTCGGGAGTACAGGCGGCGGTATAAGACTTGCTTACCTCCTGAGTTTCGTCATAGCAAAAAGCAAAGTTAAACCCTAGGTCGAGTGCCATTTGCTTGAGGTTGGCAGGAGAATCGTTCGGATAGTTTGCCACATCATTGGCACTGATTGCCACAATGCCTAAAGAGCGATCGCCGTAATCTTTGCCGACCTTGGCTAACTCCTCTTGAACATGCTTAACAAAAGGACAGTGCTGACAAATAAACATCATTAACAGTGCTTGGCGATCGCGATAGGTAGCTAAGGAAATTGTTTCTCCCGATACCACGTCAGGCAGTTGAAACTCAGGTGCGGCAGTACCTAAAGCCAGCATCGTTGAAGCAGTTTTTACCATTAGATTTGCTGACCTCAAAAAATCTTATTTTAGATCGAAAGTGGTTGTTTGTTGTCTGGACAATAAAAAGGAGATCGCCATAAATTTTCTACAGCCGAACCTACATGGTGGGTTTTCTCGAATAAATGTTTTCTCTCGATCCTCGAAGGCACAAAAGTTAAAGCGATAAAATAATAGATATTACTATTTTTATATTTAATAATGACTCCCGATCCGAAGATTGTTAAGTCAGTTGAAAAGCTAGATTATCGCGTTACGGTAGGCGACGTAGCAACCCAGGCAGGGTTAGAGCTAAACTTTGCCCAACAGGGACTATTAGCCCTAGCTAGTGAAGCGGGAGGGCATCTACAGGTAGCAGAGTCGGGAGATGTGGTTTATCTCTTTCCCAAAAACTTTCGCTCTATTCTCCGCAACAAATACTGGCAGTTACGCTGGCAACAAACCTGGCAGAAGATCTGGCGGGTATTGTTCTACATAATTCGCATTTCCTTTGGTATTATTCTGATTGCTTCCATTTTGCTGATGATGGTAGCCATAGTCGCTATTCTTATTGCGGCTAACTCTAGTAGCGACGAGCGAGAAGGCAACGGACGTGGCTATGGAGGTGGTTTTGGAGGAGGATTCTTTATGCCCCGCTTTTGGATCGGCGACATCTTTTGGTGGTTCGATCCTGGCTACAACCGTCGCCGTCGTCAGCGCCGTAGGGAAGCACCTCGTAACTACCAGATGAACTTTCTAGAGTCTGTCTTCTCCTTTTTGTTTGGCGACGGTAATCCCAACGCCGATCTAGAAGAATATCGTTGGCAAGCAATTGGCTCAGTCATTCGCCAGAATAAAGGTTCGGTCATTGGCGAACAGGTTGCTCCCTATATGGATCAAATGGATGAATACGAAGACTATATGATTCCTGTCCTTAGTCGCTTTAATGGTTATCCAGAAGTTTCCCCCGAAGGAGAAATCGTTTACTACTTCCCTGAACTTCAGGTAATGGCAAGTCAAAGACAAACACGATCGCTGCCGACAAAAGGATATTTACCAGAAAAGCTCTGGCGCTTTAGCGAAGCCGAGGGTAGTCAAATTACTCTAGCTGCGGGTTTGGGAGTATTGAATATTGTTCTGGCATTCGTACTAGAAATTCTCTTACAGGATGGCGCGATCGCGGCACAGCTTGGAGGAGTCGTCGCCTTAGCTGACTCTCTATCCTGGTTTTTACTCGGCTACGGTGTCCTATATCTCCTCATTCCTCTAGTACGTTATTTCTGGATTCAAGGACGTAACCCCAAAATAGTCAAGCGTAATCAGGCTCGCGAACAAAGAGCGATCGCTCTTGCCCAACCCGATCAAACCCTCCGTCAAAAACTCGCCTACGCTACTCAGTTTGCCCAGCAAAAAGTAATTGGCGATCGCGACATCACCTACACGACTGAAGACGATCTTCTCGATCAAAACATTAGAAATGCCGATAAAATTGATCGCGACTGGCAAAAACGCATTGATCAACAGTGAACAGTCAACAGCGGTGCGACCCCGCGTCGACGTAAGGCGCAAGGGAACGCGCACCGAAACAGTCAACAGCCAACAGTCAACAGTCAACAGAAGCTAAAAGCGCAGCGCGTACGCGCAACAGGGCGTATGCCCAGAACCCCCTGCGGGGGCAGAACGCGAAAGCGTTCGTGTCGTAAGACGACTTGCCAAGCATAGCTTGGCGCAGCTAAAAGCTATATGCGAAGAGGCTTGCACTTGCCGCATTGAGTGTATCCTTTAGGAAAAGCTAAAAAAAACATGAGCAAAGTCACACAAATATCAGGAAAAGCGATCTCCGTTCAGGGAAATGATATCGATACAGATCGCATTATTCCCGCCCGTTTCCTCCGCTGCGTTACCTTCGATGGCTTGGGAGAACACGCTTTTGAAGACGATCGCGCCCAAACTAATGGACAACACCCTTTTGATCGAGCAGAGTACCAGGGGGCAAATATTTTAGTCGTCAACAATAACTTTGGCTGCGGCTCATCTCGCGAACACGCACCGCAGGCTTTAGCAAAATGGGGTATTAAAGCGATCGTCGGTCAGAGTTTTGCTGAAATCTTTTTTGGTAACTGCGTGGCAATTGGTGTCCCCTGTGTCATTGCTGCACCTGAAGCGATCGAGCAGCTACAGAGTCTAATTCAGTCTCGTCCAGAAACGGTAATTACTGTCGATCTACAGGCTATGACTGTCAACAGCATGGACTTAGCTATTCCCGTACAGATGAATGAAGGTTCGAGACAGATGTTTGCCGAAGGTACTTGGGATAACTGCGGACAACTGGTTAATAATGCCGAACAGGTAAAAGCAACCGCCATCAAGCTACCTTATGTCAATTGGCAAAGTGCTTGAACGATGATTCTAGTGGGCAATAAAATTGACGTAGTGCGTTTTATTTGTCCACTTTAGAGAAAGTTAACGTATTTATGCGATCTCCAGAAGTATAAAACATATTTTGCTATGAAAAATAGCATGAAGAACTTAATGGAATGCAAAGGCTATTTGGGTTCTATAAATTACAATGACGAAGATAAAATCTTTTATGGTCGAGTAGAGTATATTCGTAGTCTAATTAGCTATGAAGGTCATGATGTAGAATCTCTGCAACATAGCTTTTATGAGGCAGTAGAAGATTACTTAGAACTTACTCGAACTCAAAATATTGAACCAGAACAGCCTTTCAAAGGTAGCTTTAATATCCGAACTGGTAGCGATCTTCATCGGCGAGTAGCGATCGCCGCTAAACAAAAAGGAATCAATTTAAATAAGCTGGTTAACGAGGCTTTGGAGCAGTATCTTAAAAGCTCATATTGAGATTAAATCATGATTGGCTCTTAACCTCACAGGCAATTTATTCGGGAGATTTAAGAGGCTGAATTGTGCTTCTAGACATAAAAAAGCGATCGCCTGATCAAATTCTTACTTGTCAAGACAATCGCTACCAGAATAAAGATCGATACTGTTTTTTAAGCAGGGTAGATTCTTAAACGGCGGTTTGGTTCATCGCCAAAACTATCAGACTTGAGGCGATAATGCTCAATTAGCTCATGCTGCATTTTGCGCACTTTTGCCGAGCGTGGTAGTAGTTCTACAGGCTGTCCTTGAGGAATTACAATCTGTTCTACCGCTAGTCTTGCTTCTTCTAGTGCCTCTATTTCGTCGTCGCTTCCTGCTTTAGTAAACAGACGCAGATCCGTAGGTTCGGGAACATTGGGGTCGTCGAGGTTGAGTATTTGCCGAAAGATGCGTGTTACTTGGGGAATAGTGTTGGATTTTACCGTATAAATTGGCAGATGGCGATCTTTTGCGATGTTGCGGAGTTTGGAATGATGTTTAATTTGCGATCGCAGTGCCACAACTGCATCTGCCTCATCTAGGTCTTTGGTCAAAACAATGGGTAGATCCAAGATTTCAACCGCCCGATCAATTTGCGAGCGACCAATACCGTAGGCATAGATATACACGGGATGGTCTTCCCCATTAGGACCTGGAGTTCTGATCTTCTGGCTGCTGGGTTCTTTTGTCTGCCAGGAACGTTCTAACAGATGTTCAAACTCAGAATTGTTGTCCCGTTTTGCTTTACCCTGATGCAAAGAGAGAGGAGTCATTTTGCCCGATGCTCTCAATCCTTGAGGATGTAGGGGGGTAACGATTTGGCTGCCACCATTTCTCGACGGTAGAGGCTTGAAGGGAGAAGAAGATTCTTCATGGATGATAGTTACTTCGCCGCTGTCGTCTACAGTACGTACTTGGGCGGGGGGTTCGATTCCCCGTAGCAAAGTATCGATGGTAGCGGAAACATCATCGTGAACCACCCATCGTTGCCGTTCTAGCATCTCCACGGCGATCGCAAATGTCGGAGGGGCTTTTCGTTCTAACACCGTCTTCTGCGTCCTTCTACGGCGGGCTTCGTCGTCTCCTAGGGTAACGCTTTGAATTCCCCCCACCAGATCCGAGAGGGTCGGGTTTTTGATCAGGTTTTCAACGGTATTACCGTGGGCTGTACCCACTAGCTGCACTCCTCTTTCGGCGATCGTTCTTGCCGCTAATGCCTCTAATTCTGTCCCAATTTCATCGATCACGATAACTTCGGGCATGTGATTTTCTACCGCTTCAATCATTACCTGGTGCTGCAACTCTGGACGAGCTACCTGCATCCGCCGAGCGCGACCAATGGCAGGGTGGGGAACATCTCCATCTCCCGCAATTTCGTTAGAGGTATCGATAATTACGACTCTCTTTTCCAGGTCGTCGGCTAAGACTCTGGCAATCTCCCGCAGGGCGGTAGTCTTACCCACCCCTGGACGACCTAGAAGTAAAATTGAAT
Organism: Cyanobacteria bacterium J06648_1; assembly: GCA_039817275.1. Classification (GTDB taxonomy): domain Bacteria; phylum Cyanobacteriota; class Cyanobacteriia; order Cyanobacteriales; family Xenococcaceae; genus Waterburya. The sequence goes on along the minus strand of JBCBWB010000067.1, from coordinate 8,595 downwards.
TTCCTGTTTCTACTAGGTCACGAATCATGACAATGGTGCCAAAGATTGCTCGACCGATCCGACAGGTCAAGCCGATAATATCTCCCGTACGGTTACGGATGGCGCTGATACGGTGTAGAGTTCTTTCTATCCCCGCGCGATTATCGGTGCTAAACATGCCAACCCGTTCGATACAGTGCTGAATCTCGTCCTTGGTGACGGGTTCATCGCGAATATAGGTAACGCGATCGCTAAAACGGGCTTCGGGCAGTCTGCCCAAATCTAAAACTACCTCAATCAAATTGTCACTATCAGACTCGATCTGCTCATCTAGCCTGGAGCGAATCGAATCAGGAAAAATAGTAAGTAATTTGTCTAGGTTATCGGTAACTTGCATCCGATGGGAAGCTATATCTGACTGCATTAGGAAAGTATAGGTGATAAAAAAAAGGAATAAATTAATAAAAAGCCAATTAGTAAAGCTGGGGCTAGTTATGAGCCGTTTTGATTTGCCTTACCAGTGCTTGAGCAGTTGCCACTGCTTGCTCTAACAACTCTTGATGGTGTTCGAGCTTTAAATTAAGCTGATTCATTGGTCGATCTGAAATTGATTTAACTGAAATTGGTTGCAGTACTGTATCTAAGAGTGCAATAGTCGGTGATAATATTGCCCGCGCATAGCTGCCATAAGCAAGTCCCGAAACTAGGTTGGGCATTTCCACACCGTTTGGTTTACCAAGCATTTTCGCCTGTTTTAATTTTTTGACCGTATAGTCGTTTGTGCCTCCTGCTAGCTGAATGTATCCTGGCAATTCTGCCTGTAAAACTTTTCGGGCTAAATTAATAGCTGCATGTGTAGTACCCTTACCAATATCACCGCTCATTGAGCGTCCATCCGTCTGCCAAATTAGAGGACAGGGTAGAGGACTGATTAATTCATAGAGCGATCGCAAATATTCGATGACGTTGGGTGCATCAGTACAGCTAATAGCCAACAGTTTTAGCCGATTGACAATAGGAGCAATTTCTCGCCATACTCGCTCAAAATCTTGCTCATGCCCTACCTGAGTATGAATTTCGATCGCATCTATTCCCCAGGCATCAACTAAGGGAATGACCTGATCTAAGCTCGATATATAGTCGTGATTGCTAATTAAACCTTGAGGACAGATCGGTTCACACCGACCACAGCCATAGCAAAGACTCTCAATCACGCCGCCCAAACTTAGGTCGATTGCGGCTGCTGGGCATACCTGCACACAGGGTTGAGGACAGTCTGGTGGACAGTTCGTAACATCAAATTTTGCCTTGCGAAAATGAGGATCTACCCCATCATTAACACTAACCATCAGTAACGGCTGACGCTCATTTAAACCTTGAGACCTCAACTGCTGGCTTGCAACCCTAATCCCCTCTTGAGCAGCAGCAATAACCGCAGGGTCGGCAGCCACATCAATACAGTCCGCACCAGCTAGGCTATATGCCAAGGCTAAACTACGAACTGCGGGAAGATGTTGATAGCTAGCCCCACAAATTAGCTTAAACCAGCTACCTTCTTTCAACGACTGTAAGGGATAAGATTGCATCACTCTTACATCGTAATGGTTTGTCAAACAATAGTGTTAGTCAATTTGCGAATTTAAAGTTTGTCTGCCGTCTCTTGATTTTTTTTGACTGTTGACTGTTGACTGTTGACTGTTGACTGTTGACTGTTAACTGTTGACTGATACTTATCCCGTCACGGCATTTAATAATACTTCGGCTAGGGTTAACCCTTCCATGTCATCAATGGTAATGGTATCGACGATATCAAATTTTGCCCCAGCCGACTCTAATTGATCGTCTAATGCTTTGAGAAACTGAGTTGCTTTACGGTCTTTGCCTACCTGAATCAAAGAAATTCCTATCTCTTCGTCCCGATCGATCTGACGCGAAGCATCAATAATGACCCGCATTACCGATTTATAGTCATCTGGCTCACCGTCCGTTACCACCACAATAGTTTCGCCATTAGTTTTGGCTTGTCCTGCTGCCTTGCGATCAAAATAATTATTTACTGCATCGGCTAAGACACTGGCTAGATCCGTCCGTCCCATCGGATCGTTCTCCAGATATATTTTGGCTACCTTATCAGCAGTCACGTTGTCGTAGCGACGAAAACGACCAGAGAATAAATAAACCGTAATGCCATCAGGATCTATTTTTTCACACTCTTGAGCCAAAGCTAGGGTAGATTCTTGAGCCGATTCCCAGCGAGTTTTTCCCCCAGGGCGATCGTTAATCGACATACTGCCGCTTTTATCGATGATTAATGTATAGTCGCGATCTTCAACAATAGAACTATCCGCCATGATGTCACAATTTATTATCCAGTTTTCACCCTATAGCCTATTACAAGCTTGTGGTTAACTAGCAAAAAATCAAAAATTTTCACAGATTTATCACAATCCCTCGATCGCCTTTTAGATCCAAGTATAAGTACCTAGCAAATCCTGAGAATTGTAAACAGATGTTGCGAGGCGCGGAAAATTAGTTAAATATTCTGCTCGATCGCAGAAACCTCCACGATAATTGAAGGTAGTTAAGACTACAAAATATATACTTTCAGGAGATTTTTTATGGACAATGCGTTGCACAAATATAAAATGATCTGTACTTTGAAATTCGGTGATATTTACGGTCAGATCATCATCTGGTTAATCGTAATTTTTATTAGCTTGGCAACCACTTTGGCACTGTGGAGTAGCACCAGACAAATTTATGCCCTAGCGACGGTAGGCATTGTCTTAGTCTTATCTCTGCCTTTTTTGCTCTTTGCCTTCGTTACCACCCTGCTCAATCGGATTGAATTTGTGCCGATGGAAGAGGAATTGTATAGTCGCGCGGTGACTGGATCTGGATCGGGAGTCAAAGTAACTAAATCTGAGACAGCTACGGCAGGATAGACTTAATTTCTCGCACAAATTAAGTGAGCTGCTTGTGTTAAAGGTGAAAGGTGAAAGGGGTTTATCTGCTATTCGTGCAGAGAATTTGTAACAAGGAGCAAGAGGTTTTTAAGCAAGCAAAAAAAGCTGTTATGGCATTCTTGCTTGAGATGAAGACTTGGAGCTTGAGTGCCGTTTTGCCTCTTTCCCTTTCCACAGACAATTAGCAAAATAGATAAAAATTGCTGCAAATGCACGATACCCAACTCGAACAAGAAATCTCCGATTTCAAATACTACTCCGTCGAGGAAAAGCCTAGTCTATTGCTTGCAAAGGGAATGCTTAGTGTTAATGAATATGGACTCCTATACAGCTTGGGTAAATCTTATAGATCTACGGGCTTAGTATTGGATTTGGGTTCGTTTTGTGGCGCGTCCGCTTTTTGTTTGGGAATGGGCATCATGGACTCTAATGTGGCATTAAAATTCAATAGACCCTTACATTGTTTTGATAGATTTATCAATGATAATCAAAACACTAATAATTATATTAATAGATTTTTTTATTCTCATTTAGGAGTGGGAAAGAGAGAATTAACTTCTAGCAATTTTGAGGTTGAGAACTTCCGCAACATATTTGATTTTCAAACTAGTTATGTTAGTCAATATATTTAAGTACATGCAGGATCTTTATTAGAGCTAGACTTGCGCTTATTTGACTCAAACATAGAGATAATTAATGTTGATTTAGGCAAAAGCGAAGCTGTCAACAACTTTATTATTAAGAACTTTCATCCTAAAATTGTGCCGCAAGGCTATATTTTTCAACAGGATATTGCTATACCCGATCACTGGTATCTCTTGTATAGTATGTTGCTGCTAAAAAATTATCTAACTCTGAAATTCTATAAGAAACCGTCTGGATGGCTTTTTCAAGTTAAGGAAAGCATACCCCGTCGCCAAATAAACAAATGTATTCAATCTCTAAATGCAATAGACGAAAAATCTATTTTAGAAGCTTATCAACAATGTTTGTCTTGGATTCCCGAAGAATTACACCCTACTATTAATCATTGTTTTGCTTTTTGCCTAATTGAAAAGTGTGGCATTAGCAAAAAATTTGGGGATATAAACACTATATTTGATTACTTTAGCGTGGCGATCAATTCTCAATCGGCGAAGAGAATTAAGCTCTTGTGTCGAAGAAAAAACTATCTAGCCAAGTAAATTTATTTATGCTCCCATACCAGAGTATTGCTTTAATCCCTTACGCCATAGCCAACGGTTGAGCAGTAAAAAGGCGATCGCCCAACCGACCATGATAAGAACGCTTTTGCCAAAGTCTACGGGTAATCCCATCAGTAAGACGGCGGGAAAATGCATCATGTAGGGGAAAGGAGTCCACTCGACCACTTGCCGCACGCCATCAGGAAAGACTTCTAGAGGCGCAATCGTCCCTGAAAGAAAGATATAAAACAAGAACCAGAATTGCTGGACGGCACTGGCTCTCTCGGTCCAAAACGCTAGCATCGCAAAGGTATATTGAATCGCAAAGCGGAGGATAAAGGCAAGGGCGATCGCTATAATGCCTAAGAAAGCGTTTGATGCGGTGGGAATCCAGGCGGCATTGGGATAAAGTACAAAAAATAAGCCGCAAAACAGAGCAATTAGGGGTATGCGGGTCATTTTCTCGGCGAGATGCCTGGTAACGTGATGCCAGACAGGATCGATTGGCTGAAGTAGGCGCAACGACAGCTTTCCTTCGAGGATTTCTCGCTCAAACTCCCAAATTACCCAGATAGTTGTCAGCTGACGGACAATAAAGACGCTAAAAAAATAGCGGGCAAATTCTTGCGGCGTAAAATCAAAATTCCCTTCACTCGATGCCTGAATCCACACCCCCATCAAAATGATTGGTAGCGAGTTGGATAGCGCCCAAAGAAATATCTCGGCTCGATATTCCAGCATGTGGGCATAGTGAGCTAAGAGCAGAGTTTTTGCTTGTCTAACATTGAGCATAGATTAGTTTTTTGCTCGATCGCAGGTTTTAAACCTTGATTATAAGGCGATCTACGTTAGTAAAAGATCGCCAGATTTTTTGTGTTAGTTCAGATCGAGGCAGCATCATACACAAGTAGCATGACTAACGACATGTCGTTCTACAGCAGGTGCTTTAACTCAGGTTTATTCTGTAAAGATTTAACCACCTGTTTGATATCCTGAGTTTGATTTTTATCCACCACCAAGGTTACTTTGCCGTCACGAACAATGACGATATCTTTCAAGCCGATAGTAACAATCACCTCATCATTATCGCTGGCATAGATCACGGCATCCTTAGTATCCTTGCCAATGTGAGTGCCTAACTCGACGTTATCTTGGTCGCCTTTGAGGAGTCGCTCAACTCCATTCCAGTCTCCCAAATCGTCCCAGCCAAAATTACCAGGCAAAACACAGGCTAATTGAGTCTTTTCCATCAGGGCATAGTCAATGCTTTCTTTTTCTAGTTTGGCATAGGCATCGCGACCTTTTTCTGATAGAGCCTGAAGCAATTCAGGAGCATATTTAGCTAGTTCATCCAAGACCAATACTGCCTGAAAAATAAACATACCGCTATTCCAGCTAAATTTCCCTGTCTTAATAAAAGATTGAGCTGTCGCTGCATCTGGCTTTTCGGTAAAGCGAGTAACTTGATATACAGGCAAATTTTCAAATTCCCCTTGCTTTGCCCCCTGTTCAATATAGCCATAGCCAGTAGCAGGCTGATCGGGAGTGATGCCAAGGGTGACAATCGAGGGTTGAGCGATCGCCTGTTGTGCTGCTGCCTGGAGGGTTTTGGTATATGCTGCAATATCGCCAATCCAGTGATCGGCAGGAAAGAAGCCAACCACCGCATCTTTGCCATATTTTTGGGCCACTTCTAAGGTAGCCCAGGCTACCGCGGGGGCAGTATCTCGACCCTGTGGCTCCACTAAAATATTGGACTTGGGCAAATTTGGTAGCTGTTTATGTACGCCATCGGCGATAATCTCGGAGGTAATTACCCACAGATTATCCCATCCTCCCGCCAGGTCTAATAAGCGTTCAGCAGTAGACTGAAGTAGACTTTTGCCACTACCATCAAGACACAGAAATTGTTTGGGTCTTTTGAGACGACTTACTGGCCAAAAACGTTCTCCTTTACCACCAGCCAGAATAATTGGGATTAATTTTAGTTCCATTGACTTTTTTTTAGAAGAATCAGGATATTAACAACGACACGAGCAAATTTACTCAAGAAATCTCGGTTAGTAAAGCGAATTGATTACAGATGGTCGGACAAGAGTCATAGATTACGGTGATACTATATAACAAAGGATTTTGTCTACTGAATAACTATAGTTTTACCGAGCAATAATTAGGAATTAGAATCTTCTAATACTCATAGCTAAATACATAGGATTTAAGCCTATTTTGGGGCGGCAGCAGATATATTTGTTGAACCTTGACACTGCTGATGACCGCTCTAAGAATAAAGCCTGTACAGCGATCAGAACATTACTTAGCTTATATCAATTACTAATTACAGCACAGAAACCAAGATAATTTGCATGAATCAAAAGAGATCGCGCAATAGCAAAAAACTCTCACGGCATGGGAAAGAGAACCAAAAAGCTAGACCAAAAATCTCAGTTTCAGCAACTGGATCGCTGCCAGCAGAGCGATTTACCAAACACCCCTCTGACTCTCATCAGACTATTTCATCACCACAACCTCTACCCTCTCGATGGCAATATTCCCAGTGGTCATGCTTCAATCGAGGTTTTTTTTGGGGTGGACTAGTTAGTTTAACCTCAATCTTATCGGCTATTGGAGGTATGGCTCTGACCAAAATTGATGTAGTCGAGCAGCAGATTGCCAATCAACTGTCGGGAAGTCAGATCAAATTGCTGACGGAAGAACGTTCTAATCTAAATACTCTGCGCCAAATTCTGCTGGTTGAAGTTGAGCCTGATGCTGATTCCTTGGTTGGATTTTCTAAAAATGCTTCAGGCAGCAGCAAAACTGTATTGCTTTTGAAGCTCGATCCAGAGCTAAACTTGGCTCAGGCAATCAATATTCCCACAGATACTCAGACAGAAATAGCGGGATTTGGCACGGGGACGATCGCCGATGCTTATCGAATTGGGGGAATAGACTTATTATCTCAAGCCATCAATCAGCTTAGTGATGATATTGCTATTAATCGCTATTTGCGGACTACTCCTGAAGTGTTTCGGCAACTGACGGCTAGCGGCAGAATAACCCTAAAACCATGCGACCAGCGAATCAGGGATTGTCGAGATCGGGTAGAACAGGTTGCTCGTCAATCAACAGCGTTTGAAACTATTCGCCAACGGTTCAATATACCTACTTATCTTGCTAGTTTTGAAACGGCGATCGCCTCACTTGAACCCCAACTGGACACTAATATCTTAGAGTCAGAAATTATCTCTGTGGCTCATTTTATCAAGGAACTGGAACCCGAGCGTCTCAGGGTAGATTTAATTCCAGGATACGTCTCTAGTCGGCAACCAGAAAGTAAGGATTTGGCAGCCAAGTCCAGTTTCTCCCGTCCAAATTCTCAATTTACTCAGGATCTTAATCCCAGCCTAGCCAGAGAGAATCCTTTTGGAGATCGACCGATTGCGGTGCAGAATACAACCAATAATCCTGAATTAGGTCAGCGGGTAGTCGCCTATCTGCGACATCGTAACTTTCGTAATGTTTATTTAGTGAAACACATCCCGCTAAAATTAGAACAAACTAAAATCGTGACTAATTATGGAGAGGTGGAGACTGCCAGCTATCTCAAAAACATTTTAGGATTTGGCAGTTTGGAATCGAACTTGGCTCAACCTGAGCCAGAATTAATCCTGCAATTAGGAAAAGATGCGATTTATCTCCCTATTGATTCTCGTTCCTACTAATTCCTCAATCCGAGCTAACGCTCGAAGTTTATTTATGCTTTTATCTCAACTCAAACAGCGACTTCTAAGCGGCTTAATTATTGTGGCGCTCGCCATTGTCTGGGTCTTATTATCTGCCCATCCTGCGATCGCTCAAGAGAACGCCGTCAACTATACCTACAGCGAAATTCGCGAGCAAGATTTCTCCCACAAAAATTTGGTAGGTGGAGTATTTGCCGCGGCTGATGCCAGAGGCTCTAACTTTGAAGGCTCAGACGTAAGTAATTCCATCTTGACCAAGGGAATTTTTATTAATACCAACCTCAAAGATTCTAATTTTACTAGTTCCCTGATGGATCGCGTCTCTTTTGAAAACTCCGATTTAACCAATGCCATATTTCAAGATGCCGTTGCTACCAGCACTATCTTTGAAGGGGCAACAATTACAGGAGCCGACTTTTCTGGGGCAATCCTCGATCGCTACCAGATTTACCTCATGTGTCAAAGAGCCGAAGGGATAAACCCAGTCACAGGGGTAGAGACAAGATATAGTCTAGGTTGCCGAGACTAACTGAGATCCTAGGCTCGATTAGTCCCATTGAGAATGATTATGAGAGCCGAACCTTGTTCAGCAGCCAAGAAGTAGCCGCCACAGCTAGGACTAGCAGCAAGAAAGTAACTACTACTAAAGCGGCACCATAGCCAAAATCCAAATAACGCATCACCGTCGAGTAGATATAGATCGAAACGGTTTCTGTAGACCCC
>JBCBWB010000066.1:0-25193 GCA_039817275.1 Cyanobacteria bacterium J06648_1 | reverse complement strand
CTACAGGTAGAGGATACATATCAGATTCTAAAGTTTTCCAGAGTCGAAAAATGCTGCTGCCAACAAACATAATTTTCCGTTGGGGAATTGACTTTAAGGTTCTTTTAGCAACTAATTGCCACACCTGCTGCTTGTGTCCAACACTTTGATTTTGGGGAATAAGGCTGGCTGCAAGCGATCGCGAATCTAACATAGCTCTAATTAACCGACAACAGAAATCTGCCGTCAACCTATCATAGTTTTCTGGGCAAAACCTGATTAATCGAGTGTAATAAACTTGATGTCGTCAGGAGTGAGTCAATGATTAATCGAACCCAATGGCGTAGTTATTCATTAGCCGCTACCAGTATTGGCATCAGTCTAGCGGTAGTTTATGCTTTTTTGGTTCCCACCGCGGGTAATAGGCAGGTGGCAGAATTTCAGTTTCCTCAGAGTTTTGCTACAGGAAAAGCGATCGCAACGTCTCCTAATTCAATTCCCAATCTAGCTATAGATGAGACAGCAAAGGAAGTAGTTCAGGCACGTCAACAGTATCAATATACTCATGCTGGACAAGCGATGCCTTTGACTAACTCCGTAATCGCTTTAGAAATAAATTATTTGGTAGGTACAAGGGGAGATATAGTTACCTACCTGCAAAACTATACCAGTATTAGCACCGAAGCGATTAAAGCTAAGTCTACCAACTATATTGCAGGGGTAGGTCATTATGCTCTAATAGAAGACAACAAACAAGTCTATCTCACAAGCTGTATTAGTCCTCGCAGCTTAAGCAACGTGACTCAAAAACAGTTTTCTCAATATCGTTACCAACAGGATCTAAACTGGCAAAACGCCTGGCAATGGTTACAGGGAAAGGCGAGTATTCGCGATCGCCGTTGTCTTTGGGTGCTGTTATCTACCCCCGTGACTCAAGATAATGTTCGAGAAAGCGATCAAGCTTTAGTAAGTGCCTGGAAAGAGATCTATCAATGGTGGCAACCCAATTTTCCTCCTCTATTAAGCATCAACTAACTCACTTACCGTCACGATTCGATAGCCTCTTTGCCTAAGATCTTGCAAAATAGATTTTAAAGCGATCGCCGTATTCTGCGCTACCCTCACAGAGTGGGCATGGAAAACTAAAATTGCTCCAGGAAAAACCATCTGTTTGGTGTACATCGCCGTCAACCAAGGAGAATTACTAATTTCAAAAGTATCGAAGGGAATCATGGAGGCTAAGACTAGTTGCAGATCGTAATTGTCTTCCGCAGTTAGCTCGTTAATGGCTTTGAGCATGGTCTGATTATAAAAACCCCTTCCTGGACGATACCAGCGAATTCCTTCACTTCCCGTAAGTTCTAAGAGTTTTTCATGGGCTTCTTTTAACTCTTGGGCAAACTCTTGGGGAGTCAATAAAGCGTGAGTTTGATCCACTACGCCGTGATTAGCAATTTCGTGACCCTGCGCCATAATCTCCGAGACGATCTGAGAATCGGGATTTAGGTGGCTGCTAATGATAAAAAAGGTTGCTTTAACTGGTTCTAAATAGCTATATTCTCGGTTGTGTTGGGCGATCGCTTCTAAAATCAGTTTTGTGCCACAATCCCCTGTATCTTTAAGGCAGGGAGCATCATCGATCGTTAAAGCGACTACTTTTTCTTGGGTTTGATGATAAAAAAGAGCATCAGGAAATAGCTGCGCCACTCCATTTACTAATTCCTGAGCCAAATTTTTCATGGTTTAACTTTTTTATTGAGTTCAGATGCTAATAAAACATGTTTCACAAAAGAGAATCAATTTGCGACTGCCAATCCGCCAAACTAGACTTGGACGATAAATTACTAGCCTCTGCACCGTTAATAAAAAAAGTAGGAGTTGACCACACACCGCGTATTGTGGCAAAACGGGCAGGTATTCTCGCCTTGGCATAGACTTCTTTGCTATTTAGTAGCTGGAGAAACTCAGCTTTATCTGACATTTCTGTTGAGTCGAGGGCATAATCAGCTAACGTCTGCTGCCACTCTGTCTGGGTTGTATCTTTAGACGCTTCGTTGGCAAATTCTGTCTGGCGATCGAGTATATAGTTAACAAAACTGACAAACTTATCGGCATCATCTCCCGCTACGGCGATCGCTGCTTTGGTAGCATCCCAACTTTGACGATGATTACCCAAGGTCATAGGCTGTAAGACTAGAGATATCTGGTCGGGAGAATAGGCTGACACTACCTGCATGATATTTTGCCAGCCTTTTTTGGAAAAAGGGCATTCCAAGTCGAAAAACATTTCAATTTGCACTGGTGCATCACTCTGACCCAATCTATAGCCACTGGGACGAGAAGGAATAGGAATCGGCATTGAGCTTAATCTTGTCTAGAGTTCTTAGGATCAAAAATTAGTCTGACATTTTTTAGCGCAAAATGCTTGCACTTATCGCCACATGAGAAAAATGTTTCAGGTCGCGCAATTAAGCAAATTCTCCTGGATGCAAATCGAGCCATTCATCCCCATCTATCTGCACGATCATCATTTTGCAGGGTTCGTCTCCTACCGTTCCTGAAAGATGCCCCTGTAGTCCTGCTGCGTTAGGTTTGGTGTTCTGATCGCCACCAAAAGAGACTTCTCCTACTCCCATTTCCACTCGCATTCCGTCCATCGTTTCGACAAACCATTTGCCAGACAGGGGAATAATCCACTGTGGTTGAGGATTTTCGTGCCACTCTCCCACCCAGCCAACGGGCAATTCAGCAAAGACAATTTTTGAGTTGGCAGTCAGTAAGCGATTGTTCCACTGCGGAGCAGCATCACCACTCATACTCTCCTTGGTAAAGTTAGTTAATTCGCTTTTGGTTTGGTGACTGACTCCATTTTCGTCTGTCCAGACATGCCAATAGCTAAATCGCGGCGAGTTACTCTGTTGTTCGGCTTGATTCATAGTTGCATTTTGATAGGGCTATTCGCCAGGATTACTAAAAAAAATATCATTTTTTGCCGCTGTTGCTCGCCTAATCAGACGAAACTAGCCACCACTCGATGTGAATTGGATTTGTCCGAGCTAGATCGCCAAAAATCCACACTTACGAACAAAGCTAATCCACACCAAGGGTAGGGTAATTTACTCTTCAGTCGCTCTCACTACGGATTCAAACTCAATTTGACGATGAGTACCGTTACAAAAAGGTTGATTTGTCGAAGCGCCACAGCGACACAGGGCGATCGCTTTACCTTCGGCGGAAAATTCTTTTCCCTCGGCATCCACAATAGATACATCACCCTGGACTAAGAATGGCCCGTTATCTTTAACGGTAATAGTAGTATCGGACATAGTGTTCTCCTCTAAAAAATTGACGTTGCAAAAAGCGATCGCTTTTTAATTATTTTAGATGGAGGTTGCAACGAATAACGTCTTCCCGAAGTCCAGTAGACAAGAATAATCCTGCTGTTTACCAATTGCTCCAGCCTAGCTTGGGTTCGGTGCCAAACTGACGCTGATCGAGAATAGATTGATATTCTGCCGAACTTGCCCAGCGTTCAATTTCTCTAGCTCTAATTACAGGAACAGGGTGAGTCAATTGTGCTGTTTGTGCTGCCTGTAATACTTCTCCCAGGCTGTCTGTACCAATCGAATCGTAGGCTTTGGCCTGCTCGATAAAAGCATCTAGATTTAGCTGCGGTGCAAGGGTAGGAGAACCCCCTGCTAGCTTCATTAAGACGGACATGACTACCCTGGGATCTTGGATTGCGAGTAAGGCGGCGCGATCGCAACTAAACTCAGCACAGCGAACCCATTGCAGCATTTGATCTTGCAAGGATTGAGCCAAAATTGTTCCCCAAGCTGGCAGGAGATTTGCCGCTAATACTAAGACGTTTGCCATGGTGAGATAAACCCCATGCTCGCACTTGAGATGCCCTAATTCGTGAGCGATTACCGCCTGAATTTCTTTAGGAGTGAGCATTTCAATCAGGGACGTATGCAGCACTACGAAAGGCTGTTTGCCACGCATGGCGAAGGTGTAAGCATTAGGAGTGGGATTTTGCTGGACGTATAGCTGAGGCGGCTCTAAATCAAGAATTTCGCAAGCCTCAATTAACAATTTGTGCAAATCTGGGAGCTGTTTTTCACTTACTTGGACACTTGAGGCGATGTTATTGAGATAGAAAAATTGTTCTGCTACCGAACCTAGAACACTCCGTATAGCGACATCTACCCCTGGTAGCTGCTTGAGAGTATTGGTAGCCTGTAAATCGAGGGGATGACGAAAACGATCGGCTTTTAAACCAATTAAAGCTTGTTTAGGTAAGTTCATAGGTTAGATCTAACAATTAGGACGGTAGCTATTACTGCAACTAGCTACTTTACTTTAGATCTTAGTATTTTCAACCTTTTTTTGCTTAAGGCGATCGCCTAACTCAATCTAGATCGTCAGGATGATTAAAATGATTAAGCCGTATTTAGTTCGCAACCAGGAGTTTTTCAGCTAACTGCTCTTTCTCAATCTTTAAAAGCTGATAGCTGATAGCTTCAAACAGTAATTTTTCGTATCACATTGCTCAATTAGCAATGCCGTTTTTTAGTTAGTCCATTCTTGACATTAGATCTTCGATAGCTCTTCTAAAAGCTCCTATAGATAGTCCACTCAGTTCGTAATCGCATTCATAACTAGGCTCTCTGTCGTAATTCTTTAAGCCCATGATTCTGACGTTTACTTTGGCAATTCTCGGATCGGGGAATACTACTATTTCTAGTTTCGACTTATTTCTTTTATAAAAATAACAGGGTGTTTCTTGTAGGTGAATCGGGGTTCTTTTGAACTTACGATCTAAAAAATCAACTACTAAAGCAAAATTGCGACTGATAGCCTGCCGTCTTTGTTCGTCTAATATGGTCATAGCTTCAATTGAGGGCGATCGCGAAAGAATTTGTTTAATTGAGATTGGTTCAATTAATATTATTAGGATACATGTTCTTATAACTACGTTCTACAGAAATCTGGCGTGTATCTGAATCTACGTAAATCCAACCTAAATCCTGCAACCTGGTAGTCAGGTTAGAAATAGTTACCCCTAACTCCTGCGCCATCTGATATAGATGCTGCCACCTAGTTAAATTTTTATCCTGTTTTAATCTTGTTAGTATATGTTGCGGCATCAGCAAACATCCTGCAAAGTACTGTGCCTGCCACTCAATTCTGGCTAGATTACTGCTACGACAGAGAAAAGGCTTGACTCGAACATTCATCCCCTTTTGTTGTAGTCGAATGAAGCGTTCCACCTGTTCTGTATCTATATGCAGAACCCAATGTCCTATTTCATGAGCAATAGTCGATTCGCCAAAACCACCTTTTAGTTGCGGAATATTTTCGTTAATCTCAATTAGCTTTTCCAAGGGCAAAATGCGTGCAGCGATCGCTCCCTGTTCGTCCTCGGCAATACTGTCCCAGACTAGATCCAAACCCAAAAACTCAGCGATAATACTCGCGTCTATCGGTAGCTGAATCTCACCCTGCGATCGCGATATCTGGAGCCAAATATCTAAAGCCGTAGCCTCAATCTCTAATTTGGAAATATACCGAAACGGGCGAAAAACACTCACAAATTACTTGGCTTTAACTACTCTAGACTAATATTTTAGCCGATTCTTAACCGTCAGTTTTGGAGGCTTCGCGGAATACTTTTTGGGCAAATTCAGGATTTTCTCGCATCCGACGAAACAAAGCTGGCATATCCTTATAGTGCTGCTTGAGGAGGTCTTCTTCTTGCTGGGGTATTCTGCCTGCTAAGAAAATTAGCTGTTCTTCATGCAGGTTTAAATGCTTTGCTAATCCCCGAATCACATCTTCTTTTGGCGCATAGTCAGCTCGATTGTTTTCCAGCTTGGATAGATAAGTAAAGTCGATCTGCAATAATTTTGCCAATTCCCGCTGAGAATATTTTTGCTCTTTTCGCGCTTGACGAATTAATTCACCAAAATCGTTGGACATTTTTATTGTTTTTAATTGAACATTTACTTAACATCATAGTTTAGCTTGAATAAACAATCAACAAAATTGATTTTGTGTTAATGATTTAATCATCTCTACTTGAGGTGCGCCCAATCAACTATAAACATATAAAGCATCGCCCTTTATGGCTATCTGCTATCTGCCTTCATCAAGAATATCCCCCTGGTTGCGCCAGGCTTTCAAACCTAGTTAATTCCGCATTGAACAACAGCTTGATCGTTCCTACGGGTCCATTACGATGCTTAACTATACTGACTTCAGTAATGCCTCTGTCTGGAGTATCGGGATTATAGTATTCGTCTCGATAGATCATCATCACCAAATCCGCGTCTTGCTCTATACTGCCACTTTCTCTTAAATCAGACAGCATCGGACGTTTATTAGTTCTTTGTTCTACCCCACGGCTTAATTGCGATAGGGCAATAATTGGCACGTTTAACTCCCTAGCCAAACCTTTTAAACTCCGCGTCATTTTGGATAGCTGCTGCACGCGATTATCGTTGTCTCCCCCCTCCATCAGCTGTAGATAGTCGATCATCACCAAACCTAAGGGATCTTTTTGCTGTGCTTGCAGACGACGGACTTGCGATCGCATTTGCATTACCGTTAGGTTAGCCGTATCGTCGATATAAATAGGTAATTCGGAAAGCCTTTCTACTCCTTCAATTAGCTGTCCAAACTCATTTTGAGCAATTCGACCCGAACGCAAGCGGTTACTGGGAATCCGTGCCTCACCTGATAGTAACCGTTGAGTTAGCTGTTCTCGCGACATCTCGAGGCTAAATACGGCGATCGGTAATTTGGAATCTCTGGCGATATTGGAAGCCACACATAATGAGAATGCCGTTTTTCCCATTGACGGACGACCAGCAATAATAATCAGGTCAGAACGGCTAAAACCGCTGGTCATCGCATCTAGGTCGTAATAACCAGAAGGTACACCAGGTAAAGCTGTCTCCTGATGCAGTTCTTCGATCGTATTAAAAGTATTTACCAGAGTTTCGGCGATCGGAACTAAACCCTCTTGAGGACGTTCTTGACTCAAACGAAATATCTTTTGTTCGGCTGCATCTAGAACTACCTCTAAATCCGTAGTGTTGTCGTAGCCCAGATCGACAATTTCATGCCCCGACGTAATCAACTGACGGCGGACATACTTTTCCATGATCAGGTTGGCATAGCGATCAACGTTAACTGCCGATACGGTACGGTTGAGTAACTGGGCTAGTTTTGTCGTTCCCCCTACCTGTTCGAGTAAATCGCGATCGCTTAAATAAGTACTGACAGAAATAAAGTCGGTGGGTTTACCCTTAAGATTGAGGCTTAGCGCCGCCTGATAAATTTCCTGATGCGCCTTGACATAAAAAGCGTCCTTGACGACTAGTTCTCCGACCCGAGTAATCGCTTCTGGATCAAACAGGATACCACCTAAAATAGCCTCTTCTGCCTCGATACTAGCTGGAGGTAAATTATTGACTTCTGCCATTGTTACTCTGGATGATTACAGCATAACTATAGAACATATATTCTACTTGGCTGATCGGTTTTAAATAAATTTAGGAATTGGTCATAATCAAAAAACGTCAAAGAGCTAGCTTGGCTCTGATTTAGGTGCGATCGCCTGGTTCTAATGCACCACTCAGCTTTCTCTAGCTTAATTGGCTGACAGCTGATCAACGGAGCTAATTATTACTAGCTATCTGATTGTAGGGAGTTAGAAACAACTGTTGTTCTGCTATTCGTCGTCTAGTTAAACCAGGAAATACAACTAATTGTCCGCCACGGTTGGCTTTGTTCCAGCGGACAAACTCTTGGGATGCACCGAGATAATCCCCTGCATTAAGCTTCCTGATTAGAGTACTATTTTTAATCACGACTGTACCTGCATTGTAAACCAAGGAAGTAAGCGCCCCGAGTTGATAAGGATTTAAGTCTACCTTGACGTGATTGAGAACCAGTTTCTGAATATGATACAGCTCTTGCTCTAAAGCTACGTTTGCTTGTGCCTGGGTAATATACTGTCCCATTCTGACTGTTCTACCGTTAACTCTAGTTTGACCGTAGCCAATTACAGGTAGTCCGCTAGAGTCAATATAGGCAGAGGAACGAAAGCCTTCAAATTGCTTAACCAAATTGGTGGTTTCGGGGAGTACCGCCAGGTTGGAAGCAACTAAGTTTTGAGACAACAAGATGTCAGCCTGAGAATCGACAATGGACTCACCAATGGCAGGGTTTATTGATTTAGAACTAGAAAATGGACTAGCTGCATGAGATTTAGACATATTTAAAGTAAAACCAAGAACTCCTGCCCAAACAGCTAGAATATATCTACTACGGTCAAGACTAGACGATATAGAATGCATTTTTATAATTTCCTATATATTTCACTAGGTAAATATACTCGTGGGACAGTAAATATATAGAAAAGAGCAGGATCGGCTTGACTACTGAAAGAGTTTACCAACAAGACTTAGAGCATAAACAACAATTTTTGGGATAGATGAAACTAGTTAAAGACTCACAGACAAGTGTCAAGATGGTTTAATAGGTTAGCTATTAATTTGAGATATATCCTGAAGAATGACTTATAGTAGCGATCGCACACAAGAAAGAACTTCCTGTATCATCGTTGGTGGAGGGATCACAGGATTGATTACCGCTACAATTTTGCAGCGTCGAGGAATCTCCGTCACCGTATTGGATAAAGGTAGGGGGATTGGCGGACGTTTAGCGACGCGGCGAGTGAATCATGAAGATTCGATTGAAGGTGTGTTTGATTATGGTACGCAGTATTTTAGCGTCAAAAATTCGCAGTTCCAAACCTGGGTTGATGATTGGCTGGAACAGGGTGTAATTAAGGAATGGTGTCAGGGTTTTGGCGAGGCGGATGGCAAGCCGCGATATTGTGGAGTCGAGGGGACTCGCGGCATTGCTAAGTATTTAGCTCAAGAATTAAATGTTCAGACAAATACTAAGGTAGTTGAGATTAACTACGATGGTCATTGGCTAGTGCAAACAGAAGCACAGCAGTATGAGGGAGAAATGCTGCTGCTGACGATGCCAGTGCCTCAAGCTTTAGATTTGCTAGATGCCTCTTTGATCGTTTTGCCGCTAGATTTTCGATTTGCTTTGGAGAATATTACCTACAATCCTTGTATCACCGTGCTGGCGCTGTTAGAACAGCAGAGTAATATCCCTGCACCAGGGGGAATAGCTCTAGAAGATGGTTGCTTAGTTTGGCTAGCCGATAATCATCAAAAAGGCATCTCTCCAAATGGCTATGCTGTGACTCTTCATGCTAGTCCTAGCTTTAGCGAAGATTATTGGAACAGCGATGATGCTGAAATTGCCTATAAGTTGCTAACTGCTGCGGCTGATTATTTAGCGGCTCCTGTAATTAAATATCAGGTGCATCGCTGGCGCTATAGTCAACCAAAAACCTTTCATACCGAACCCTATCTTGCTCTGTCAGAAATTCCCCTAGTTATGGCAGGTGATGGTTTTGTTGCTCCCAAAGTTGAGGGGGCTGTTTTATCAGGTATTGCGGCAGGAGAATTGATTAGTAAACGCTTTCAGGGAAAGTGATCGTAGATTTAAGATTGCTCATTGGTGGCAAAAACCAAGAATCTAAAAGTAGTCAAGCGCAGTAGAAAAGCAAATCAGCTTTTGATTCACCTCTTGTCGCGGAGCAATTGACATATCTGCTTGACTTGCCACCAATGTCTTAGTTTGCTGTAGGACAGAAAAACAATTGCTGCTAACGATCGCCCAATGCAGTCCGAGCCTGTTCGCGATCATCAAAGTGGATTTTTTCTGTACCTAAAATTTGGTAGTCTTCATGTCCCTTACCCGCAATTAGCACTCCGTCTCCAGACTGGGCATGTTTGATTGCTGTGGCGATCGCCTTGGCTCGATCGGCTATCACAATCGGCTCAACTCCCTCGGGAATCCCCGCAACAACATCTTTGAGAATCTGTTCGGGATTTTCTGTCCGAGGATTATCAGAAGTTACCACGGCAACATCTGCTAGTTGCGCGGCAATTTTACCCATCAAAGGACGCTTAGTGCGATCGCGATCGCCACCACAGCCAAAGACACAAATCATTTTGCCACTAATAAAGGGACGGGCGGCATTAAGCAAGTTCTCTAGGCTATCGGGAGTGTGAGCATAATCGACAATCACGTTGATATCTTGATTCGGACTTACCTGAACTCGCTCCATTCTGCCAGGAACTCCGCCAAAATTGGGGAGGCAATTAGCAACTAACTGTAAATCTACTCCTAAATGCAGAATTGCACCGACTGCTGCCAGAAGATTTGCTAGGTTAAACTGTCCTACCAGTGGCGAATCAAATGCAATTTCGCCCTTGGACGTATGCAAGATGCCCTTAACCCCTGTTGGCTGATAGTCTAACTGGCTAGTATGTAAGTCCGCATCGGAATTGTTGACGCTGTATGTCCAAAAGCGATCGCTATCTAGCTGGGCAATCAAACGCTTGCCGTATTCATCATCAAGATTGATAATTGCCCTACCCTTGAGATATTCATCGTCAAACAACAAAGACTTTGCCTGGAAGTAATCTTCCATATCCTGATGGTAATCTAGATGATCTTGCGTCAGGTTAGTAAAGACACTCACCTCAAAACCACAGGCTTTAACTCTTCCTTGAGCCAAAGCATGGGAACTAACCTCCATGACAGCGTACTTGTTACCTGCCTTAACTGCTTCTGCCAGTTGCGACTGC
The DNA here is from genome assembly GCA_039817275.1 of Cyanobacteria bacterium J06648_1. Classification (GTDB taxonomy): domain Bacteria; phylum Cyanobacteriota; class Cyanobacteriia; order Cyanobacteriales; family Xenococcaceae; genus Waterburya. The sequence goes on along the minus strand of JBCBWB010000066.1, from coordinate 14,466 downwards.
AACTCTACGGCAAAGGGGGTAGTGTGGCTGGCGGTTTTACTATATCCTTGCCAGCGAGTATACAGAGTGCCGAGCATGGCGGTAGGCTGCTGCGCCTGAAGCAAGAAGTGTTCAATTAAATGGCTGGTAGTTGTTTTGCCATTTGTCCCCGTTACCCCCACCATACCTAGTTTACTCGTCGGATAGTCATTAAAGGCAGCGGCGATCGCACTACAGGTTGCAACCATATCTTTGGTTTGGATCACACAGACATCATCACTCGGAGGCTGTTTTTGTGCGGCATCAGGAGTAATGACTGCGGCGATCGCTCCTTGCCCCATGGCACTACCCCAAAATTCTCCGCCATCCACCCTTGTTCCAGGCATCCCGACGAACAAATCCCCCTCTTTGCAGGCATGGGAGTTAGTGCAAACTCGATTCACTTCCAAATCTAAAGCATGATGTTCTGGTTGCTGAAGATTGGCTTTGGCTAACAATTCGCGCAGCTTCATGGTGTTCATTTTGGTAAATGCAGTTAACTACACATATTTTGGACACCTTTTTAACCTAATGTTGTTAAATTTGTCTGTAACATTTGCTCTAATTTAGCAATGCTGGCGCGGGGAGATATACGAGGCAGAGGTTTCTCACTATCTAACATTTTTTGACAGAGGACGGGGATTTCGTATTGATAGGCAGCAAACCAGTCTTCACGGGTAGTAATATCGCGGATTTCCAGCTCGAATTCAAGATTGCTTACCTGCGCTAGCTTTGCCTGCAATCCTTCACAGAGATGGCAGCCAGGTTTACTATATAGGATTAACTGCATGATTATTTTTTCACTCATACGTTCTGAAGATGCCAGTTTTACTAACCAAGAGCCTTGCTTTTGGCTGACCAACGGTCACAGATTAAATAGTTGCGGTCAAAGTAATTATAGCTATGCCGCGTAGCGCCAAATTTTTGTTTGGCAATTAGCCTAATTATTTTGAGCTAATCGTTCAAATTGCCAGAATATCCTGCAATTTGTCTGCAATTTCTCTGCAACTTTTCGCAATTGCATCTTGCATTTAGTGCAACTCGACTTGCATTTCTATTTTTAGATATTGATAGCGCAAAAAAGAATTTTCAATATATATTTTTAATAAACCTTAAAGGCTATTTTGAATATTTTATAAGGCGTTTTAATTTATACAGTTTTCTGCAATTTTGATTATATAATTTAACTATGTCAGACATCATTATCTGACTAAAACAATATCTTAAAAAATAGTCATAAGCAATATTTTATCAATAATTAATGCTAGGAAAACTACTTATTGTAGATTGCGGCTATTTTGAAGGTTGACAAAATATATGATCATCAGTCAATAATGTAATTATCTTATCGCCTCATTTGGCTAAAATATCAGGTAACAGCAGCATCGAAATATAATTTTGTTTAGGATATATTTAAATTAAACAGCAAATTTAAATACGAGTCCCAATCGATATTATTGATAAACAATATCTTCAAATATTTATCCCTAAAGTATTACAATGAAACCAGAATATTGCATTAGTTTAGAAGCAGAAATCAATAGCGAACTGCACGAATCTCTTGCAAAATACCTAGACTGTCATCCATATTGGGACGTAAACCGAGTGCTTAATGCATCTTTGTCTTTGTTTATGATGCAGAATTGGAGCCAGGAATCGGGTCTAGAGAAGCGAGATTACGATGTTTGCAGTCGCGTTTATCTCGACAGTATTTTTCAAGAGTATCGAACCTACTTACGTTACGAACACAACAATTAATTCATAGTCGAGCAGCAAGATGAATCTAATTAGCGATCGCGCAGTTATTATTTTAGCTGCGTTTTTTATTTTCCAATTCTCGATGTCCAACTCAATATCAATATGTTTTGTTAGGACGGTCGCTTTTAACAGTTTAAATAGCCAAGACTATAATGAGTCATGGCGATCGCTAAATTTTAGACTATGGCTCAATCTCATTTCCCCAATAAGATTCTGGCTCTACCCCAGTTTAAAGGTAGATTTGAGGCTAATCGACTCACTACAGATCAGGTGGATGTTTACTTTGCCAGTTACTCGAAAGGTTCAGAAATTGAACCCCATCAGCACAATACTGAAAATCACGGCATTATTACCGAAGGAGAGCTAATTTTGATTGTGGACGGACAGGAGCAACGTTTTTATCCTGGTGACTGGTATCATTTACCGCCAAACACTCTACACGCTGCCAGATTTGAGCAAAATACTTCAGAAATTGAATTTTGGTTTAAAAGCTAAAAGTCTGGTATTGAAGATTGATACTAAATTTTGGGCGCTGGACGGAACAGGACTATCGGCGATCTAGTAATCTTAACTGGTGGGTAATTCTGCTATGTATTGTCTGTAGCTCAGTCAGATTCGTCAACTCAGCCGAATCAAAACAGGCTTGAATTCTTCTGAGAGTTTTCTCCAGCTGCTTGGCTAACTGGAGAGCCTGATCGCTGACTCGATCCATTTGCTGCTGTTCGTATACTTCTAAAGCGTGACTACGTAAAATTTGAATGCCTACCTCTTCTCTATTCTGTTGAGTGGTAAATTCTAAACGCAGCAGAATGCGCTCCTGTTCATAAAATCTTTCCAAAACAACTTTTTTGGGATGGCTCGAAGTCTTTTGGGGTAGTCTTGCCATACGTTTGATCTCGTCAATCAAAGAGCAAAAAATAGGCAACGCCACCTGCTCCAGAGAGGACTGTTTCTCTCGCGCTCTGTCAACCTCAATACTACCGCGATCGCTATAGCGAGTTAACTTAATATAGTCTGATTGGTGCTGAAAAGCTTTCTCTAAAAGTTTTTGCCAAGATAGCTGAGACGAAAGTTCTGGCAAAAAGTCCTCCGACTCTGGCTCGGTATTCTCTTGAGCATTCTTTTGAGCTGTCAGACCGATAGTTTCGGCAATCAACTGGGATATTTGTGCCTCTCCCAAAGCTAGATCAGGATTATTTTCAGCTACTGACTCTGCCAATAGCTCTGCTGGGTTGCCCGCGATAATTGTCGCTTTATCGTCCAGATTACCCGCTGGATTGCCCGCGATAATTGTCGCTTTATCGTCCAGATTACCCGCTGGTTTTTGATTCATGAATTCTGGAGGAATTTCAAACAGCGTAGCATTGGAGTCGGGTTTTGCTTTAGCTTTAGCTGGTTCTTGTTTCGATTTGGGAGTCAGCTCTAAATCTTTGAGAAAGTCAAGATCTGCTGGCAAATCTGCCAATCCAGAAATCAGATCAGGTTCAGAAGAAGGAGTTGATTCTGTCTGAGAAATAATTGTAGGGGCAGAATCTACCCGTCGGGTTTGATTGCTACCTTTAAGTGGTGCGTTAGGGTTGAAACTAGTATCGATAACGGTTTTGTTTTGATCTTGGGGTCTTGTATCGGCTATAGTAGAATTCTGTGGGTAGTTAGCCAGAATAATTTGGTGAGTTTGCAGGTCAATTAGCTGCACTTCCAAATCGTACTTAAAAACCTTGGCAATAGAGTTGGCAAATCTCAGTGACTCGTCCTTTTCTGGATTGAGCATGCCCAAAACTAAATTACTGCCATCTAATTTTAGGGGTAGGACTTCATAGTGCCGACAAGAATCTAAAGGAAAAACTTGATCAATTAACTGAAAGATTTCTTTACTATTAGCAAGACAATCGGCAAACATTGCTGTTTTGAAGTTACCCGAATTAGAACCGTTATTCATAGGAAAAAGCCTAGCTTGAAAATTTGTGTTGTAGTAAATTGTTAATCTCGTAGCGGCTAGGAGAATTTATAGCCAATTAATAGATCGTTTATATAGGTCATCGAGAGATTTATAAACCTGCACAATCCTAAGTTACCCAAATTCGACCTCAAGATTACTATTGCCGTGATGATGTGTTTAGGGATATGAGTAGCAAGGTATTTTCTCCTACACGATTTGTTTTAAAATTATGGTTCTAAGGACTTGAATGGAATACAACAAAGATAAATGACAGATCAATCGCCGATTCCCGTAGTCGTTAATGGTGCTTTGGGTCAAATGGGAAGGGAAGTTATTAAGGCTGTATCCCAGGCTCAAGATATGATGTTGGTCGGCGCAGTAGATTTAAACCCTGAATATTTAGGACAAGATATCGGCGAAGTCGTCGGTATCGGAGCGCTAGAAGTGCCAATTTTGAACGATTTGCAAAGTGTTTTGGTTTTGGCAACTCAAGAAAAAGTACAGGGGGTAATGGTAGATTTTACTCACCCTGATAGCGTCTATGAAAATACCCGTAGCGCGATCGCCTATGGAGTCCGACCAGTCGTGGGAACAACAGGCTTGAGCGACGACCAACTGCAAGATTTAACAGAATTTGCGGAAAAAGCCAGTACGGGAACCTTAATCATTCCTAATTTTTCGATCGGCATTGTTTTACTCCAGCAGGCGGCTCTAACTGCTTCCCAATATTTTGATCATGTAGAGATTATTGAGCTACATCACGATCGCAAAGCGGATGCTCCTAGCGGTACCGCGATTAAAACAGCGCAAATGCTGGCGGAAATGGGCAAATCTTTCAATCCACCTAAGGTAGAGTCGAAGGAGACGATGACGGGGGCTAGGGGGGCAACGGCAGAAAGTAATATTCCGCTCCACAGTATTCGTTTACCAGGGTTAATTGCTCACCAAGAGGTACTTTTTGGCGCACCAGGACAACTTTATACCCTTAGACACGATACCAGCGATCGCTCTTGCTATATGCCTGGAGTTCTGTTATCTATTCGGAAGGTGACGGAGTTGAGTTCCTTAGTTTATGGTTTGGAAAAAATACTTTGATTTTTTTCTACTCCTTAGATGTAGTTCTTGCAGCCAGTCTGTTTAAACGCTTATTTATAATCTTATATGCTTCAACCTTTAACCAGGGAAAAGACCGAGCAGTTGATTCCTTTGATTGCTACAGGTCAACAGTATGCCTACTATTGGGGCAAATGGTCTGATGTCCTCAATCGAGTCTTGATTTCGGTTGTTGGTGTTGTTGTTGTCTTGGTCTTGGACGTAGTGTTTGGCGACCAAGGAGAAGCCCTAGTTTTACTGTTAGGAGGGATTGTTGCTCTCTACTGGCTCTGGTGTCCTGTCTATCAAGCTAGTTTGCGTAATTCAGCCAGTCGTCGGTTTAAATATGCGGGCTTTTGGCGCGGCAAAGTTTTGGATGTTTATCTGACGGAAGAATTGATTGGTGAAGAAGAAACGGTCAATCAGCGAGGAGAGTTAGTAATTGTCGAAAATCGCGAACGCTGGATCAATTTGCTCTTGGGCGATCGCACTGGCTTTGAAGTAGAAGTACAGGCTCCCTTACAAAGAATTTATAAGGGTATCAAACCTGGTCAAACGGCTGAATTGCTCGTGCTGTCTAATGAGCGAGATCTAAGTCAAATCAATAAGATTTCCGATGCTTATCTGCCACAAAAAAATGTTTGGGTGGGACAATATCCTTATATTCAGCGGGATGTTTTTATCGAGGTGAGTCGCCAGTTGGGAGGCAAACCTCCTGTGAGGGTTAGACGTAAAAGTAATCCGAGAATTAAGAAGCGCGATCGGTGATTTCATTTAGCATTTAGCATTTAGCATTTAACAATCACTATTCAATAGTTGTTAAATTTGAGATTTTGTTGGTCGCTAGTGACCTTGTTTGGCACGCCAGGCTAGATTGATGAGGCTATTAAAGATGGCGGAAGCGACGTTAGCACCACCTTTGGAACTGTTGATATAGATTTTAGGGGTATAAGAGTTTTTGAGCTTTTGTTTTGCTGCGGATTCGATAAACATTGGCGCGGTGGCGATCGCCAAACTGGGTTCAATAGTCTTGTTTTGCATCATGTCAATCATCTTCACTAGCGCAGCCTGATCTTGTCCCAGAATAAAAATGCTGTTGGGATACCTGCTGCTTAGAATTTCTAAGCCATTGGCAGCTTTACTGGTCGATATATCTGTCTCCGAGGCGTTGGTAGCACAGCAATAAACTGGATTCGCAAATGTTTTTTGTAGATGGGGAACAACACTTACCTGTACCTCTGGGACATCGACGATAACGGGAATTGCTGTCGTCAATGCTGCTGCACCCTTAGCTAATGCACCATCACTAAACTGAAGGAGCGACTGATATTCTAGGTCGGCAGTATGGTAGATAACTTGGCGTATAATCTCGTATTGAGCAGGTGAGATGCTTGCTTGAACAGCCCCTAGTTGGCGATCAATTATTGCTAAGGAAGAAGCTTCTGTAAGATTTAAAACCATCTATTTCTACTTGGTCATTGACCAATTTCTTTTCTAAATCGCTGTTTCAATAGATTAGCTTAATTAGACACCGAATAACTCAAGCTAAGACAATCAGTTAGCTTTTTGTATATAATCGCCCATAATTCTAAAGAATGAATACCGCAGCTAGAATAACTGCCATTCTTGGCTGCTGAGTCTTTTTAGCTGATTCAGATGCCGATTAACATAAAAACTATCTAGTCTCGACCAGTTATGAAACGCTGCTGCTTTGATGCTAATTGCCCAAGCCCAAATATGAGCCATTTTGGTTAAAGCCTGTAGGGATGAAGTTTCGGCATCAGTTAAAGTCTGAATTGTTTGGTATCCCCGAAAAAAGCCATCTCTTACCTGGCAGTTGATTCCCGCATTTAAAGATACCTGCAAGAATTTGGCTAGGTCGAAAACGCGCCAGCCGTAGCCACACTGGTCAAAATCGAATAGGGTAATCTGGTTATCGCTGGTAAAGTGGACATTGCCACTATGAGGATCGCCCCAACAGACGCTCCAGAGAGGAGAAGAATGCTCTAAACAGGATAGCTTTTGCTTAATTTGCTCGGCTGTTTCTAGTAGATAGGACAGATCTGGCTGGCGATCGCCAAGATAAGGTTTAATTGTTTCTAATGAGCGGTCGAGTAAATATTCCGAGCATAAGGTTTCCCGTTCAACATCATTATCAAAATTTAAAGCAGCTTGATGAATCTTGCCGAGAGTACGACCCATAATTTCGCTCTGAGTCGGGTTGAGATCTCCTTGAGGGACTTTTCCTGGAGCAAAAGGAAACAGAGCGGCATAGCGATCTCCTTCTACTGCATGAACTGTAACCGCTAGTTTTCCCGACTGGGTTTTGAGCGGATATGCCACAGGCAGACCTTGCTGATGTAAAAAGTCGAGAAACTCTAGTTCAAACTGAATATCGGACTGAGAGCGCCAATGGTGATGAGAGATCTTCAGAATATAGGGTCGAGCATCTGTTTCAATCAGATAGATATCACTCAGACCTCGATGCCAAAATAAACACTGATTGATTGTGCCTAATTCATACTCCACCAGCACGCCTTCGATCAAGGCTTGGGGAGAGAGAGTAGAATAGATAGCTGGAAACACACCCATTGCTACCATCAATAATAAGACCCTTTACTAGCTACAGATGCCGCTTTTTTAGCAGCACCTGCCTGAAATCCTCTACTAGAGCTGGAATCTTGGGGAAGAAACCAAAGGTTTACAGACCTATCTCGAAGTTGATTTACAAGCATCCCTATAACTTACCTGTCTACTTATCCTGCAATAAGTATCTTCTGTTACCAAAACAGGTCGTATAGCAGCTTAAGTCAGGAAACCCTAACTACCTTAGGCAGGAGCTTAGGTTCTGAAGCTTGACTTTTTAAAATGGCGGGAGGCGGATTTGAACCACCGACCTTCGGGTTATGAGCCCGACGAGCTACCAGACTGCTCTATCCCGCGTCGCTTTAGTCACAATAGCACAGTTGGTTCGGCAAAAGCAATTTATCTATATTTAGGAGAAATTTGTCAGAGCAACCGCTATCAAGAGCAAATAGCAGAGAGGAGAGCTGCACCGCCAGATCTAACTACATCGCTACAGGGTAATTCTGTCTGTTCGGAAGTGGATTCAATCGCGGCTTCCGCCTCGGTAGGACTCAGACCATATGTGTTAAGTGCGATCGCTTTGACCTTGACCTGGCGATCAACATTCGCGACATTAGCCACCGTTTCGTAGAGCTGAATTACTTCTGGCAGAGGAGGAATTGGAAAATCAGCGAGATCGCGAATATGTGTTGTCCCTGCACGATGAACTAGAACCAGGTCTGTGGGTTGACTACCGCGAATCAGCGGCAGTGTAGCGGTCGAGCCAGGATGAAGCAAGGAACCCTGTCCTTCAATAATAATTAAATCTTGGTTTATTCCCTGTTCGACAACGGCTTTTTCGACGGCTCCTGCGGCAAAGTCGATTCTCACGGCATCAAGAGCAATTCCTTGACCAGCGATCGCAATTCCCGCCTGTCCTGTAGCGATAAACTGTGCCTTTATTCCCTGAGCGATAGCGGCGCGGTGGAGTTCGAGACTAGTAGACATCTTGCCAATTGCCATGTCTGTGCCCACGGTCAAGATTCTCCTGGCAGTAAGCTGTCTAGCCTGACCTTTACCAATATTCAGATCCGCTGGCTCTTGTCTAAGATCCCAAATTTCTTGGTGGGGTTGCAGAGTCGCAAATAGTGGCTGTAGAAGAGTATGCAGACCATTGATTACTGAAAGACCAGCTTTAATGGCGATCTCTATTTCCGTTTTTAGTTCTGGTGGCAGCTTGCCCCCCGAAGGAGCAATGCCGATTAAAACTGTATCGGGTTGATAAACCAAAGCCGCCTGAATGCTGCTGACGATTGGCACATTGCGCTCAATTTTAGTCAGCTCAACCAGAGACTCTTCGGCTGTCTCAGAGTCGATTACCGCCACGATGTTTGTGGGACTATAGCGGAGAAAAGCCAACCCTGTTTTGCCATGTATGCCTCTAATTCCGCCCTGGAGCAAAATCGCGACTCGACTCTTAGCTGTTAGTTTCACAAGTTATCTCCTTCAGTACATCTCGAACATAAATCATATTTTTTACTTTAAAACCCGATTTAGCTCAGAATCAACATTTTTAATGTCGAATTAAAGCAAAGACTGTGAATTGCAGGTTCAAGTTTGTGGGGCGAGAAGCTAGGAGGCTTGAGAATGTCAGCTCAGTGATTACCAAAATTTTCTGCTAAAAATGAAACCAGAAGGTCAATCGCCACAAAAAACTCTAAATTAACTCTAAATTAGTTCACAGCCCGCCTTATTATGCGGTAGCCGAACTGCCAAGCTGCTTTGCTGGGCAACAAGACTAATTTTGCCCGATTCTGTAATGGTAATTCCTCTGGCTGGCTGTATGACTCCCTGACTAGTAGTAATTCCTGGAGGTACTGAGGTTAGGGAATAGATATTACCACCAAGAACAATATTTTGAGAATTTAGGGGTAAGTCTGGTGCTGGAGGGACACCACCTTTGCCGCGGACGGTAAAATTGTTGCGAGCTACTGTTCCTCTATTATTTTGGCAGGCTTGAGCGGTTGTTAGTTGTGAATCAATCAAATTGGCTGGAGGTAGAATAACTCGATCATATAGATTGACGACAGTTTCTTCCTCGATACTCAATCTTGAACTAGCTTCAAAGTCATTGCTACCGTTACCAGCGATCGCGATTCCTTCCTGGATGCCAAAGACTCGATCTACCCGCACATCTATATTGCCGCCTAGATCAGTTCCCGCACTGGCAAGAATGTCGTTGCCGTCTTCAGTCACTCCTTCAGGAAAAGCAACAATAAATTCGGCATCAATATTAATATTGCCTCCACTGCCCGCACCAAAACTGCCCACAGTAATCGAGCTATTATTTTTAAGCTGAATCTGCCCCTCTACAGAAATATCAGCGTTCCCGCCGCTGCCTGCTTCGGTAATAGCGGAGATACTAGCGCCATTGTTGAGCAATAGATTGTTAGCCCGCAGGAAAACATTGGTCGGCGAAGGATTGCTATTGTCTGTAGCCAGACTGCCATCTTGCCCCTGATTATTCGCTTCGATCGCACCGCCATCAAGACCCAAAGTGTTAGTTTCTACGACAATACTGCCAGGATTACCCTGGGCTGTCGCCTCGCTGTTGGCAAACAAGCCAGTGGCTAGGTTTGCGGTGTTATTACCGAGGATCTCGACCAAATTTGAGGAGTTGATATTGATACTGCCGCCATTGCCCTGTCCCCCAGGTAGTTCGTCTGTCGCTCCCAACACTGAAGCAAAAATCTGACTACCTTGGCTTAAAGAAAATGATTGTGTCTCAGTAGTAATATTGCCGCCATTGCCAACCGCCCCAGCTTCCACAGCAGTCGAAATTTCTCCCGCTACCAGATCGACTTCTCTCGTATTAATGTTGATGTTTCCTGCATTACCGATGGCGTTGGTGCTGCTGTTTAATTCGGCATCATCGGCGATCAAGAGAGAGTCCGCTGCCGTTAAAGTAATATTCCCCGCATTGCCTACTGCCTCTTCATCTACTTCCGTAGAAATCTCACTACCAATCAAGCTAACTTCTTGGGCTGTGATCGTGATGTCTCCAGCATCCCCCCTTCCCTGGGTGCTGCTGTTCAATTCGCCATCATCACTGAGCAAGAGAGAGGGAGTAACCAAATTCAAATTGCCCGTATTGCCGACGGCATCCTCTCCTACATTGCCCAATACACCACTATCTTCACCCCCAATTGTAATTTGAGATTCGGCTTGCAGACTAATATTTCCTCCATCGCCTATGCCAAAAACCCCCGCATTGATTTGAGCGCCAGCCGCGAGACTTAAGCTATTGCTGGCGATCGTGATTTCTCCCGCATTGCCGACGGCATCTTCTGCCACAAAACTGGCAATTCCCGTATTAAAGCCATCTACTGTCGCGCCTTCTAGATTAATCGCTCCCGTTGCCAGAATATTAATCGCCCCAGCATCCCCAAAACCAAAGGTACTAGTCTGAATATCGCCACCGTTTCTAATTGTCAAAGAGCCAGTGGTAATGACAATATCACCTGAATTGCCTACCCCCTCAGCATCGACCTGGTTTAGTACACGAATATCATCCAAAATAATGTTCGCCGCATCGATCTCGATATTTCCTGCCTCGGCAGACATCAAATCTGAATCCGAATCAATTCCCGCCCGCAGTACGCTACCGCCCAGTTCTTCTGTAGCCAACCCTAGGTTATCAACGTTAACGCGAATGTTACCTGCATTTCCCGTAACATCTATTTCTGCTGCACCAGAAAAAAGAAGATTGCTTCTGGCTATACTTTCAGGAAAGCTCAAACTACCATCATCATTAATCGCCACGACACCAGCCTGAGAAAGTCCTCCCAGTTCAATATTTCCCCCATTAGCAGTCGCCACACCAGCTTCAAAGCGTAGATCACCACCAACTAAAGCCAAAGTATTGCCTGATGATACTTCTAACCCGACCAATTCAGTTCCAGTATCATTTAAGGCGGTGGAGCGATTGGCGATCGCCTGGGGACTATCTCGCAAATTTAAGCCAATTGGCGCATCAATCGTTAATATCGGCGCATTCAGGTTGTCAACGGCGCTAAACTCGCTAGCTTCAAATAAAATACTGCTTCCTGTACTGCCGTAAAATGAACCCCCCAGATCTAGTCTGGCATTATCACCAAAAATAATTCCCGCAGGATTAAGTAAAAAAAGATTGGCGTTGCCGTTAGCGCGAATCAAACCATCAATATTTGATATGTTCCCGCCTGTTACCCGAGAGAAAATGTTGTTAATCTCGGTCTGATTATTAAAAAATGCTTCCCTTCCTGGGCTAACAGAAAAATCCTCAAAGCTATGAAATAAATTATCGCCAGCACGCTGTCCACCTATAATTTCGGTAACATTTCCCTGCTGATTTATTTGTGTATCAACCGTCGCGTCAGGAACTATTTGAGCGATCGCCATGGTACTACTGGTGGAGCAATAACCGCAAACTATGACTGTGACTGGCAAGATATGCGAAATACTCAAAGATTCTGATTGAGGCTGAAACAAATATGAAAATAATTTCATCACTTAATAATATTAGTTAAACACAAAAAGATAGTTACCAAAATGTCTATAATGACGACAGAAAAATACTTTACAAATAACAAAGTAAATAACATTTTCCTGATTTAAATATCAACAATTATTTAGCTAAAATATCTTTTTCACTATTACTAGCGTATGCCATCTGAAGTCAATAGGAGTTTAAAAAAAACAAAACCGTGCATTTTGAGTCATTAACAATTCAAATTAAATATAGACATAAATTAGCCGTTTATCGATCTCGAACAGCATAAACTATCTTTTCTACTTTAAAGCTACTCCCAGTCCTGGTTGATGATTCGGAATCAGACATCCCTCTTTTATTGCTGCTCCGACAAAAGGATCGTTTTTGAGGTTTAGATGACTGTCTAGGTCTAAATAATCGGCATAGGGAGCGAGATGAGCCATGGCTGTATTGGCTAAAATACTGTCGGAATAACAGCCAAACATAATCTTGAGGCTACAGGCTTGGGCTATTTGAATTGCCCGAATTGCTTCGGTTAATCCGCCTGTTTTCATGATTTTTAGATTAACCCCTGCTACAGATTGAGCTAGTCGCGGAATATCGGCGCTGGTAAAACAGCTTTCATCCGCAAAAATTGGGAGAGGAGAAACCTTAGATAATGCTTCTAACTGATGATCTAGCTCTACAGGTAAGGGTTGCTCTATGTACTCCACTCCCTGCTGTTCTAACCACTGTGACATGTAAACCGCGTCTTCAAAACTCCAGCCACCGTTAGCATCTACCGTAATTCTGATTTGAGGATTCACCTGACGAATTGCCTCTATCGCTAGCTGGTCTGCTTCAATACCTTCTGGATTGCCCAGCTTAAGCTTGAGTATTTTTGGTTCGATAGTCTCTTGCCAATTTTTGAATCGTGCTACTGTTTGCTCTGGAGTACAAATGCCAATAGTGACAGAGAGAGGTACGTTGTGACATGCCGTGTCGTCCAAGCCCCAAATTTGCCAGAGGGGTAAACCTGCTTTTTTGCCGAGCCAATCATGCAGTGCTGTATCTATTGCCGCTTTAATGGAGGAAGATACTTTGAGCTGCTGCAACTGAGCTAAAATCTCCTGGCGCTGTAGAGGATGGAATCTAGCTAAAATAGGCGTGATACGAGCTAATTCAGCTAACAAACTCGCTGAATCCTTGGGTTGTTCACGCTTGATCGAAAAAGGTGATGCTTCTCCCCAGCCTTCAATATTGTCCTGACTAATTCTGAGCCAGACATTGGTACTCTCTGCGGTAGTACCACGGCTAATTCGTAAAGCAAATTTTTTATGGACAGTAAACGTTTCAGTCTTAAATTGCATAGTTTGGTCAAATTGACTTGACGATCGCCCTAATAGGAGGAGCAAGAAATAATGATCGACTTATTCTAATCGAGATTGAGCAGCAGTAACAGGGCAGATGTCAGCTTAAATTGAATTTGTGGTGGGAAGAACCGTCAGCACAATGCAACTTCTCCTATCTCAGTTCCGTCTAAAAAATTGGGCGTTGGTCATTAGACATGTTCTATGAAAGATTACTTTTTGTAGCTCTCAGCTTTTTAAATTTATAGTCTTTATCTCAACTGATAAGGAGTGTTCAAGAGCATTACGCATTTACCAACGTCAAAAATTGTTAAAATCGGGGCTTACTAGAGTAAGATAGCAAGCCCGCAATTATTCTCAGATATTTATTTTATGACCCTCATCTCTGTCACCCAGCGTTGTTTAGGACTAGTGATAGCTACGGCATTAAATATTGCTGTAAATATTGCTGTCTTGAGCGTCCCACAAATGGCGATCGCCCAAGCGCCTGGATCTGGCGCAATCACTTTAAAATCTGATATTCAAGAGTCTAATTCGGAAACGGGTGTAATTACCGCCAGAGGTAATGTGCAAATTAACTATCCTGCCAGACAAATTCAGGCTACGGCGACCCAAGCTCAATATTATAGTCGCGAACGCCGTTTAGTTTTGACGGGCAATGTTTATGTGCTTCAGTCTGGCAATAGTCTGCGGGCAGAAGAAATGACCTACTTAATTGATGAGGGGAAATTTATCGCCACACCCCAGGGCGATCGGCAAGTAGAATCTACTTATATAATTACTGCACCAGATGAATAGGTAAAAGGTAAAAGGTAAAAGGTAAAAGGTAAAAGGTAAAAGGTAAAAGGTAAGCCCTCAAGGGTACCGCTTCGCATAAGGTAAAAGGTGTTTACTGGTTGTTAAAAAATTGTGGTTTTAGTTTTAGAGAATATTCATAAGTCTTACGGTAAGCGAAAGATTGTTAATCGAGTTAATCTTCAGGTTTGCCCTGGAGAAATTGTGGGCTTGTTGGGTCCTAATGGTGCGGGCAAGACAACAACTTTTTATATTGCTACGGGTCTGGTTAAATCCGATGAGGGGACGGTAAGGTTGAATGATCGCGATATTACGTCTTTAGCTCTACACCAGCGATCGCGCTTGGGTATGGGATATTTAACCCAACAGGCGAGTATTTTTCGCAATTTGAGCGTGCGCGACAACATTCTTTTGGTTTT
>JBCBWB010000065.1:0-25515 GCA_039817275.1 Cyanobacteria bacterium J06648_1 | reverse complement strand
GATTTACTAAAAGTAGAAGAACTAAGAACTAAAGACTCTGGCTACTTCTTAACCAGCCTAAAGCCAAACAAACTATGGGCAAAGCGGCTTGAACTATACAAGCGAAATTGGTGCTTTTCCTCTGAGTAAGAGTGTTTACGGCGTAGAAGATATGGCAGGTAATGTATTTGAATATACCTCTACTTTGAGATCGCAGGATAGCCGCGCCGTTATGAAGGGATGTTCCTGGGACGATTTACCAGGATTTTGTCGTGCCGCCTATCAGCATACACGTCCAGTAGATTCTCGACATATTTTGTTTGGCTTTAGGCTGGTTAAGAAGTAGCCAGAGTCTTTAGTTCTTAGTTCTTCTACTTTTAGTAAATCCAACGCCTAGCTCAATTAGTGCTAGTTTGCCTGAAGCTTTTGTTTTTCAGGCATATTTTTTTAATACGCAAATAATCAAAACTTAACTTGTTCAACATCAAGGACTTGTAAAATGCCTTAAAGTCTTATTTTACAGGTTATTAATAATGAAGCGTCGGAATTTTATATCTTGTTCTCTATTACTATTTGCCAGTTTAGCTACCGTAACTTTTGGTTCTACTTTTGTTTCCGCCCAAAACCCAGAAAAATTGCGTTTTGCAGTTACAGATGTTCAAGGCTTAGAAGAATTACAGCGAGACTATGAACCTTTCCGCGATGCTTTAGCCGAAAGTTTGGGAACTGAAATTGAATTCTTTCCCGTAGCCGATCGCACCGCAGCAGCAGTAGCTTTACAATCCGAACAAGTAGACATAGTGCTTACTGGTCCTGCTGAATATGTAGTGATGAAAGCTAAAACCGATGCAGTACCTTTTATCGCCATCACTCGTCCTAACTATCGTTCGGTAATCGCCGTACACAAAGATAGTGGTCTTCAAAGCCTAAGCGATCTTCAGGGCAAAACCATTGCCATGTCCGATCTCGGTTCAACCAGCGGACAACTCGGTCCTACGAAAATTTTGGTCGATGGAGGTTTGCAGCCTGAAGCCGATATTGAGATCAAAATGCTGGGTGATACAGACTTACAAGCATTTAAAAATGAAGATGTAGATGCCTGGGGAGGTTCGGCTTTAGACTACGATCGCTTCATGGAAGCGAAAAATCTCAATTCTGAAGACTATCCGATTATTAAAACTGGGGACTTATTGCCTAGTGATGTCTTTATTGCTAGCAGCGAATTAGATCCAGCATATATCACTCAAATTCGCGACAGCATGGTGGCAAACCAGGATAAGTTAATTGGCGGCATAGTAGCAGTCGAAGCCAACGAGAAATACAAGGGTTCTACTCTGATTGAAGCCAAAGATTCTGACTACGATCCAATTCGTGAGGCATATGTAGCAATTGGTGTTAACGACTTTACTGAATTTGTTGATGAATAATCACTGTCCATTGTTAGCTGTCAACAATTGGGTGAATAAATAATGCTATCGCTGAAAATTAGCGAGTTAAGTAAAATCTATGTCAATGGTACGGTCGCTTTAGAGGGAGTCAGTTTCTTAGCCCATCCAGGAGAAGGAATTGTACTTCTGGGAGCAAATGGTTCGGGAAAATCAACTCTATTGCGCTGTATCTTGGGGTTGGAAACCCCGACATCGGGAGATATTGAGATCGGTAATTGGCAAATAGCTAAACTTAAACCAAAGCAACTTCGGCAAATGCGATCGCAAGTCGGAATGGTCTTTCAGAAGTTCAATTTAGTGGGTAGTCTATCGGCTTTTCATAATGTCTTACACGGCGCATTGGGACGCAGCAATAGTCCTCGCTATTGGTTTCCTGCCACCGCCCCAGAAATAGAACGTAAGCAAGCGATGGAGTGTCTAGAAAGGGTGAATCTAGCTCATTTAGCCCAACAACGTGTAGATACTCTCTCTGGAGGACAACAGCAAAGAGTCGCGATCGCTCGTACCTTAATGCAAGAACCAAAATTAATTTTGGTTGATGAACCTGTTGCTAGTCTCGATCCTCAAGCGGGTAAAGAAGTTATGGACTTACTCTGGTCGATTGTCAGAGAGCAAAAACTGACCGTTATCTGTACCCTACATCAACTGGAATTAGCCAAAAAATATGGCGATCGCATTATTGGTTTGTGTGACGGCAAAGTTCAGTTAGATACCACCATTGAGAATCTTAGGGATACCGATCTATCTAGCTTGTACCAAACAGAACCAGACTTATTGAATTTACCTTCTTAAGATCGAGCAATCTCCTTTAAGTATCAATGAAAATAGATAATTCAGCAAAATCATCTCATACAAACCTTCCTCCTCGCTGGCGCAAGCCGCCTTTTACTGTGTGGTTGGGCATAGGAATACTTTTGGCTTTTTTTCTTCATGGGTTATGGATTAGCGATCTGACACCAGAAAGAATCTACAAAGGTTTTTTTCGCTTAGGTGAATTTCTCGCAGAAGCATTTCCTCCCAAACCAGATCGTCTACATAAAGTTATCTCAGCCACCTTAGAAACCTTTGAAATGGCTTTAGTCGGAACTGTTTTTGGGGCAATACTCAGTCTACCCTTGTCTTTATTGGCGGCTAAGAATACTAGTCCTCATAAGGGAATCTATAGCTTGAGTCGCGGTTTTATTACTCTGCTGCGAGTCATCCCCGATTTAGTTTGGGGTTTGTTGTTTATTGTCGTAGTGGGTTTGGGAGTCGGCGCGGGTATTTTAGCTATTACAGTTGATGTTATGGGGTTTTGCGGTAAGTTTTTTGCCGAACGAATTGAAGAGATAGATCCTAAACCAGTAGAAGCTTTGCGTGCTTTGGGCGCATCAGAATGGGGAATTATCGTTGGGGCAATTTTTCCTGCTACTATGCCCTCTTTTGTCGCTTCGACGCTGTATTCCCTAGAAGCATCAGTGCGTTCGGCTGTAGTGCTGGGGTTGGTTGGTGCGGGAGGTATTGGTGTTGAGTTAGCTACCTCAATGCAGTTATTACGCTATGACGAAGCATTAATGACTATTATCGTGATTTTTGTGGTGGTTTTATTGGTCGAACAGGTATCGACAGTGGTTAGGAAAGCTTTGATGTAGAGAAAATTAATGATGAACTCAAGTCTTTTTGTTGTACTAGATCTATACTATTGCCGATCTCTTGACGTCCTTAAGACAAAGCATTATCAATAATCGATGATTAACTTAATTACTTAGCTTAATAACAAAATAACCCCACCTTAAACCTAATCCCATTCTTTAGCTTTAAACTACTCCCAGTATTTTAATTAAAGGCGAAATGAAAAAGTTTGCTGTTGAAGGTGCAGATGTTCTAACTCCCACAGGCTGGATCAGAAATGCCTGTGTTGTGATTGAAAATGGCAAGTTTCTATCTGTAGACACATCCTGTAGTCAGAGTTTACCAACAACAGTGGCAAAGGGGTTATGGATGCTACCTGGAATAGTAGATATACACGGAGACTCTTTTGAAAGAGCGATCGCACCGCGTCCAGGGGTCCGTTTTCCCATCGAGATGGCAATGTTGGAAAATGATCGCAATTTAATTGCCGCAGGTATTACAACCTTTTTCTATTCGATTACCGATTCTTATGAACCTGGATTGCGGAGTCGGGATACTGCTAGGGAAATTATTGATTTTGTTTTGGGAGAAGGAAAAAAAAGTCTTAAAGCTGACAGTAGAATTCACATTCGTCACGAACAGGCGAATACCGACAAGTATGATGAATTAAGTGATTGGTTAGAACAGGGCAAAGTACAACTATTATCCCTTAACGATCATCTTCCTCCTTCAGGAGATGACTACAAACTAAACCGCCATCTAAATAGCTTGCGTCGCCGACACAAAATGAGCGATGGGGAATTACAAGAGTTAATTCAAACGGCTTTGGGTAACAAGCAAAAAGGATTAGCACAAGTAGAAGAATTAGTAACTCTGGCACATGAACACAATATTGCGATCGCTTCTCACGATGATGATACCGAAGCTAAAGTCGAACTAAGTGCCAAACGAGGAGTTTCTATTGCAGAATTCCCCGCTACTATCGAACTGGCTGCTCAATCAAAAAAATATAGTGCGTCAGTATTGATGGGTGCGCCGAATTTAATTAGGGGTGGTTCTCATGTAGGTTGGATGAGTGTCGAAGCAGCAGCCAAAGCGGAAGTAGTGGACTGTCTTTGTTCCGACTATCACTATCCTTCTTTGTTTCATGCACCATTCAAACTGGCAGAAATGGGAATTGTAGATTTTGAGCAAGCTTGGAAAATGGTTTCCGCTTATCCAGCTAAAGCAGCGGGAATTGGCGATGCCAAGGGTAGTATTGCCAGCGGTTGGGATGCTGATTTCATTTTGCTTAAACCTAATCAAAGTTATATTTCCGCGATCGCATCGGTTTACCTAGCAGGAAAAAAAGTTGCGAAATTTTAAATTATCAATTCCATTGATACGCTTTTCATGTCAGTTGTCACAACTTTCTTGATCCCAGATTTTAACTTTGCAGCATCAAGATTATTATATTTTTACCGAGAGCTAACTTTCTTATGTCCTGCTATAATTATCGGAAATTTAGCCGAACTTTTGTCCATTGTCAATTATCCATTGATATTTGATCGCTCTCTAATTCTCCTTCTGGAGCCTTAGAAGGTGAAAATAAAGGATTTTCTGACCACAAGACGATATTTCCTCCCCCATTCTGGATCAACAGCAGCAACCCACCCAGCATTGCCAGGTTTTTCAAGAACATTGCTTGTTCGAGTTCAGTGGAAAAATCGGTATGAAAAATTAAGGTAGCGGGGACAAGAAAAATCACCAGCATCACCGCCCCCCAGCGAGGCTTAATCCCCAGGAGTACCGAGAGTCCGCCCAAAATTTCCAGGGCGATCGCCCCCACCAAAAGTACAGATGTAAAAGGCATTCCCTGGGCAGTCATCTTGGCTAATGAAGCAAGGGGATCGATAATTTTGTTAGTCCCCGACCAGAGAAAAATGCTGGAGAGAAAAATACGTGCCAGGAAAGATATGTAGTGATTTACTGCCGACGACTGTTGGTACTGGCGCTCTTCTTGGACTTTAGGGTGAGTGGTGTTGGACATAACTATTGGTCAAATTTAGTTCGATCTTAATCAAATAACTAGCTATTGGATCCTGAGCTTTTAGCCTTTGATCGCCACTCAAAAGTTATCTCAATTCTTCAGTTAATACAATCTTAGTAGTTTTAGTAGTGATCGCTATACTTAGTTGAAGAACAGGTTTAGAAAATAATTTTTTACCCAATTATAAAGACATCCCCTCTAAGCTCTATCGTCATTTATACACCTTTTAACGGAGGTTGCTCGGAAATAAGACTCATAGAATTGTATATATAATAAAATCGATTTTTTTAATGTCTTTAATATTAATGTCTTTAATAACCGAACGACAGACTAAGCGTATTTTAGTCGTAGATGACGTTGCAGATAATGTATTTTTAGCGCAGTTTGTTTTGGAAACCCAAGGGTATCAAGTGAATACTGCCGAAAGTGGAGAAACTGCTTTAGCTCTAATACAAACAGAAGCACTCAAACCAGACCTAATTATTTTAGACTTGATGATGCCTGGGATAAATGGCTATGAGGTAATCGATCGCTTGCGTAACCTTCAAGATCTACCTTATATTCCCGTTCTGTTGATGACTGCCAATCAAGACGTTAGTTGCCAACAGGCTAAAGAAGCTGGTGCAGACAGATTACTTTATAAACCTTTTGATTTAGAACAATTTTTGACCACTGTTGAGCTATTCGATATTTAATTTTAGATAGTTCTCATTATTGTTCTAGCGTGTTGGGATTTACATAGTATCTAGAGTAAAAATCGTCATGAGAATGATTTTTTATGCTGTGTGAGTTGGATTACCAGCTCGATAGCAAATTTTCTATTGAGAAAAAACTATCTTAAGAAGGTTAAAAATACTGGTTGTATGCCGTAGGATATAATACTTAATATACAAAATAGTATTTATAAAAGCCTCAAAAACAATCCAAATTTAACAACACTGAGGACAACATCTAAATTCAAGCAGAAGTATAGCCCTCAAATGAAGACGAATCCCAATCGCACTTCCAACTCAACAGCAGCAGTCGGAGTAATATTTCACCTAGCCGATGGAACTATTCAAAGCTGTAATGTCGAAGCAGAAAACATTCTAGGCTATACTGCCGAGCAATTGATTGGGGCTTCTCCTTTTAACCCACCCTGGCAAACGATTCACGAAGACGGTTCTGTTTTTCCGACTGAATCCTATCCAGCGATAGTTTCAATTAGAACGGGTCAACCTTGTTCAGATGTCATTATGGGGTTTTATCAGCCAAATGGAGATTTGGTTTGGATCTCAATCGACACTTTGCCTCTAATTAAAGTCAACAGTAAAGAGCTTTATGGAGTAGAGGTAAGTTTTATCGATGTTACTAAGGATGTTGGAACGGGAATTATATCTAAAGCGTTAGATCGAATAGGTGAAGAACAAACGTTTCAAATTGCAACTAAAGAACAACTGGTAGATTCTCTTCCAGGGATCATATATCTTTATGATGCGATCGCCAACCGCAATGTCTATGTCAATTCCCAGGCTTACGATTCATTAGGCTATACCCCTCAAGAAATATCAGAGTTAGAGCCTAATTTTGTGACTCAGGTGATGCACCCCGATGACTTTGCTCAATTCCCCGCTCATATATCAAGTCTTCATAACTCCGAACAGGATGAAATATGTAAGTTTGAATATCGAATGCGCCACAAAAGCGGTGAATGGCGGTGGTTTTGCAGTCAAGATCGAGTTTATAGCCGTACCGCAAATGGTTCGCTACAGCAGATAGTAGGTATTGCCAGAGATATTACCAATCGTAAACAAACTGAAGTGGAATTAACAAATACTAACAGTATCTTAAAATCCGTAATCGAGGGTTCTGCCGATGCAATTTTTGTTAAAGATTGTCAGGGACGCTACGTAACCATCAATCAGTCTGCTGCTAATTGGCTGGGAATGACTGTCGAAGAGATATTAGGTCGAGACGATCGCACTTTGTTTAGTTCTGAGATTGCCGAAGCGATTCTAGAGGTTGATCGCCAGGTAATTACTGAAAATAAGATGATGTCTTTTGAAGAACAAATTGATTTTTCCGCGAAGACGCGATCGCTACTGACCAATAAATATCCCTGGCGGGACGATACGGGTAATGTTCTAGGAATTATTGGTATTTCTAAAGATATCACCCCTGTAAAAAAATCCGAGCAAGAACTAGCTAAAAAAGAGCAGTTGCTAACCCTAGCATTATCCAGTGCCAAAGCAGCCTCTTGGAATTGGGACATTGCTACGGGTAACATTATTTGGTCGCAAGATTGCTACGATTTATATGGATTCGACCCTGAAGCTGAGTCAACTATTGCCACCTGGACGAGCTTCCTCTATCCAGAAGACGTAGAAGCTACTAGTCGAGAATTAGAAAGAGTCCTGGGGGATCCAACTGCGGAATTAAAGTTTGAATTTCGGATCGTTCATCCCCAACTCGGAATTCGCTGGATCTTGGGTGTTGGTAGCGTAACTCGGAATAAAAACGGCGAACCAGTCAGCTTTAGCGGGATTAATCTCGACATCAGCGATCGCAAACAAGCAGAAGAAAAACTGCGTCGCAATGAACAGCATCTGAGACGGGTTTTAGATAGTTTGTATAGCTTTATCGGCGTACTAAGCCCCGAAGGTATCTTACTAGAAGCCAATCTTACCGCACTACAAGCAGCCAATTTACAGCCAGAAGATGTTTTAGGTAAACCTTTTGCCGAAGCCTACTGGTGGTCTTATTCCACGGCAAGCCAAGTACGCTTAAATGCTGCTATTGAGCGAGCTAAAACAGGAGAAGCAGTTCGTTATGACGTGGAAGTTCGCCTGAGTGAAGAAAACTATATCATCATCGACTTTGCTCTGGTTCCCTTATTCGATGCTGGGGGTGAGATAGAATACCTAATTCCTTCTGGGATTGATATTAGCGATCGCGAGAAGAGCAAACAGGCTCTACAACAAAGCGAATACGAACTGAGACTGATTACCGAGATTATTCCCCAACAAATTTGGACGGCTACACCAGAGGGTGAGATCGACTATATCAATCAGCGTTGGCAAGAATACACGGGAGTCACCCTAGAACAAATACAGGCAGACGGTTGGGCGACAGTCGTTCATCCAGACGATTTAGCCAGAGTTATAAAAACTTGGAATAGAGCAATTGAGTCGGGAAGAAAATATAATATTGAAGCGCGTCTGCGCGGTATCGGTGGCAAGTACAATTGGTTTTTGGCTAGAGCTAGACCTTTACGCAACGAACGGGGCGATATTATTAAGTGGTACGGTACGAATACTAATATCAACCGTATTAAAGAACTGGAAGAAACATTACGACAGCAGACTGAAGATTTAATTCAAGCCAACCGACTCAAAGATGAATTTTTGGCAATTGTTTCCCACGAATTACGTACTCCTCTTAATCCCATTTTAGGTTGGTCGCAAATGCTGGCTGCTGGCAGACTAGATGCCGAGAAAACAGCGATGGGAATTGAAATTATCGGACGCAATGCTAGGTTACAGGCACAACTGATTGAAGATTTGTTAGATGTTTCACGAATTTTGCGGGGTCAATTAAACCTTAACAAAAATCCCCTTAATTTAGAATCAATCATTAGATCGGCACTGACGACAACGAACTTAGCAGCAGAAGCCAAATCAATTCAGATAGAAACAATTTATGAATTAAATACTCTTCAAGTTTTAGGAGATGCAGGACGTTTACAACAAGTAGTCTGGAATTTAGTTTCCAATGCAATTAAGTTTACTCCTGAAGGTGGGCGAGTAATTATCAAACTAGAGCGTGTTAATTCTTATGCTCAGATCGTAGTCAAAGATACAGGACAGGGAATTAAGCCTGAATTTTTACCCTATGTATTTGATCGCTTCAGTCAGGCTCAAAGTAATAGTACCAGACAGTATGGCGGATTGGGTTTGGGGCTGGCGATAGTACGCCATTTAACCGAACTACACAGGGGAACCGTAGCAGTATCGAGTCCAGGGGAAGGTCAAGGAGCTACCTTTAGCGTTAAACTACCTCTGATTAACACAGCAACAGTAGAACCAACAGAGATAGACAGCAATCTAATAAACCAATCCGTACAACCAAATCGCTTTAGTGGTGTCAAAGTTTTAGTAGTAGATGACGAACCAGACTCGTTAGACATAATTACCTTGGTTTTAGAACAAGAGGGAGCAGAAGTGATGCCAGTAACATCAGCAAAAGAAGCCCTAGAAGCATTTAACAGATCCACTCCCGATTTGATTATTAGTGATATTGGAATGCCCGAAACTGATGGCTACAGTCTGATAACTCAAATTAGAGCTTTGCCTCAAGGAAAAAATCTACCTGCGATCGCTCTTACGGCTTATGCTAGAGAAATAGACATACAACGTACTTTTGATGCGGGATATCAAAAGCATCTTGCCAAACCAATCGATATTCCAGAATTGATAACTACTATAGTGCAATTAATTCAGCAAACAAATGTTGAGAGGTGAAGGTGAAAACTTAGATTTACAGGCTGATTAAATAGATATTTGCCGATTCCTATTGATCGTGACCATAGATAGATTGTTTTGAAGTTCTCGCTCGATCTATTTTTTTGACGCTTTGTCGGCAGAACTAAACCAGCGAAAGTAGCTAGCGGTCATGAATTCTTTAATAGGCAGCAGGATAAAGGTAAGAGGATTGATCGTGACGATGATATTGCGGACATCTCTTTTGGCTAGATTGACAATCTGCTTGGCTACCCATTCAGGAGACATGACTCCCACGGGATTGAGCTTACTTTTGAAAGGACCTAAAATTAGCTTGCGCACTACACATGGAGCATCCAGACGGCGCAGGGTAACTAGCTCGCCGATCGCTCTTTTACTCAGTTCATAGAGGGGACTAAAAGCAGGATTAACTTCAGCTTCGGAAGTATTGACCCACACTTCTTTGCGAATCATATCGCGATCGCTTTTGATGGTTTGAAAAAACAGCTCCATCAGCCGCAAACTGGAAAAGGTATTGACCTCATAAGATTTGGCGATCGCCGCCTCATCTCTCTGTCCATAGACATTAACCCCATGATTGAGAATCAAAATATCTACTTTGGCTAACTGAGAACGAAGTTCTGCTTCCTGTCCCGCCTGCCAAGATATGGTTTTCAGCGGCATTTGTTCCCCGTTCAGATTGAGAATAATCTCTCTCTCAGAAGAAGTCAGGGCAATAACCTTAGCCCCAGCTAAATGTAGCTGAGTTAGGAGGGCTATACCCAAAGTACCTGATGCCCCCGTGACGGCGATGCGTTTGTTTTTGAGGGATAAAGCCGTACCCATAAGCTTGTCTACCAGGGTTAAAGTACCAGAGAAATAGGCATCCTGATTATCAAAATGATGTCGCCAATGGTAGGGACGATTGACAAACCAGCGGGAAGGCAGATTAGTAAACTCACCTGGGCGGTGGGTTACGTCGGTCAATTCATCTACCAAAGGGATACCCAACCCGCGAGCGATCGCCCCCAACAGAAAGCTCAAAGTATAGAGAGAACCAGTCCAGACAGCCCACCGAGGCGTAAAATCCCAAGCTTGGGTAAGCTGCCAGGGCAAAATACTCAAGGTCAACATTACCAACGACTCTGGCACGTCGTTATACCAATGAGCCTGACGATATATCTCTTCGCTGACTACCGAGAGATCGCGACGAAAAACCTTGTGATGCCAAACATGCAGGCGATATAAAGGCTGCCAGAGATGAGACAGAGTATGGTAAAAATCTCTAACTAGCTCAACCCACAATACGGAGGCTAAGGCGATCGCTAAACCCGTAATTAAACTAGCGGTGATCATACTACTAAAGCTTTAATTAAATTTATAAAAATTAAACTATTGTTGCTTCTTAACTCTACCCAAAAAATAGCCGCAGCACCAAAAAAGCGAGATTGAGCAATTGACAGGTTAAATTTCAGCCAAGAAAGTTTACAATTATAGCTACAATTGAGCCAAGATGATGAAGAATATATAAGTTGTTGCCTGTTAGACAATAGCAAGATCCTCATCTAGTTTTGAGCCAAGCGCAGATTTAAAAACATAGATTATGACAGAGAATTATTGGTCAAAAGAAGAATCAGCCCCCGATTTAGATCCCATTAATTCTCTGCTCTCTGAATTATCAGACCCAGAAGTTGCGGAGGAAGAGTTTCGCGAAGACTTTTTTCAGGGTTTAGCTGGTCGTAGACAAAAAGCCGCCTTCTTACTCATGGCAACCTGGCTGACGGTCTTGGCTCTCCATTTAGCTAGTTGGGGAATCTGGCTAGTTTATGGCTTTACATCTTTGGTCGGGATGCAAATAGTGCGCTATTTGTTTACCAAGGCGGATCCCGTGCCTCAACCATTAGACGATGCTAGTCTTGTCGATGCTCCCAAGATCTCCCTTTTGGTCGCCGCTAAAAACGAAGAAGTTGTGATCAGCAATTTAGTGGCAATGCTCTGTAGTCTAGACTATCCTACGGACAAGTACGAGGTCTGGGCGATCGACGATCGCAGCACCGACAGTACTCCAGAGATTTTAGACCGATTGGCAATTGAATATCCCCAGCTCAAGGTAGTCCATCGTGCAGCCCAGGCTGGGGGAGGCAAATCGGGAGCCTTAAATCAGGTTATTCCCCAAACCTTCGGCGATATTATTGGCGTGTTTGATGCCGATGCGAAGGTGTCTCCTGACCTATTAAGGAGAGTTGTGCCTCTGTTTGAGCAGCAGCAGATGGGCGCAGTTCAGGTTAGAAAAGCGATCGCCAATACAGACGAAAACTTTTGGACGAAAGGACAGGCAACGGAGATGGCTCTCGATAGCTATGTGCAGCAACAGCGTATTGCCGTGGGGGGAATTGGCGAACTAAGGGGCAATGGTCAGTTTGTCAGTCGTGCGGCGCTCCATAGCTGTGGCGGTTGGAATGAAGAAACCATCACCGATGACTTGGATCTTACAGTGCGTCTCCACCTAGATAATTGGAAAATTGGTTTTCTGCTTACCCCGCCAGTCTTAGAAGAAGGCGTAACTAGTGCCTATTCACTCTGGCATCAGCGCAATCGTTGGGCAGAAGGCGGCTATCAGCGCTATCTCGACTATTGGCGCTACATTTTCCGTAACCCCATGGGATTTGGCAAGCGCATCGATTTACTCTGCTGGATGCTGCTGCAATATATCGTCCCAGCGGCAAACGTCCCTGACGGTATTTTGGCGATCGCTCGTCATCGTCTCCCCGTTCTTAGTCCTGTCACTGCCTTGCTTTTTGTCTGGGGTTTTGTCGGCATGTTTCAGGGTTTGGTTCGAGTTCAACGCGCTTCTGGCAATCGGATTAACCTCTCGACTCTAATGCCTATTTTAGGACAATCATTGCGAGGTCTAATTTATATGCTTCACTGGCAAATAGTTTTGTCTAGCGTTATTGCCAGAATGTCAGTCCGCCCGAAACGCTTGAAATGGGTTAAAACAGTTCACGGTGGCAATGCTAGCTCTTAGTTTGTGTAACGTTTACTAATACTGAGCAGACATTTAATCTCGGCAAAATTTAGACATTAGCTAAACATCGGCAGGGTTTAGCTGCATCATCTGCCAGGTAACAAAAGTTCCTACGGGACTCCAGAGCAAGTAGGGAAGTAATAATATCAATGCCGTTCCTGAGATTGGCTGTACCAAAGTAGCTAAGATTGCACCGAGCAAAAATCCAGTTCCGCCGATAATCGTGCCAATTCTGAGACTGCGGGTTTTGCACATTACGAGGGTGTAAAGTGAGATCGCCGTTTCTACTACCATATATAGACTCATCAAGAGCCAGGTTGAACCACTGCCAGGTTCAGCTTGCCAGACATTATAAGCCGACCAACCACCACAGATAAAAACTACCGTCCAAATAAGAGGAATTGCCGATTCAAAAGTTAGCCAATCGGGACGACGTAAGCGCTTAAACCAGCGAAAATCTCTGCTAGTAATGAAGCGGTTGCAGACCAAGGGAATGGCAAGGGTAACAACCCCAATTGCCAACCAAGAAGGAATCATATTAATTGGTATTGTGGAGATATACGAGTCAGCATTATTTTAGTTGGTTCTGGGGTGATGTTTTGGCGCTCAACAGAAAAATATACAGCCTGCTGTGATGCTGCATAGATAAAAGTACCAGTTTTTCTTGCTAGGTAGGAATAGAGATATTAATAGTTATAAACTTCAGCTTCAAAAGAATAAGCTTCTTTGTCTCCTCGATTGCCCCAAACTCGACTGTCATTTTCGTCAACTAAGCGTACATCGCTATCATTAGAATCAGATATGCTGAGTTCGGTAAGTTGTTGAAGATTATCCTGAATCGAAATAGTTTCAGCTTCACTGGAAAAACTCCAGTTAACATCTTCGCCTGTTTGCAGCTGTTCAAATTCGAAGCTGTCTGAGGTTTTTGTTTGAGCATTGACGGCAACGGCATTAGTGAACACAAGCCCGAAAGCGATCGCACTAATTCCAAGCGCCTGTCTGGTAGTGTATGGCATGATGGGTTAAATAATTTCTCTGGTATCTCTCAATAAAAAGCTTAGTCAATACATTTGTTTTATGCTTCACCTAAAAGATAGAGATTTTAAGTTTGCAATCAAGAAAATCGTCAAGCGAGACAAGTCTAGTCACAAGAGCTGCTTTTTTGAGTCATTGATTAAAAGGCGATCGCTTTTTACTGCCGAGATAATGGTAGATAGATAAACACGATCAAATATCCTGCTAACCTATTTTTTCTGGTTGATTGGCGGTTAGTCTCTGCTGCGTATTTAATTCTGGAGTCAGTGCCAAATCTGATTCTGAGTCCCTCGGCGATCGCATAATCAAAACTGAACAGGGTGCATGATGAGTTACGTAGTTACTAACGCTACCCAAAAATATTTCATTTAAACCTTTGAGTCCACGACTGCCGACGACAATCAAATCGGCTGACCAGTGATTAGCTATTTCACAAATTATCTGACCTGGAAGTCCGTTTAACTGCGTATATTCGGCTGCTACTCCTGCGGCGATCGCTTTTTTGGTCAGACTACGTAAATAATCTAGACTCTGTTGTTCGTATTCGAGCCATTTGGCATTGTATTCAGGATGATCAGGGTTTTTCAGTACTTGATAGTAAACATAGGTCGGAAATACAGGGTAGTCCTGATCCTGTTCCGACATGACATGCAGCAGCATCAACGATGCTTCCGTGCTTTGAGCCAACGAAAGCGTGGAGTCAAAGTCAAGTAAATCTCCTGCGTCACAATCAATCGCGACCAAGATTTTATTAATCATGGTAAATACCTCACCAATAAAGTTAGAAGTTACAAATCGGCAGTTACGAAGCAGTTTCGTCAGATGTAGTCAAGAGTTCTGGGTGATTTTTGGTTGATGCCGATTCAGTTGAGGTTCGCACAATCAAAATAGAACAAGGTGCATGGTGGGAAACATAGTTACTAACGCTGCCGAGAAACATTTCTTTTAGCCCTTTGAGTCCCCGACTACCAACTAAGATTAAATCAGCCGACCAATTAGCCGCTAGTTGGCAAATCATCCTGCCAGGATTTCCTGTCAGTTGAGTATGTTCGGTGGTAATGCCTTTCGCTATTGCCCTTTGAGTCAAGCTTTGTAGAAAATACAGTCCTCGCTGGTTATATTCAGTCAACTGTTTTTGATAGGTATCATATTCGCGGTCATCTACAAAGGAATAATAATTATAGGTGGGCAGCATGGGATAGCCTGGTTCACTGCGAGAAACAACATGAAGCAGCATTAGGGATGCACCAGTAGTTTGTGCTAATGACACTGCCGCATTAAACATCGGTTCACTATTTGCCGAAAGGTCTAGGGCGACTAAAATTTTGCTAATCACTTATGATACCTCCTGGTTAAAGTTAGCAAGCAATCAAGACTTTACCCCAGCTATTGTTGGCTGACTTGGAAAATGCTGGGCGCAATGCCTGAGAGCTTCATTTCTGGATCTACCTTAGATAAATGGTGTTTTGTAGTTGTTAACCCAGTTATAGGCAATTAATTTGAGGAACTTGTGAGGATGCAGCCAAAACAATTCCATTGGGATCGAGCAATGTGACCTGACGTGATTAGGTTCCATTTTCAGCACTCAGCTGAATCAAATAAGCCACAACTCCCGTCCAGCCTGTCTGATGAGATGCACCCAAGCCCGCGCCATTATCGCCATGGAAGTATTCGTGGAAATAAATATAGTCTCGCCAGTAGGGATCGTCTTGAAACTTGTCGATTCCACCAAAGACGGGACGTTTATCCGCGTCATCCCGCAAGAAAATACTGGTCATACGGTTGGCAAGCTCGACGACAATTTCATCGAGGTTTTTATAATCTCCCGAACCTGTGGGGAATTCTACCTGGAAATCATCTCCCAAATATTCGTGGAAGTTTTGTAGCGCTTCTAGCAGTAGGTAGTTAATCGGAAACCAAATCGGACCCCTCCAGTTGGAATTGCCGCCAAACATACCCGAAGTTGATTCGGCTGGCTGGTAGTCTACGCGATACTCGTTACCGTTGACGTGCATGATAAAGGGATTGTCCTGATGGTATTTTGATACCGAACGAATACCGTAAGGACTAAGAAACTCGGACTCATCGAACATATATGCCAACAATCTTTGTAATTTATTGCTCTTGCCGTCATTTCTGGGGGTAGCATAGCATAGAGCCAGTAATCGCCTGGCACTCATGCCCTCTGTAGTCATGCAGGCTACGTTCTTTTTCAGGTCGGGGCGATTCTCGATAAACCACTCCAAGCGTCTCTTAAATCCAGGTAGGTTGGCAATAGTTTCGGGTTCGAGTAAGTTTACTCCTAACAGTGGAATCAAGCCCACTAGCGATCGCACTTTGAGCATTGAGCGATCGCCATCGGGGAAATTGATGGCATCATAATAGAAACCGTCCTCTTCATCCCAGAGAGAGAAACCTTCACCGATATCATTCATTGCATCGGCAATATATAAAAAGTGTTCAAAGAACTTGCTGGCAACATCCTCGTAGGGCGGGCGTTCCTGAGCCAGCTCAAGGGCAATATGAAG
The DNA here is from genome assembly GCA_039817275.1 of Cyanobacteria bacterium J06648_1. Lineage (GTDB taxonomy): Bacteria > Cyanobacteriota > Cyanobacteriia > Cyanobacteriales > Xenococcaceae > Waterburya. Next base: position 9,379 of record JBCBWB010000065.1, on the reverse strand, counting down.
CATGCCCAAACTATACATACCCATCCAGGATGTAGCATCAGCCTGTTCGAGGTAGCCACCAGTAGGCAGTTGGCTAGAGCGGTCAAACACGCCAATATTATCTAAACCCAGAAATCCTCCCTCAAAAATATTGTTGCCCTGGGCATCTTCTCGGTTGACCCACCAGGTAAAGTTAAGCAGTAGTTTTTGGAAAATCCGTTCTAAGAAGTCTTTGTCCTTACGTCCCCAAAATTTTGCCTCCAGAGTATATATCTGCCAGGCAGCAAAAGCTTCGACGGGAGGATTGACATCGCTAAACGCCCATTCATAGGCAGGTATTTGTCCGTTGGGATGCATATACCATTCGCGAGTTAGGCGAGATAGTTGCAGTTTGGCATAGTCGGGGTCGAGAATGGCGAGGGGAATGAGATGGAAAGCTAAGTCCCAGGCGGCATACCAAGGATATTCCCACTTATCGGGCATGGAAATAATGTCATCATTAAATAAGTGCTTCCATTGAGAATTTCTGCCGTTTTGACGAGATTTGGGAGGAGGCACAGTACCAGAGTCACCCTCTAGCCAATCTTCAACAACGTAGTAGTAAAACTGCTTACTCCATAGCATCCCGGCAAAGGCCTGTCGCTGTATATTGCGCTGCTCTGCTGTTATGTCATGGGGATTGATCCAGCTATAGAATTCTTCAGCTTCCTGTTTTCTTTGACTATAAATCTCGTCAAAGTCCGCAAAAGGATTGGCTAGATCCGACTCTTGGCATAGTCTTAGTTCGACAGTTCTACTTTCTCCTGCGGGAATCGATAGCTGATAGTGAGAAGCAAACTTAGTGCCGAGATTATCGGGATTGACGGCATCCTTATTTCCCTCAACCACATAGTTATTAATGCCGTCTTTGACATAGGGAGAAGCATTTTTCGTCCCGAACAATAATTCAGCGTTAGTTTCATTTTCGGTAAATAACAGTCCATCAGGGTTGTTACAGTACAGCCAACGTTTGCCCAAGCTAGGGTGATCGGCTTCGATGACGCTATGGTTATTTTGGCGATCGCGAACTTTTAACTGTGGCTTTGTGGCATCCTTATACCAAGACCAGGTATTGCGAAACCAAAGTGTTGGCAGAATGTGTAAGGGCTTTTCTACCGCGCCACGATTATGTGCCGTAACTCTGACCAAAATATCTTCATCGCTGGCTTTGGCGTATTCGACAAAAATATCAAAATATTGATCCTCGTCAAAGATTCCCGTGTCTAGTAATTCGTATTCGGGATCGGTAAAACCACGTCGCTGATTTTCTGCTACTAAATCGGCATAGGGATACTCACTCTGAGGATATTTATACAGATATTTCATATAAGAATGAGTCGGCGTATTATCGAGATAAAAGTAATACTCCTTGACATCTTCTCCATGATTGCCTTGCGAACCAGTCAAGCCAAACAGCTTCTCCTTAACAATGGGGTCTTGTTCATTCCAAAAAGCCAGGGCAAAACAAAGACGCTGGTGGTTGTCGCAGATGCCCGCAATACCGTCTTCTCCCCAACGATAGGTACGAGATAAAGAATCCTGGTGCGAAAAATAGTCCCAAGCCGAACCATCTTCGCTGTAGTCTTCCCTTACCGTTCCCCACTGACGTTCGGATACGTAGCAGCCCCAACGAGTCCAATAGGCTTGGCGCTGGCGATTTTCTTCTAGTCTTTTAGCTTCAGCGGTCATATTCCTGGCTCTGAAAATACTTTTGGTCGATCAATCTTTGTGTTGCGAGTCGCTGTTGTTCAATATTTAGCGAGCGAGATATATTCCGACTCGGACTCAACTCTAATATCTTATGTCTAATGTGAATTGAAAAATACTAGACATCTCTTTAATAGCTATAGTCTATAGGCTTTCTTTAAATGATTTGCAAGGCGATCGCTATTTCTGCTTACTCAATTAAGATTTTAATAACTCAGCCTCTTCTATTTCTGTCTCTCCATCTACCATCGAATCAATTAGCCCAGGAGTAACAAAATTGTGGGGAAAAGGAGGCTGATAATCGCCTGCCTGGTTCAAACGCTCTATTTGTTCAGGGGTGAGGGTAAAATCGACTGCCTGAAGATTGTCTTTGACATGGGATAGTTTCCGCGCGCCAACGATAGGAATCGTTCCCCCTGGCTGCTGTAGGAGCCAGTTTAAAGCTACCTGGCTAGGAGAGCGACCTATTTCTTGGGCTATCTCTTTGACCTTGTTGCCAATTTCAATACTGCGTTGATTCAACTGTCCCATAGACTGAGACATGGATTTACGTCCACCACCGTCATCTTCTTGTTCGAGATCTTCGAGGGTATATTTTCCTGCCAATACTCCACCAGCTAGAGGCGACCAAGCTAAGGGAGTAATATCGTGGTGCTGCGCCATGGGAATCAGGTCAGCTTCAGAGGTACGTTCTACCAGATTATAGTGGATTTGAATGGCAGAGATGGGAGTCCAGCCCCGCATGCGGGCGATCGCCTGCCCTTCGGCAACGATCCAGGCTGGTGTATCACTCAGTCCGATGTGCAAGATTTTCCCCTGATGCACTAGGTCGTCTAATGCCCGCAAAACTTCTTCAATCGAGTTGCGATAGTCCCAAGCATGGAGCCAGTAAAGATCAATATAGTCTGTCTTTAGCCGCTTCAAGCTAGCTTCGACGGCGGTAATCATACTGCGGCGATGATTCCCCCCCGCATTGGGGTTTTTAGGGTCGGTGTTGAGAGTATATTTGGTGGCTAAGACAAAGCGATCGCGTCTCCCCTCTAGCAGTTTGCCTAAATATGATTCACTTGTACCGTTGGTATAAATATTTGCCGTATCGATAAAATTGCCGCCGCGATCAGCATAGGTATTAAAAATCTCTTGGCTGGTTTCAAAGTCGGCACCCCAACCCCAGTCTTCGCCAAAAGTCATGGTTCCGAGACACAGGGGCGAGACTCTTAGTCCAGAGTTGCCGAGTAAGCCATAGTTATCCAATGCTGTTAATGGTTTCATAATTAATTTGTTATTGTTGTCTAGTTAAAATTCATCAACGATAATTCATGAAGCGCTCGTGACAATCGAGCCGAGATTTGATTCTCTTGGGTGCAAAGCTAGTCCTTTGTCTGGTGCAATCTGTCGAAAATTTGCCGATTCTGGCTATGGCGATCGCTCGAAGACATCAGAATTGTGACACGATCTTGCTCGGCAACCCACTCGACAAAAGTGCGGTCAGAATGAGGATTGCCTGATTACTGTTAGCTATCAAACCTTAGTGCTCAATTGATTTTAAAAAAGACCTCAGATTGTGTATAGGAGATTATTGCTCTTTTTTTGGCTGATAATTGCCTGGTGTAGTTCCTACTATTCGCTTAAAATGATGCCCCAGGTGACTTTGGTCGTAAAACCCTGTTGCCGAAGCTGTCTGAGCAATAGACATCCCCTGAGCTAGAAGTTTTTTGGCGCGATCAACTTTGATTTGAGTGTGATAGGCACCGAGGGTAATGCCTTGCTGGCGATGAAACAGGCGACTGAGATAAAAACGGCTAGTTCCCGCTATACTTGCCAACTCGGCTAAAGATACGTTGTCGGTATAGTTTTCTTGCAAATACTCGCACACTCTGGCGATCGCCGATTTAGCTCTAGGATAAGACTCTGGGATGAATTTATCCCGACATCCGATCAAATTGGCAAAGAAATCGAGCAGCAAAGCATCTTGGGTTAATTTGCAGGTGTTAGTCTGAACCGCCAAACAAAGACCGTAAAATAGTCCGCCCAAAGAGCGATCGGCTATTACTGGTGCTTTGAAAAAAGGAACTGATGCATCATCAGCTATTTCTAATGCTGTCTCCCGAAGACGACTAGGATCGACGTGCATCATCCAAAAAGTTGCAGGCTGGGATAAATAAGTTCTCTCACTCGGAGAATGTACTTCCCCTGAATGAATAATACTGAGGTTCCCTATTGGTACAGGATGATATGCACCACGATAGAAATACTCACCCTGACAATTAAAGCTCATGCCCAACTGATATTCTTGATGAGCATGTTTGGGCAAGGGTTCTAGCGAACCTGCACTATATTGATATTTTTCAATGAGAATTCCTGGCAACTGGGATGTTGCAACCTTAATCTCTGCGCGTTTGTTTTTCATCGTGCCACAATTTTCGTCTAAGAAAATAGAGTGAGACTGAGTTTCTTCGAGCTTGCTAATTGACAAATCGTCAAAACAGCTAATTAAAACAAATTAAGTCCTAGCAATGGCTATTATTCAATCACATTCAACCTGACTTAATCGCTTTACTGTTTCAATAATTGGAAAAAATTGGGATATTATGCCGATCAAGCACTGTTATTCGCTGTGAACAACTATTTTTGGTTCATACTGTCTTAAACTTGAGATACGAAGCCGATCTGCCAAGCAGATTTTTGGGACAAGGGTATGGTTCCTGCGGGAGACAATTTGTCGGGTATGTTGAGGATTTGGCGAGGCGCAACAAGCCTTTGCAGGCTTTTTAGATATCCAGAGGACATCAAATGATCGGTAACTGTCTCCATGGCAATGTTCCTATCTACCCAGTTTTCCCATCCTTTTATTCGGTTTTCTCGATTCGGCTTAAACCGAACCAACAGTGCTAAGATTTAATTAGTCGGCTAAATAAATAAGTTTGATGTCTGAGCCAAATCCGCTGCTAACCACCACCTACCTTATGGTGAAAGTTTCTAGAGCGCACCGCGCTTTAGTGAGCGCCGCTTTAGCCAAAATGGAGCTGCACATTGGTCAAGAGCGGCTATTAATGCAGCTAGGAGAAGAAGATGGATTAACTCAAACCCAGCTAGCCGAACGCCTATGTATTGAACCGCCAACTTTAACCAAAATGCTTAGTCGTTTAGAGAAAACTAAACTGCTAGAAAAGAGGAGAGATCTTAAGGATGCGAGGATGTGTCGCATTTACTTGACAGAAAAAGGATATGCTATCCAAAAACCAGTTACTGATTTATGGCTAGGGCTAGAAGAAACGATTCTGGCTAATCTGACATTAGAAGAACGGATGCTTTACCATCGTTTATTGATGCAAATCTGCGATAACTTAGAATCTGCTAAGAAATTACCCCAATAAACCTAAAATTTAGCCTTAAATTGATCCAAATCAATGGCTTTTTTTGCCAATCATAATATACTCATAAACAGCCTATATTGCTGGGAATACTGCGATTAACCATCACAAATAAGAAAATCTACTATTACAGTTCCTGCACCTCAATTTTGCCGACAAGAGATACAGCTCTTTTTTTTTGATTATTTGATTAGCCGACTAAATAAAAAACGAGTTTAGCTACTAACTCACATGGAGGAAAATAAATGGACTTGACCGTCATCGATCGCTTGCCTGAAGCGTTGAAAGATAAGATTACGACTCAAAACTTGGGTGCGGGAGAAACATTATTTACTCAAGGAGATGAAGCCTCGAACTTTTACGTTGTGACTGCCGGTAGAGTTAAGCTAATTCGCTATCTCGACCGTGGTGAAGCCAGTACGACTGAAATAGTCAAAGCCGCCGAAGCGTTGGCTGAAATTGCCCTATTTACCGATGTTTATCCCTGTACAGCGATCGCTGAAGCAGACTCAGAAGTTATTGCCTATCCAAAGCAAGAACTTTTACAAGTAATGCGAGAACGCCCAGACTTGGCAGAAGATTTTATGACGATCTTGGTCAGAAAAATCCAGTCGCTCAAATTCCGTTTAGAACTCAGAGACATTCGGATTGCTCACGAGCGAGTATTGCGTTATCTACGGCATTTAGTAAACTTTCCGCAAGAGACAACAGTGGTTTTAGATCGCCCTCTCAAAGATATAGCGGGAGATTTGGGGTTTACTCCTGAAACTCTTTCTCGGGCGTTAATTCGCTTAGAAACTGATGGGGCGATCGCCAGACAAAAACGGATTATTACTTTGTTCAATAATTCAGCGGCATAGCCGAAAAACAAGCTAAAAAGTAAAAAAACAGCTTTGATCTCACAATAGCTGACTCAAGTTTTTTGTGGTTGATGTTCCAAATCAAACAAATTTTATGGTTAGCCAAAATACAGAGATCGATGACAAATAGCTTTGCCAATCAACAATAACTCGTTTTTTTATCTGCTTGATTATCACGTATAAATTAACAAAAAGTTAACGGCTAAATAAACTTCTAATATTAAAAAATCTCTAAACTATATCTATCCACGGGTAGAAAAAAAATCTGATAGCCTCGATTACTCTTGACAGTAAGAAACGAAGTGAAAGTTTTTGATTTAAATCAGGAACTATTCATAGTTTCGATTATTACTAACAGCTAATACTAAAAAAAAGAGCCTAATAGCTGTCAAGTTCGAGGAGAAACTATCACTGTTATGACCTTTGGCACTCTTAATTCACATAATTCAAAAACAGACAACAAAAAACGTTCATCTACCGAAAAAGGTCTTGACCGCAGTTTTATTTGGCTCACAGCCTTTTTTGCTCTGGCGATCGCGGGAATTTTGATTTGGATTACGATTCAGGTAGGTCTTCAGGCTGTTCCTGCGATCAAAGAATTTGGTCTATCTTTCTTTACTGGTAGCTCTTGGAATCCTCCAGAAAAGCAGTATGCAATTCTGCCCATGATCTACGGCACGGTGGTTAGTTCCCTGATCGCTTTGCTAGTAGCATTTCCCATTGGCGTAGCCTGTGCTATTGTTCTGAGCGAAAACTTTCTGCCCAAGTCGGTGCGACGCATCCTCGTGTTTCTGGTTGAGCTGCTGGCAGCTATACCCAGTGTCGTTTATGGGCTGTGGGGCATATTTGTCTTAATCCCTTTCTTGAAGCCAATCGGCGCTTGGCTACACAATAATTTTGGCTGGTTGCCTTTATTTTCTACCAATTACGTGGGACCAGGTATGTTTCCTGCGGGTATAATCTTATCGATTATGATTTTACCGTTGATAACGGCGATCGCTCGTGATTCTCTGGCTTCCTTACCCGACGATCTGCGCTCTGGCTCATATGCTGTAGGCTCGACTCGCTGGCAAACTATTTTTAGCGTCTTGGTTCCCGCAGCTTTTTCGGGAATTGTGGGAGGGACAATGTTGGCATTGGGTCGAGCTTTAGGAGAAACCATGGCGGCTACCCTGGTAATTGGCAACAGCAACAATCTCAACTTTTCTATACTTGCCCCTGCCAACACGATTGCATCTTTGATGGCAAATCAGTTTCCTGAAGCTAGTGGCTTGCAGCGACAGTCGTTAATGTATGCAGGACTAATTTTGTTTGCCATTACTTTGGTGGTCAATATCATTGCTGAATTGATTATTCAGCAGGTGAAAAAGTATTAATCTTTTAGCATTTAGCATTCAACATTTGACATTTAGCACCTAGCATTTAACCTTCGCTCAAAATAATCATGTCTTCTATCTCTCGTAGTCAAGATTTCGAGGCACTGGAGACTTCTAGTAGCCGTCCACGTACTATTGTTGGCAAATTGCTAACTGCATTAGCTTTCTCTCTTTTGGGTTTGGCGCTTTTACCTTTAGGACTAGTCATTGGTTATGTAATTATCAAGGGTGCAGGTCGTTTCAACCTGAGTCTATTTACTGAGCTACCACCTGCGGCTTTCCAAGAGGGGGGCGGAGTCGCTAATGCGATCGTTGGCACCTTACTCTTAGTTGGTATTGCTGCGGCAATTAGCATTCCGATTGGGGTTTTGGCGGCAGTTTACCTATCCGAATTTGCTCCTAAAAGAGTTGCCCGTTGGATTCGCTTTGCGACTAATGTTTTGAGTGGTGTCCCATCGATTATCGTCGGCATCTTTGCCTATGGTGCAGTTGTCTTGCGTACAGATAGCTTTTCGGCATTTGCTGGGGGTTTCGCTCTGGCAATATTAATGTTACCCATTATTGTTCGTACCACCGATGAGGCGTTACAAATAGTGCCTCAAGAAGTGCGCTGGGCATCAGTGGGGGTAGGCGCTTCTAACTTTCATACCGTCTTGAAAATAGTGCTACCCGCAGCCCTACCCGCCATTGTCACGGGAACCACCCTGGCGATCGCCCGTGCCGCAGGAGAGACAGCCCCGCTAATCTTCACTGCTTTGTTTACTCAGTTTTGGCCCAGCGGCTTGTTTGAACCAATCCCCTCCCTTTCAGTGTTGGTCTATAACTTTGCCACAGTTCCTTATGAGAGTCAGAAAGAGCTTGCCTGGGCTGCTTCATTAATTCTGGTACTGCTGATCTTACTTGCCAGTATTTTATCCCGTTGGGCAACCCGCAAGAATGTTTATTGATTTAGCTATTAGCTTTGGGCTTCAGGCTTGAAGCTCAATACTCTGGTCGTGGTCGTCTCGAAACAGATATGTCCCCAACTTGCAAAATAAATTTTAATCTAGTCTCGCAAATTAATTAATCATGCCTACTCAAGCAAAAAATCAACAGTCCCAACAAACAAAAACCATCCTCAAAGCTGAAGACGTAACTGTTTCCTACGATAACTTTGCTGCCCTGCGGGGGGTATATATGGAAGTGCCAGAAAAAAAAGTTACCGCCTTGATTGGTCCTTCTGGCTGCGGGAAAAGTACCCTACTTCGCTGTTTTAATCGTCTCAATGATTTAATTGATGGTTGCAAAGTCCAGGGTAAGGTTATTTACGGCAACAAAAATCTCTATGCTGACAATATCGACCCTGTAGAAGTCCGACGACGGATAGGCATGGTGTTCCAAAAGCCTAATCCCTTTCCCAAATCGATTTATGAAAATATTGCCTACGGTGCGCGCATTAACGGTTTTGATGGCAACATGGACGATCTAGTAGAAAAGTCCTTAAGACAGGCTGCTATTTGGGATGAAGTCAAAGACAAGCTTAAGCAAAGCGGCTTGTCTCTTTCAGGTGGGCAGCAGCAGCGTCTATGTATTGCGCGCGCGGTGGCGCTAGAGCCAGATGTCGTCTTGATGGACGAGCCTTGTTCTTCTCTCGACCCAGTTTCTACTAGCAAAGTGGAAGATTTGATTCACGCTCTCAAGCAAGAGTACACCATTATTATTGTGACCCACAATATGCAGCAGGCAACCAGAGTTGCAGACATGACGGCGTTTTTTAATGCTGAAGCGGGAGAAGAGGGCAATCGTTTTGGTTATTTAGTCGAGTATAACCAGACAGAAAACATTTTTGACAATCCTCAAGAAGAATCGACGCAAAAATATGTCAGCGGTCACTTTGGCTAGGAAGAGGATCAACAACCAATTATTTAGAGGCTTTAGGTTACAAAAGCTACCGAATAATTGCGAATTAATTAGTTAAATAAAATTAAGCTTAACTATTGTTTAACCTCTTGTATTTAAGATTAGATAACATAGCAAAATCATAGCTATTATGGTTCTGACTCTA
>JBCBWB010000064.1:0-26060 GCA_039817275.1 Cyanobacteria bacterium J06648_1 | reverse complement strand
ATCAACAACTATAAAAGACAAGTACTTAAAGTGGCAACTACAGAATCAGCTAACGCGGCTAAATGATAACCACCTTCCAAGCCAAACAAGGGATATTTAGTAATATTTAAAATATATTTGCTCAAGGTTTGGTAGTCTTCGGGCTGCAAATTTATGCCTGCGAGGGGGTCACTCTGATTAGCGTCATAACCCGCACTAACGATCAATAAATCGGGTTGGCTGGCGTCAAAGAACGGCAATACCTCCTGTTCAAATAGCTTTTGATAATCAGCGATCGCACTTCCCGCTTTGAGCAGTAAATTGAGCAGATTATGGTGCTTGCCTGTAATACCCTGGGGTGTATCGCTGTAGGGGTAGCAGGGATGCTGATGGAGCGAACAATAAGAAATATGCGGATTATTTCGGGCGATCGCTTCTGTGCCGTTGCCGTGGTGAACATCCCAGTCTAAAATACCCACCTGCTTAATTCCTGGTTTAGTCAGGGCATAGTGAGCGGCGATCGCTGCATTAGCAAAGAGGCAAAAACCCATGGCTCGATCTGGGGTGGCATGGTGTCCTGGAGGACGCGCCATCACGAAGGTAGGCTGCTGTCGAAGAACCTGATCTACACCATCTAACCAAGCGCTGACGGCGAGAAGCGCCACATCATAGCTCCGACGAGAAATCGGTGTATCACCATCTAAATGCCCTCCTCCCTGACTGGCAACCTGCTTGATCCGTTGAATATGTTCGGGGGTGTGAATTTGCTGGATATAAGACAGTACTCGATTGGACTCAGCAGGAGTCGGCAATAGCCATTCTATTTGCTCGTGCCATGATACCGCTCTGAGCGCCTCGGCGATCGCCGTTAGACGTTTTGCCTTTTCTGGATGTCCATAGCCCGTATCATGTTCTAAAAATTCGGGAGAATAAATTACCGAGATTGCTTTCATTCTAAGTTAAGGATTAGAGTCTGCTCGATCTCACCAACGGTGAGGAAGCCCCGTATCGCAACGCGTTCCCTTGCGCCGCAGCGCATTCGCGCAGTCCGTCCGCAGGCGCGTTAGCGCCAGATCGTCGTCTTCGACGACTTGGGACTCTTTGAGTCCCGCGACTAGAAGCCAAAGGCTTCGCTCGGCGCGGGGTCGTTGCTCCGTTTTATATGCGGAGCGGCTTGCACTTATCCTAAAGGATATGTTATGCCCTTGTGGTACACCTTCGGATATTGCATTGAGTGTATCCACCGACGCTTTGCGCCCTAGCCGCCCAGCGGCGGACTGCACGTACGTGCTGTGGACGGTGGGGTCTCTCACCTTAAATAGTTTTCTGAGTTACGACCGTAATGTCAAGATTTATTTACATGACATGACAAAATTGATTCAAAAGTTCTATAAGTTTGAGGAAATAAACCCATACTGGGTTGAGCAAAAAAGCACTGTCCGATATTTGCAGGTGATATTTGCAGATCTATCTAGAGAGCCTAAAGCACTGTTTTAATTTTATCTGCTAATTTAATCGCTAAAGCGACGATGGTCAGAGTCGGATTGGCATAACCCCCCGTGGGAAACACAGAACTCCCCGCTACAAAAAGATTATTAAGACCATGGACACGACAGTCAGCATCAACTACTCCCTGTTTTGGGCTAGAATGCATCCGAGTTGTACCAAGATGATGATGACCCGTTAGTGCGGCAAAATCCTGGTTGAGAGGCTGTTCTAACGACTGAAAGTACCCTACTCCAGATTGATTTAATTCTTGACTGACAATAGTCGTAATTTTTTTAAAGGCTTCGATTTCGCGATCGCCTAGTTGCCAATGCAGCTCAATTTTGTTTTGACCAAAACGGTCTTTTTCCGAATTAAGCACTAGACGATTACTGGCAAGAGGAATTTGCTCTAGCTGACAGGTAAGTCTGAGGGCAGAAAATCTAGTTTTTTCATGAGGCAAAAATGTCCATATTCCTAGATGGGAATTAGATAGTAAACGCCAAATTTTCCAATAAACGACATCGATAAAATATTTACGACCAGAAAGCATGCGATAAACATGATGAGCTGTCTTATCGGGAATCGTTCCCTGACTCAGCTCTTTCGTAATAGTTTTGAAGGAAATTTTGGCCTGGGCTAAATGTCCGTGATAGGTTGGGTAAAAATGTATTCCATGGTTAGGCAGCTTTTCTTTAATTAGCAACTGTGTTGTTAAACTGATCGCTCCCAAAATTGACGTGCCATTAACAGCATGAATATCGTAGAGCTGTGAGTGATCGAAAAACTGACGCGAAAAAGGGACAAATAAGCCCAAATCAATCCGAGGATGATCCATAAAGAAACGACCGACAAGATCGTGTTGATTACCTAACCCCAGCGAACATTGCTCATTGGATAATAATAGCAACCTCGCATTTTCGATTCCACCTGCCGCCAGGATAAAGATTTTAGCTCCTACCTTAAATCTATTACCCTTCAAGCTGGCAACATCCACATTGGTTACGTTTTGAACCGTACTTTCAATCTGAAGAACAGTAGTATTAGTTAGGATTCTAATATTGCTTGCCCGCCGAATTTTTTGCGGATAGTAGCTGGTAAAAATAGAGCTATGGGCAAATTGACTGATAGTCGTCTGCAAGTTTTGGCTATCCGTAAATAGAGGCGACGAATCGGGCTGCTGCCAGTCCTCCACTGCATAGTTAAATTCCTTCAAGCCACAGATCTGATGCGCTCGCTGATAGTATGATTCCAAATCTTGGTGCTTGAATGGCCAACCGCTATCAGGAATCCAATCTCTCGGCTCTAAGTCTAGGGGATCTAAAGGTAAACAGCGCCAGCCAGCAGTCTTCGAATCTATGGGAGCATTCCAGGCGTGAGCATTGCCTCCAACCTGACGACGGCGGGATTTTTTGAGGTCTGATTGATTGACAGAGATTGCTTTGGCTTCCGAGAGGCTTTGAGCTTCAGGATTAAAATTCAGGCTGCCACTTTCGATCAAGATCACACCAAGCCTGCTGTTGATAAATTCGTTAGCCAGTGTCAAACCCGCAGGGCCTCCACCAACAATACAAATATCCGTCTTAAGCTGTTGAAGCTCTGTTATGTTGCGTCCATCTACGATCATTGATCCTGATACTTTCCCGACAAGTAAACTTTTTCATTAGGCTCTAGGCAACAAAAATGACTTTAGATACTCCCAAACTCTTCATGAATTAGAAGTATACAGCAGGATCAATTATTCAAATGTTACAAAAGCAACCAGAGTGAGTGGTCAAGCGTTTGATGTTAACTGGAACAAAAAATGCCAGACCTCGCACAATTACTTAAATTTACTTAATTGGGAAATTCAGTCGCGTTGGATTATTAGTGCATTTGACCCAACTTATAATTTGTTAAGCTTTGATTTGGCGTTCTGACTATTGGTTTGAGATCAACAATCTAAATTAGTTTCACTAGACTGCAAAATCGCCATATATCGCCTGAATTAAGCGGCACTTGATGAGGCAAAGTTTCTCTTCTTTTGAGTTATTAACTGCTGATCATCCATGCAGAAATCACAGTACCATTGTCGATACCACTCAACAAACTTGGCAATTCCTCGGTTTATAGAAGTCGTAGGCTGAAAATCAAATTCTGTGGTCAATTCATCTATGTCAGCATAAGTTGAAACAACGTCACCTGGCTGCATGGGCAACAAGTTTTTCTGTGCTGGCACGCCCAAAGAAGTTTCGATCGCCCGAATAAATTCTTCTAGCTCTACGGGATTATTATTACCAAGATTGTAGACTTTGTAGGGTGGTTCTGCCGATCTTTGAGGTCGATGGGAAATTATTTGAGTAACTGCGGCGACAACATCGTCGATATAGGTGAAGTCCCGCTTCATTTTGCCATAATTATAAACATCGATGGGTTGATTTTGGGCGATCGCCTGGGTAAATTTAAAATAAGCCATATCGGGTCTTCCCCAAGGACCATACACCGTAAAAAAACGTAGACCAGTGATCGGCAGATTGTATAAATGACTGTAGGAATAAGCCATCAATTCATTAGCTTTTTTAGTTGCTGCATACAGCGAAACAGGACGGTCTGTCTGATCATTTTCAGCAAAAGGAATTTTCGTATTAGCACCATAAACCGAACTAGAAGAAGCAAATATCAAATGCTCAATTTTCCTATGACGACAACCTTCTAAAATATTAGTAAAGCCAACTAAATTACTGTCTACATAGGCATGGGGATTTTTGAGAGAATAACGCACTCCTGCTTGAGCAGCCAAGTTGATCACACAGTCGAAACTATTATTAGCAAATAATTGTGCCACCCCATCGCGATCGCTGAGGTCTAAATATTTAAACCTAAAATTTTTATTGGGCAATAGCTGCGCTAAACGAGCTTTTTTCAATCTGACATCATAGTAATCATTGAGATTATCAATACCGCATACTTTATACCCTAGAGCTAATAGTTTATTGCTCAAATGGTAGCCGATGAATCCTGCTGCACCTGTAACTAAAATCTGCATAAGAGAAAGCTCCCTTGACTAATTCTGAGGAGTTAATAAAAGTAAAATGAACGTTAACCTAACCTGTAACTAATTAACAGTTTGCTTAAAGTCAATGAAGTCGAAATGAAACCAGCATGAGAGATTTTTCACGATCAATACCTCACTACCCCTCATACAGCAGTTAGAAACTAAACAGAGTCCTCACCGTTCCTACCCAAATAGTATTGCCATCGTCGATGTCAGGATTAAAAATAGCAAAAGCACCAGGGGTAATTTGTAGGCGATCGCTCAGTTCAATGCGGTATAAAGCCTCAAAATGCAGTGGAGTAGATTCGGCAATTAAGCCACTGTCATCATGATTGCTAACTGTAGGCGGAACACCAATAATAATTCCTCCCTGATTATTTTCAGCAAATAAATCGGGGAAAGCTAAAGTTAGTGCGCCATTTAAGATAGTTGCGTTGTCATCACCGTTTTCTCGTTGTTGTGCGTCACTATAGCCCAACCAGCCGCCAATTTCTAAACCAGGGTTAACTTCCCAATTTAACTGTAGACCAAAATTATCCGCAGTGGTGGCATTGTCTTCAAACGGTTCGTTTGACTCTGCCAATCCTGTCGAACCCATAAGATTAACATCATCGCCACGCTGGTATATATGAGTGTAGGTTAAGGCTAAAGCTAGTTCATCCTGGGGTCTAACTACTAATTGGGCGATCGCACTAGCCGAACTATCAAATAAACCCCCACCAGTTTCGGGATGAACAATAGTGTCACTATCAATGAGATAACCAAAGTTAGCAGCAATTTTGGCACCTAATTCTTGCTTGATGCCGATTCCTGCACCACCACTCCCCCGCAAGGTAGCGGGATTTCTTCTACCAAAGCGAGAAAGAGCGCCTTTGCTACTGCTAGAAAATGGATTGAGAACTTCCCCAATATCATTCAATCCTACCCCTGTCGTCCCCAAAGTAACGGTGGTATTCTCTCCAGGAGTAAAAGTATAGGAAAGTTCCGCAATTTCCACCGTATTTTCACTACTACCGTCAACGCTCAGACGACTTAGAGAAGTGTCGGTAATGTCATCGAGACGACCAATATCTCTAGCTTCTAAGCGAATATTGAGTAAATCTTGACCCGTGAAGCTAGTGTTCAAATCTAATCTGGTGCGATAGCCAGTAAAAGTCTCGCTTTCATCTGCTGGACTAAAACTGTCAGCAATAAAAAATAATACTTGTCCCTGAAGCGTGGCTGTGGGGGAAAATTGCTGAGATTCCAATTGAGCTAGATCCGCCTCGATATTTTCCATCCGCGTTAACTCTGCGGCAAATTTTAGTTTTAATCTGCTCCAGATCGCTAGATCTTGGAGGTTTAAGCTATTCTCCAACTGTTGCCAACAACTATTAACGCTAACCGCAAATTCATCACGAGTGAGGGGACGATAGCGATCGCTTGATAAGTTGGTCGGGCAATCATAACGCTGCGCTAGATATTGTAAATCTTGATAGTCTGGGTCAACAGCATTTTCTAACTTTCTCAGACGATCAACAGAAGGAACTGATTTTAAACTACTAGAGAAACTAGCAGGTGTATTAAATAATGAAATAACTATAATAATTCCTAATTGGATAATTCTTCTGCAATCTTTTTTTATCATCTAAATACTTCGAAATCCATTGCGATCGTGTTGCTTGTTTACCTCATCACCTCGCTACCCCAACACTTAGCTAGTACATCTTGATTCCAATCTAAAGTTAGGGGAATTATTCCTTGAAGAATTGACCGCCTTGCCCCATGGGGATAGTGAATTACAGCTAGACTATTGCTCAACTCCCAAGCAGAACCGATATCGAATATTTGACCTATAAGTTTTGCCTGCAACCTATTGGACACCATAATTAAGCCCGTAAATAAAGGTGATAATGGCAAACCATTGTCTATTTGTTGCTTGTGGCTAATTGTCTTTTGCCAACTGCGGAAAAAGCCATTTTCATCTATTGGCATATGTAAGCTCAAGCAATTATCTGTAACTAGGCTAGCAACGAAAGTCTCGGAATCTTGCTGCTCTCCTGCTAAGATCAAATCGATATGCCCAGCTTGAATGAGTTGGCTAAAATTAGAAAGATTAAACTGTTCTTTGATAACTTCATCTGAAAGCAATAACCATCGCCAGCCTGTTTTACCAGCCTTTAACTTAGGCAGATTCTTGCCCAAATGGTTAGTAACATTTAAGTATTTAACCTTGCCAAGATTACTATAGGGAGAGAATTCTAAGCAGCTGATGCCACAATTACACTGCTGTAGGCTGTGATAATGCTTTGGTGCTAGTGCGATCGCTGTCCCGATTAAGGCTCGATTTGTGCCGCCATGAGCGACTATCAAAATCGTTTGTCCGCGATGTTTATCTAAGATTTCTTGCCAAAATGCTTGTGCCTGCTGAAATAGTTCGATAACGGGATAATTGATTTGGTTACGAGTAAACAAATGCGGCGTATTTTGCCAGCAAGCGTCAGCGCCAGGATATTTCTCTTTGACCTCTTGATAAGATAATCCTTGCCAATCTGCCATACAGACTTCAGTCAATCTTGGTTCGACAGATACGGGAATGTTAGATAAATTTAAAGCTGCAACAATTTCCTGGGTAGTTTGCTGGACTCTCTTTAGGGGACTAGTGTAGACAGCATCAAAGTTATATTGTCGTAAAGCTAATCCTGTAGCGTAGGCATCGTGATGTCCTTTGGGAGTCAAAACTGATTCATCGCTACTACCCTGATATCTACCCTGTTCATTGTAGGTAGTGCGAGCATGACGCACCAAGATTACTTTAGTCGCAGAAATTGAGGCATTAGTAGAGGCATAGAACATGACACGAGGGGAGAGGAGATTGTTTATGATTAGAACGAGATTATTGATACTGAACGGTTTTCTGTAGACGGTAAAGAGTAGCGTAATGTTGACCCAACTCGATCAACTGTTCGTGAGTTCCCCGTTCCAAAATTTTGCCCCCTTCAAGATAGAAGATTTGGTCGGCGTTTTGAGCAGCTTTGAGATCGTGAGTAATCAAAAAAGTAGTTGCAGATTGAGTTAGACGATCTAAAGCCTCGGTGACAATACTTTCACTGCGGTTATCTAGCCCCACAGTGGGTTCATCGAGAATTACGATCGGCGCATTACGAATAGCAGCACGGGCGATCGCAATTCTTTGTCTCTGTCCGCCTGATAGGGTTGCCCCCCTTTCTCCCACCACAGTATCGTAGCCTTCTGGCAGCTTCATGATAAAGTCGTGAGCATTAGCCATACGAGCCGCAATTTGCACTTCTCGGTCGGTAGCATTAACGCAACCATAAGCAATATTCTCTCTAATGCTGGTGGCAAATAATATGCTGTCTTGTAAAACTATACTGACTTGTTCTCTTAGGGATTCGAGAGTATATTCTCGAACATCTTGTCCGTCAATTAAGACCTGACCTGCTTGAGGATCGTAAAGACGTAATAAGAGACTGACTAAGGTGGATTTTCCGCCCCCAGAAGCCCCCACCAGCGCGACTTTTTGACCAGGGAAGGCTTTGAGTGAGATACTGTTGATAATATTTTCTCGTTCTGCGTCGTAAGCAAAACTAACGTTGCAAAATTCCACCATGCCTCTAAAAACAGATGCAGGGTATGCACCCTTCATGTTTCTGACTTCGGGTACTATTTCCAAAAGATCGATAATTCTTTCCCCAGAGGCGATCGCCTTCGAAATTTGCCCTGTATATTTTGCTAGCTGCCGCATCGGTTTAAAGGCCACCTTTAAATATGTAATAAAAACTAACAAGTCTCCTGGAGTGAGCGTCCCAGTCATAACTAGCTGGACTCCGCGCCATAAAACTATTGAGGTCGCGATCGCCACTAAGACTTCCACTGTCCTTTCTTGTCCCGCCCTTAATTTCTGAGTCTGGGCGCTTTCATTGAGGCTCTTATCATTTTGCTTGCTAAAGGTCTTCTCTAAACGAGACTGTAGAGATAAAGCTTTAACTACCTGAATTGCCCCAATAGCCTCTGCTGCACTAGCTGCCATCATTCCTTCTCTTTTGCGCTGTCGCTTGGCTACCCGATGGATTTTTCGACTCATTACCGTAGTCGTAATCAAGAAAAGCGGCAGTATGGCGATCGCAATTAAAGCAAGCTGCATATTCAACCACATCATTACGCCCAACATCCCTGCCATGGTTAGAGTATTAGTCATTAGTGGTAATGCAGATACTACCGTAACCTCCCGTATTCTCTCGACATCGTAGGTTACGCGGGTGATTAAATCTCCTGTCTTGGCTTTATGGTGAAAAGAAAGAGATAAGCTTTGCAGGTGGGAATAAAGATTAGAACGAATTTCGCTCATAATTTTGGTTGCCGCCACCGCCATGCCCGCAGTGCTGATATAGGCCATTGTTCCTCGCATTCCCGCTATGATCACTAATCCCAAGGCTAAGATACTTAATAAACTAATGCTGTTGAGACTATCTAGAAAGGGAACCCTCAGACTTTCGACTTCAAAACCTTTATAGATTATCTCGTCAAAAATAAACTTAAGGGGCCAAGGTTCGAGAAGACGAAACACCGTTTCGGCAATTAGTGCTAGGAAAGAAATCGCGATCAGACGGCTTTGGGGACGTATTTGGGGCATAAAGTGGCTAAAAATGCGGCTCATGCCCGATATTCCTTGTTTTATATGCTTAGGTTGCTTTTTTTTCATCACCATCTCCATCACTTCTCCATCTCCATCACCTCTCCATCTTCGCCACTGTGTTACTTTGAAAGCGATCGCTAATATAGCCATTCAGCTTTCTTTCCCCAGCGATTAACGCTTTTTCTAACCAAGGTTGATGACTACCAAAAGCGAGCTTTCTGGCAAAAGGACGTAGTAAAGCTTGATGACGACGATACCCCAAACGTTGGTAGCGTTTTTTGAAATATTTATCTTTTTTTGTGACGTTCCACTTATGACGAAAATGCTTGAGGCTGGCTATTTCCCAGGCATCACTCCAGCGCAGCATGAAGTAAGCTAGATCAGAGAGTTCAAACCCCGTATCGGGTACATAAGTTGTTACCGCAGCAGGTTCGCAATAGATTTTTTCTTCTAGATTGGTTACAGTCAGGGAGAAGTCGATGTGTTCTCTCGTGCTGAGTAGTTTTTCATCTAGCATCCCGATCGCATCAAAGATATCGGTGCGAACTAACATACAGTGAAATTCGGCAAATTCACACTCTCGACGCTTTAATTGATCCTGTACTTCGGCAACGGGGCGATTGACAAAGTAGTGTTTTTCGTGAACTTTACGTCTAGCTGTATTGTTTTTAACCTCTAAATATATATTGGCTTCTCCTCCCGCTAAATGAATTTTAGAATGTAAATTTTTACCGATACATACCAAAGGGCAAACCACCCCTGCCGACTCTTCTTCGGCACATGCGACCAATTTTTCTAACCAATTGGGTGCAACATTTATATCATTATCAACAAAAACTAAGTATTTAGTTTGAACGTGCTGTAAACCAATATTTCTTGCCTGATTGGGAGCTAAGTATTGTTCGGTTCTAATTAATTTAAAATTCCTAGCTGATGCTTCTTGCTCTAAATACTCTTTTATATGTTCTGGGGAGTTACCATCAACATAAATTAAATCAAAAGGATAAGTAGTATGCTGATAAATACTCTCCAAAGACCTACGACTGTAGCTAAAACGTTCTCTAGGAACTACTACCAAAGTTACGTCTGATTTCTTCATGATTAATTATTCGCTATCAAATGTTCAATGCTTATTAACCTACTAAAACTTCCAGTTTGGGTTTAATATTTTTAGCTAAAGCTAGCTCATATATTTTGCTCCAGTTTTCTTGTTCTATAGTGGGGTTTAGGTCTCGAACAATTTTTTGTTTGGCTTGCTTGCCCAATTTTTTTCTTAATAAAGGGCGCTCGATTAATTTAGCGATCGCAATCCTCAATTCTTCGCTAGAGTAGGGATTGACCAACAAACCATTAACGCCATCTTCAATAATTTCTGCGATCGCATCAACGTTGGTTCCCACTACGGCTTTTTCCGCTAACATAGCTTCGAGCAGGGCATTGGGACAGCCATCATTAAGGGAAGGAATGGCAAAGATATCCATATAGGGTAAATATGCTAAAGCTTCTGAGCGACTAATTTTTCCTGTAATGACAATTTTTTCTTCCAGCCCACTATTAGCTAATTCTTGTATCCAATATTTTTCTTCTTTAGAGACAAATTCGCCGACAAACAATAACGTAAATTCTGGTTCTAAATTTTGGCAGGCATCTAAAAGATATTCAATCCCTTTTTTATCGCGAAAGTTTCCTACTGAACCAATAACAGTCCCCTGTAACTTGTTAGCTAACAAAGGCTTTTCTAAGTTACTAAAATCAACTGGAACAATAGAGTTCAAAAAAGCAGTGGATTTATTAATAATACTTGGTGTAAATAATCTGGCACGTTTCATCAAATCTTGGCTCACGAAAGTAGTCCAGTCAGAATTTGCCAAAGTCCAATCAATTTGCTTTTGTTGTCTACAGTCAAAAATATGCTTGTGCAGATCGGCACCGCGTACGCTGTTGATAACCGCAATATTATTTTCCTTAGCTAGCATGGTAGTTAAAAAGCCAGTTTCATTAATAAAAAAGGCATGAACTACATCAAATTGATACTGTCGATGGAGGAGAGTTAACTGTCCGTAAACATCCATCAAATATTCTTGCTTGCGGGCAACTTTAGAACGAATTGCAGGATAAATACGGTGAACCTTAATTCCGTCTTGTTCTTCTGTTTTGACGTGCGATCGCTTTAATTTTCCTGCTTTGGCTAATGCTTCTTCTTTGCGGAACACGGAACGAAAAATAGCTACGTGAACCTCATAGCCTAATTCCTGTAACAACAGAGCGATTCTTTTTGCCGATACGCCGACTCCACCTACATCGGGGGGGAATTCTTGAGCTGTAATACAGATTGTGCGATTGTTCATGAGCGTCAGTTGATAGTGTTGTTTGTCGTTACTATCACTGTTGCAATTGTCTATGAAGCGCTTGTGAAACTTTTATGAGAAGAATTTCATTGAGATATGGTTGGCTTCATTGAAAGTTAAATATCAGCTTAAAATCTTTGCGCTTTTAATCTAGCCAGCTCATCCTAATCTTTAAGAGTTCTTAATTTGGAGTTAGCCTTGGCAACCCAGGATTAAAATAGCAAGATTAAATAATCATCAGCCCAGGAATGCCAGTGGCGGCAAACAGCTCAAAACAACCAAAACCCAGTTTGAAAGAGCTAGCGTTAGTATTTTTCCGCTTGGGAGCGATCGCTTTTGGCGGGCCAGCAGCTCATGTTGCCATGATGGATGATGAGATAGTCCGCCAGCGACGTTGGATGAGTCGCGAAAAGTTGCTGGATTTGATGGGGGTAACTAGCCTGCTTCCTGGTCCCAACTCAACTGAATTAGCAATTCATATCGGCTACGAACAAGCAGGATGGCGTGGCTTATTTGTGGCAGGAGGCTGTTTTATTCTGCCAGCTATGACTATGGTCTGGCTGCTCTCGGCGCTATATGTTCGTTATCAGACGTTACCTGAATTAGGCTGGTTGCTCTATGGTATTAAACCAGTAATTATTGCCCTGGTGGTTCGAGCCTTGTGGAAGCTGGGTCAGAAGGCTCTAAAAGATCGGACGACAACAGCCGCAGGGATGATCGCGATCGCCGTTTATTTGGCTGGCTTTAATGAAGTTTTGCTCTTGCTCATATCAGGGTTAGTAGTAATGTCCATCAAAAATTGGCAGCGTAAACCAACTTCTCATGGCTTATTTTTACTACCGCTCACTGAAATATTTGCTCTGTCTGGTGGCGCTGCCAGTGGCGGCGCTGCTTCTGTAGGCTGGGTCAGCGTATTCCTGTTTTTCCTCAAAATCGGTTCGGTACTCTATGGCAGTGGGTACGTACTTCTCGCATTTTTACAGCGAGATTTGGTCGAGCATCACCAGTGGCTAACTTCCCAAGAACTCCTTGATGCGGTGGCGATTGGACAAATTACCCCTGGTCCCGTGTTAACTACGGCAACCTTCGTTGGCTATTTGCTTGCAGGTCATGCTGGAGCGATCGCTGGTACCGTTGGCATCTTCTTACCCGCCTTTCTCTTGGTCGGGATCGTTAATCCTTGGGTAGAAAAATTGCGTCAGTCTACTTGGGCAAGTGGGTTTTTAGATGGCGTAAATGCTGCTTCTGTGGGGCTGATGGCGGGAGTTACTTTTACTTTAGGGCGTACTGCTCTCATTGATTGGCTAACCATCGTTACCGCAATTATCAGCGCGATCGCCGTATTTCGCTTTAAGATTGATCCTATTTGGCTAGTTCTTATTGGCGGCGCCATTGGCTTAGGAGTAAATCAATTGGGCATCATTAACTAAATTCAGCTAGACCAAAACATCTATATAAAGTAAACGTCAATGTCTCAACCAGTTTCACTCCCAGATTATGTGTGGTGGCTAATGCCCAAAAAACTTGCTGGCATGTCTCGCCCACCATTGTCAGATCTGCTTCAAATCTATCAAGCAGGAATACGCGGAATTGTTTCCGTGATGGATGAGCCTTCTGGCATTGATGAATATCGCGCAGCAGGATTCCAAGCTCTGTGGTTGCCAATTACAGGCGGACAAGCGCCAACTCTCGAACAGGTAAAGCAGTTTGTCCAGTTTGCCCAACCGTTGATCGCCCAAGATCATTCGGTGGTAGTCCACTGTACCAGTGGTAATCGGCGCACGGGAACTTTACTCGCCGCCTATTTAGTAACTCAAGGAACAGCACCAGACCAAGCGATTTCTCGTATCAAAGCAGCACGACCAAGTGCCGAACTCCGAAAGGCTCAGGCAGATTTTATCTATCAACTTGCCGAATTGAATTAGATCTTGAGCAAAATTTTAATCCATGAGATTTGCCCGAAAAACCTGGTTTAGAGTAGTAGTATTGCTAATAAATTGGCGATCGCACTACCGAGATAGTAAATAGTTGTTTTGGCAAAAGTATTTCAATTAGATTATTTCATCTTAATACCCAACACCTGAGTATGCGCGCCTCTGGCTTGGGTGACACCGATAGTTCTCTCGGAAGCTTCGATCATCGGACGACGCAGGCTGACGACGATAAACTGTGCTGACTGTGCCTGTTGTTTGACCATGCGGGAGAGTTTTTCAACGTTTGCACCATCGAGGAACATATCTACTTCATCGAAAGCATAGAAAGGAGAAGGACGATATTTTTGCAGGGAGAAGATAAAGCCCAATGCCGTCAGGGACTTTTCTCCCCCAGACATAGAACTAAGCTTTTGGACTGGCTTACCTTTGGGGTGTGCCACCAGATTTAAGCCGCCGTTAAAGGGATCGTTTTCGTCTTCTAGCTGAAGATGTCCGTCACCATCGGAGAGTTCGGCATATATTTTTTGGAAGTTTTCATTTACAGCATCGTAAGATTCTTTGAAAGCTCGTAAACGCAGAGTCGTAAATTTCTCGACTCGCAGTAATAATTCGGTTCTTTCTGCTTCGATAGTGTCTAATTTATGAGAAAGTTCCTGTAGTCTGGCTTCGGTTTTTTCGTATTCTTCTAGCGCCAGCATGTTTACAGGTTCCATGGCTTCAAGACGCTTTTCGCCGTTACGGATCTGCTTCTGTAGCTGTTCGACCTGTTCTTGTAAATTGGCAAAGGTAATTGATTCTCCTGCTTCTATCCCGTCTTCATTTACTAGCTGAGGAATTTCGGGAATTGGATCGGGAAGCTCTTGTTCTTGTTCGGCTATTTGCTGTTGTAAGGTTTGCAAGGTCGTATGTCTTTCTTGCTGTGCTGCCTGGAGTTTTTCTAGTTGCCAAGCCTGTTTTTGATGGCGATCGCGTAATTCTTGGAGCTGATTTTCTAGGCGATCGCGTTCTTGTTTGGTTTCTCCTAGTTTGGCAGATAGTTTCTCTAGTTCTGCTTCTGTCTCGACAATTTTTTGCGCCATAGCTATTAGCTGGCTATCAATTGCTGTCTGTTGTTCTTTGATTTCTACCTGATTATTGGTTAAGAGAACAATCTCTTGTTCGGACTCGCTAAACTTCTCTCTAGCTCTTTGATGACTATTGGTAATTTCTAATAATTTTGTTTCTGCCTGTCTGAGAGTTTGTTCCTGCTGTCTAAGCTGTTCTTCCTGACTGGCAATAACGCTACGTACCTGCTGCCATTCACTCTGGGAATGGGAATCTTCGAGTACTTTTAACTGCTGCTGTAGCTCGCTCAATCTGGCTTCCTGCTGGGGAATTTCCTGATTTAAGTTTGCCAAACGAGACTGAATCGTATCTCTTTCTTGACGATTGGTATGTAGCTGATTAATAAGCAGTTCCCGTTGACCAGTCAAACGTCGCAGATCCTTCTCTAGCTGATCCGACAGCATTTTATTATCTCGACCAAGCTGCCTGGCTTCGTTAAACTCTTCGGATAGATCCTTAATTTGAGCATTCTGGGTGGCTAATCTCTGGTCATAATTGCGCAGAATACGCTCGATCTCTGCCAAACGCTCGCGCAATGCCTCTACCTGTCCAGGTTCGCGGTTGGCTGTGCCACCAAAGTGCAAACTAGAGCGGCTTGATTTACTTCCCCCCGTCATGGCACCACTGACTTCTAAGACTTCTCCTTCTAGGGTGACAATACGGTGTTTGCCTAGCTGGGAACGAGCATTTTCCAGATTGTCAAAAATTACCGTGCCGCCAAATATATAGGCAAAGATGTTGTCATAACGGGAGTCGCAGCTTACTAAGTTAACCGCCAGGTCTACAAAACCACGACCAAAACGCATGGTTGCCATGTTACCCAGACGAGGTGCCTGGATTTTATTTAGAGGCAAGAAAGTTGCCCTGCCGCCACGTTCCCTTTTGAGCAGTTCAATACCCTGCGCCGCCACGCGATCGCTTTCGACGACGATAAAGCCCAATCTCCCTCCCGCAGCGGTTTCTAGCGCCAGGCGATAGCGTTGTTCTACCTGTCCCAGCTGGACTACCAGACCTTCTACCCCAGAAATGTCGGAGTTGAGAATAATTTTGCTGGCGTAGGTACCCTGAACTTCCTGCTGTGCCTGCTTTTTTGCCTCTAACTTGTCTAATTCTCTTTGCTTGTCTCGCTGTTCTCGCAACAGGCGTTGTTGAGTTTCCTGCTGTAAAGAGCGATCGCTTTCTGCCTCTGCCAGCTGGGTGGCAACCGACTGGACGTGGCTTTGTTCTGTAGTTACCTGACCCGAGAGGGAATCGTATTCTCCCTGCTTGATTTTTAATTCTGCATCAACCGCTTCTAAGGACTCTGTTTGCGTTTTAATCGTGTTCTCTAACTGGTTGTAGCGCTCGTTGATCCGCGCCTGTTCGGTACGCTGGGGATTAAGCGTTTCCAGGATCTCTCCTACCTGACGAGAAAGGTTCGCCTGTTCCTGTACCCAGGCTTCTGAGGCTTCGGCGATCGCATTAGCATTATCTTTACTCTGGGCAACAGTATCCCTGGCGGCTATAGCGTTTTGAGTTAGTTCGGGGATTACTTCTGTTTCTAATCGTTCTTTCTCCTTGCCAAGCTGCTTAATTTCCTGCTGGTACTGCTCTAAATTCTGCTGCGTCTGTACCAAAGCTAACTGCTTTTGCTGATGAGCATTGTTTAAATCGCCTAACTTCTGCTGAAGCGTCATCTGCTTCGCCTTCTGAGTTGCCAAGTCTGAGGCTACCGATAGCTGTTCGTCTTCTCCTAAAGCTTTAACTTGAGCATTTAACGTAGTTAACTTGTCGCTCTCTTCCTTAACCGAGCTATCTAACTTAGCAATACTTGCCGTAAGCTGATTCGCCTCGGTTTCTGCCGCCACCTGTTGCTGCTGTAATTCCGACTGCTGCTGAGTTAGCGATCGCCAAACTAAGACCTTCTCATGGATCTTCTTCTCCTGTACCTTCTCTTTTAACTTACGATACTTCTCCGCCTTAACTCGATCTGCCGCCAGGCGATCGCGATTGGCAATCAATTCCTGAGCGATAATATGGCATTTTTCTTCTTTTTCCTGCACCTTATCCAGAGTCTTGCGGGTCTGCTGGATCTTGCGGTCAAATGCACCAACTCCCGCCAGCTCGTCAATAATTTCTCGCCTTTCCCGCGAGTTCATCGTAATAATACTGGTCACATCACCCTGCAAGACGACGTTATAACCTTCGGGATAGACCCTTAGCTTTTGTAGCTGTTCGTGAACTTCCGTCGCCGTGGAAACTTCCCCATTAATATAAAACGTCGAGGTATAATTCCCTTTCTTCCCTACCCTTAGCCTACGGGTAATCTTCCATTCCAGACTATCACCATTGGCGATCGCCACAATCTTTTTATCGTCCTGGTCAACCGTATCTGTCGCCTCTTCTATCGCTGCTAATTCTGATTCTGTCTCAACCTCTAATTCAGCCTCACTATGACCATTACCGTTGTCATGATTATTATCATTGCCATTATTGCCATTACCATTGCCGTTGCCATTACTATCCGTGCTACCTATAGCCGCCTGTAGCTCTTCAGAAGACGAAACCAGAGTTAAATCCTTAGCATCCGTCACCGTGGTAACAACATCAGATAGGTCACCCAAATCCGTGAGGTCAAAAGTTACCGAAACAATCGCCTCCGCTGCCTTGCCATTGCCAATGTGCTTATTATTCACCAGATCGGGCAGGCGATCGGCACGCATACCCTTTGAGCTTGCTAACCCCAAACAAAATAGCAGCGCATCTAAAATATTCGATTTTCCCGATCCGTTTGGTCCTGAGACGACGGTAAAACCAGGCAAGATAGGAACTTTCGTTGTACCACCAAATGATTTGAAATGGGACAGTTCAACGCGCTTTATATGAACCATGAACTACAGCTTCGACTCAGTAAAAATAGTATTTATGTACTAGTTGACAGTCACGTAAGGGGGAACACTAATGGTTGTACCTGCAATCAGGCAATATGGGTGGAAAAACGCAGTTTTCTTAACACTTAGTAACATTGATCGCGCCAGATGCCAAATGAATCACAATCTTTGTTCTGATATAGATCGAGGCTCAGAAAAAGCGATCGCGATCATTACTGAACCAGATCAAGATCACAATCGCCGCCAAGAGAGGGAGTTATGCTGTAGCGACAAGTTTAAAGATTCTATAAAGTTACTATCAAGATTTGATTATGAGCAACCTAACTATCCAACAATTCTGTCAGCTAGAAACTCTTAAAACAGATCTCCATCTTGAATCCAGCTACCGATGCCAAGAGCAATTTCAAGAAAATCTTACTGTCTTAGAGGTTACGGATGTCGAAGGAAACATCATGCAAGAGCTGATTGTTGTCCTGTAAATGGTTATCAGGCGAGATCACCATATGCTATCTAAAAAACCCCTCTCAAACTAGTCAAGAGGGGTCATAGGCTTAAAAATAAATTAGACCAATTTAATTAAATCGGTTTACCTAAATAAATGAACTGCAAATAGAAATTCAACTCCAATTACATGTCTTTGGCGACTAATTCGGCTAGATCAACTACACGCTGAGAATAACCCCATTCGTTATCGTACCAAGCAACAATTTTTACCATGTCACCATCTAGTACGAGAGTGAGCTGTCCATCAACGGTAGAGGAAACATCTGTACCTTTGAAGTCAGAAGAAACAAGGGGCAGATCGGTGTAGCCTAAGATTCCTTTCATTGAACCTTCAGTTGCTTTCTTGAGTACTTCGTTAACTTCTTCGGCAATAGTTTTCTTCTCAACCTGAGCCACCAAATCTACTACAGAAACGTTAGGAGTAGGTACACGCAAGGCAATACCGTTGAGCTTACCTTTTACTTCGGGATAAACTAGAGCCACTGCTTTGGCTGCACCAGTGGAAGTAGGAACGATGTTTACCGCTGCCGCTCTAGCACGTCTCAAGTCGCGGTGGCTCGCATCGAGGATACGTTGGTCGCCTGTGTAGCTGTGAGTAGTAGTCATAGCACCTTTAATGATGCCAAAGTTCTCGTTGATAACTTTTACAATAGGAGCTAGGCAGTTAGTGGTACAGCTAGCATTACTGACAATATCAAATTCACCAGGAGTATACTTCTCGTGGTTTACGCCCATGACGTAGGTGCCAATATCAGGACCACTACCAGGAGCAGTAATGACGACTTTTTTGGCTCCCGCCTGGAGGTGCTTACCTGCGCCAGGTGCATCACGGAAAACCCCAGTAGATTCGATGACAATATCGACATCCCACTCTTTCCAAGGCAAGTTAAGAGGATTGCGATCGGAAACACATTTGATTGTTTTGCCGTTGACGATCAGAGAGTTGGTATCATAACCGATGTCTGCGTCCAAAACACCCAACATAGTGTCATACTTTAATAGGTGAGAATTTGTTTTAGGGTCGGAAGTATCGTTAAGACCTACCAGCTCTAAGTTTGTGTCTTCTCCTCTAGTTAACAAACATCTAACAAAATTACGTCCGATACGTCCAAAACCGTTAATTGCTACTCTAACCACTACTCTCTTGCCCTCTTGATATTTTATTAGGTGAATACATTAAAACATTCTTAATAAGACTCATCATATCGTAAAGTAAGCACATTTCAAGACCTTACTTAGAATCAATTTGAAGCCTAATTTAGTAGGGAGATAGGGAGGCGTTACCTATCACCACGCGGAAAATATTGGAGCAGAGTCTTAAGAATAATTTACTAAGATATCCGCCAATATTTCTGATTTAAGCTTGAGAAATTTTAGGGTATGTATGATTTCTCTGTCTTAAGTTTCTGGCTGTTAAGAACGTTTTTATCCCTAAGTCGAAAAATTTATTGCTATCATAGCCCGTATTGTTTTCAGCAATGGGAATATATAAGGATGCTTCACTACAAAACGAGTTAGTATTCTGTAACCCTCAACCAAGATGTATGTGCTATGGCAGGAGTCAAAGAAGTGGCAAAAGTAGATTTGAAAGGGCAACCCTTTCACTTTATTGGTATTGGCGGAATTGGAATGTCGGCTTTAGCCCAAATTGTTGCTCAAAGGCAACTGCCAGTATCAGGCTCAGATCTGCGTTCTAGCCATATTACCGCTAGATTAGAGACTTTGGGAGTCAAGATTTTCTATCGTCAAGAGGCGACAAATCTCGATTTCTTTACTCTAGCTAGCGATAAAAAGCGCCAGCCTGTTTCCGCAGGGGGCAACTCGGCAATTTTGCCTGAGATTGAAGTCGTCAATCGGAGTGTTGCGATTTTACCGCAGGTTATTTGCTCTACGGCGATCGCCAAAACGAATCCAGAATATCAAGCTGCCGTCAAGCTTGGCTGTCCTATTTTTCACCGTTCGGATCTCTTAGCGGCTTTGATTGAGGAGTATCAGAGTATTGCGGTTTCAGGTACCCACGGCAAAACTACTACCAGCAGCCTCATTGGTTATATGTTGCTAGAGAGTCAGGTAGACCCCACAATCATTGTCGGTGGAGAAGTAGATGCTTGGGATGGTAACGCCAGAAGCGGTGAGGGAGAATATTTAGTCGCCGAGGCAGATGAGTCTGATGGCTCTCTGGTTAAGCATCATCCTAGTATTGGCATTATTACCAACATTGAACTAGATCATCCCGATCGCTACCAGGATATTGAAGAAGTAGTCAGCATCTTCCAAACCTTTGCCAGCCAGTGCCAGACTTTAATTGGCTGTATCGACGATCCAATTATTCGGGATGAATTGGCTTTGACCATCAGCTATGGTTTAAATCCCGATTCGGGTGCAGACTATACGGCAAAGAACGTTACCTATCATGCCCAAGGGAGCGATTCCCAGATTTGGGAAAGGGGAGTCTGCTTGGGAGAACTTCAGCTGCCGCTGTTAGGAGAACACAATCTCAGTAATGCCCTCTCGGCGATCGCTGCTGGCAGACAAATTGGCTTAGAATTCAAGACCATTGCCCAATCTTTAGCTACCTTTGGCGGCACTAAAAGACGCTTTGAACATCGTGGAGAAGCGAACGGCATTACCTTTATTGATGACTATGCTCACCACCCTAAAGAAATTGATGTTACCCTAGCCGCCGCCAGACTAAGAGTAGACGGCAATGAAAACCTCAAGAGAGTCGTCGCTATATTTCAACCCCACCGCTATAGCCGTACCAAAACCTTCCTGCAAGAATTTGCGATCGCTTTTAAAGATGCAGACGTTGTCGTCATCACCGATATTTATAGTGCGGGAGAACAAAACACCTTTGGCATTAGTGGCTCAGATTTAGCCAAGGCGATCTCTTCCCACCATCAGCAGATTCACTACTATCCAGAAGTTGATTCGGTTGAGACGTTCCTCCAGTCAGAGATCTTGCAATCAGGAGACTTGGCAATGTTCCTCGGAGCGGGTAATCTAAATCAGGCAATTCCGCGCACGATTGAACAATTAACAATCAACAATCATTTAGCCTCTCAGTAATCAGTAATCAGTAATCAGTAATCAGTAATCAGTAATCAGTAATCAGTAATCAGTAATCAGTAATCAGTAATTAGTAATCAGTAATCATGCAATGAACAACGATAATTTAATTCAGTCCCAGGTATCTCTAGCGAGCCAAACTTCTTATAAAGTGGGTGGTGCGGCTCAATGGTATGCCGCCCCCAGAAATTGGTCTGAGCTAGAGGCGAGTTTTGAGTGGTATCAAACTCAGAATATGCCTTTAACCTTGCTGGGTGCTGGTTCAAATTTACTGATTAGCGATCGCGGTTTGCCAGGATTGGTGCTTTCAACTCGCTATTTCCGTCGCTACGAGTTTGACCCCGAAACGGGGATTCTGATTGCTGATGCGGGAGAGGCGATCGCCAAATTAGCCTGGAAAGCCGCTAAACGGGGTATGAAGGGACTAGAATGGGCGGTTGGTATTCCTGGGACTGTTGGCGGTGGGGTAGTGATGAATGCTGGCGCTCACGCCTCCTGTATGGCAGATATTTTAGTTAGCGTCACTGTTTTGTCTCCCGATGGTACAATTGCCGAACTAAAACCAGAAGAGTTGGCATATAGTTATCGTACTTCTAATTTACAGGGTGGAGATCGCCTGGTGGTAAGAGCAAAGATGCAGCTAGAGCCTGGCTATGCTAAAGACGAAATAATGGAGCTTTCCAATCAGAATTGGACACAGCGTAAAACTAGCCAACCATACCATCTTCCTAGCTGCGGTAGCGTTTTCCGTAATCCTAAGCCCCAGGCTGCAGGCAGGTTAATCGAGCAGCTAGGTTTAAAAGGATACAAGATTGGGGATGCCCAAATAGCTCATCGCCATGCGAACTTTATCCTTAACTGCGGTACGGCTACCGCCAAAGATATCTTTGAATTAATTCGTTATGCTCAAGAAAAAGTAGAATATCATTGTTCAGTATCTTTAGAGCCAGAGGTTAAGCTGCTCGGAGAGTTCTAATTAGCTGATTTCTAAGTTATGCTAATCGTTCTCATAGATTTTGTAATCACTAATCAAAAAAGTAATAAAAAGATATGGCTGGAAAAGGATTTGGTCCATTAGGCAAAATGAAAGAACTTGCTGATGCTTTTAAAAAGGCTCAGGAAGTGCAGGCAGGAGCGCAACAACTCCAAAACGAACTGGAGCAGATGGAGATTGAGGGAACTAGTGAAGATGGGCTAGTTAAAGTGGTTATGAGCGGCAACCAAGAGCCTCGCCGCGTAGAGATTTCTCCCGATGCTATGGGTGCTGGAGCCGAAGCTCTCTCCGCATCAGTCTCGGCAGCAATGCAGTCTGCCTACGAGCAGTCTACCGATTTGATGCGTGGACGAATGGAAGAGTTAACCAGTGGTTTGAATTTACCTGGAATGTAAGTTAGTTACCAGTAGCACAGAGACATAACACTAAAAATTAACAGTAGGGGTATTAATCAATATCCCTATTTTTATGTTTGAAAATAAATTTCAAAAGGTAGAAGCATCTAAAAAATATCTATTGCAATTTGGGATTCAACCTGTTCAGCATCATCGGGAGGAATAAAGTTAAATGCTTCTACTGGCATCAGTTCGAGTGCCGTTTGACTAATTATTTGTTCGATTAAAGTAATATCTAAATCATCTTTTTTACCCTGCAAGTAGATTTGCTTAATATCGCTTGATTGCGGCGCAATATAGGTTGTTAGCTGATAGCTTTTATCTAGAGCATCCAGGTCGTATACGGCATATACTTCTTGCCCTATCTGTTCGTTTCTAATGACTATGTTTTGTAAGTCTAGATTGGCATAACTTTGAAAGTATCTAAATAGGCGATCGGGCGGTAGTTTGCCGATGGCACGACCAGCTATGCGATTATTATTGATCGTGTTTAGAGTTTTGAGATAGAAATTTGCCAATGTGCCGACAGCAAGACCTGTCTGAGATGAAATGAACTGTCCGTATTCATTAACTGAATACTGATTATTTTCGACATCATAAATCCAAACCTGAGTACCATTGGCAATAACTTGGTATTGTCTATCTAAAGTTTTTTCTGGATCGAAAAAGGTAATCTCGGTTTTGACTTTATCGGGAGCAACTATGGTAGTTATAAGGTGAGCATTAGCCATCAGCGGCTCTTCTATTTCTCCCGCAGTCAATTCGATTTCTGATTCAATCTGATAAATCTGTTGACCGAGCAATTTGCTGGTGGCTTGAACTAACGGTGCCGCCTGCAATAGTGGTGCGGGAATTGCTGGCTTGGAAGTATTAGTGGCTGGCGGCTCAGAATCTTCCAAAGTTCCTTGTGCTGTGGAGGTCAAAGGTCCAATATTGCCTAAACTAAGAATAGTTAGACAAATTAAAAATAAAAATTTCATCGATAATTTTTTCCAGCTAAAATTAGAATCTACCATGTAATATCTTTGCTTTCGTGGCGACAAAAATATTTCGTGGCGTATCAAAATAAATCACGAATCATAACAGCAAAAAAGCGATCGTTACTGTGAAGCGATCGCTCTACGACTTGAGAAAAGTATTATGGAGTATTCTCATTAGGAATCGGTATAATATTCCAAGCTTGAACAATCATCTGACTCAACCATTTACGGCGATCTCGATCAAGAACCCGATCATCTCGCAGGATACTCTCAATCAGCTCATCCAATGACTGCCCTTGCTGGCGAGCTATCTGCACCACACCAGCGATCGCTGTAGCAATAATTTCCTCGTCAACCGAATTATTTTTGAGTGCCAATATTTCCTCTGCATTGGCGGGGATGAGATAATCCATTATGGGGTTAGACAGTTTTAAAGTAGATTAGTAACTACGTATTAATACCTTGTTTTGCCTTGGCTGGGGTGACAAAAACTAATAGTGCTGCAAGCGTAACTCAATGCTATTGGATTTGCCCACGATTTTAAACTTTTTAAGAATATATTAAGAACATTTTATAGATGAAAGAATTAGCCTATTTAGAAATACCCACCCCCGACATTTCAGGGGTAAAGGACTGGTTACAAAGTACGTGGCAGCCATCATTAGGAACTAAAGTAACGACTCCTGATGGAATCCGAGTGCGGCTAGAACAGTCTGATACGGAAATTTCGGTTTTTGTCTGGCAGCTACAGCGCACTACCTATTTAAAAGTGTTCCAGTGGGGCGAAGAAATAGCCTCGGTTAAGCAAATTGAAACCCAGTTAATTCGCGAGTTAAGAGCAGCTTATCCTCCTCATTATCCTATTCCACCTGAGATCGATCTGGCGCAACAGTCAATTTTTGCCGCTCTAGAGGCAGACTATCCCCAAACAGTTCATTTCTTTCAAAAAATGCCCAATGGAGAATACGATCTTAATCGGGTATATTGGTGGGAAAAACGTTGGCGAGAAAGCGTTAATCATCCCCAGCAACCTCAAGAAGTAATTTTCAAAAGCGGTGTTAATTCTCATGAATCAAACGATGGGCAAAAAGATTTCGATTTAATTTATATTGGCGGTGCTTTGGGCGTAATTCATGCAGCGGTGATGGCGCTTAAAGGTTACAAAGTTCTGCTGGTGGAGCGTCTGCCCTTTGGCAGAATGAACCGAGAATGGAATATTTCCCGCGATGAGTTTCAGAGCTTGATTAATCTTGGTTTGTTTACCCCCGCAGAATTTGAGTCGGTAATTGCCGCTGAATATGTCGATGGCTTTAGCAAATTTTTTGATGCTTATAATCCGCCACATCTCAAGGCAAAGGTGCTGCATACGCCAAAAGTGCTGAATGTAGCAATCGACGCAGAGAAACTGCTGCGCTTTTGCGGTGACAAGCTACTCCAGTCTGGAGGCGAGATCTGGGATGAGACAGAGTTTGTGCGGGCGGACGTATCCGAGACAGAAGTTACGGTGCAGCTAACTCATTTACCTAGCAAAACCAATAAAAAGGCTTCTGCTAGACTGCTAATTGATGCCATGGGAACAGCTTCGCCGATCGCCTGGCAACTAAACGGCGGGCGTACTTTTGATAGTGTCTGTCCTACAGTGGGGGCGGTAATTGAGAGTGGTTTTGCCCCCGAAGTTTGGGACGCAGATTACGGGGATGTGCTTAACTCTCACGGCGATATTTCCCGAGGGAGACAGCTGATCTGGGAGCTATTTCCCGCTGGCAATGGAGAATTAACCTTTTATTTATTTCATTATCATCAGGTTCACCCTGATAATCCTGGTTCGCTGCTAGAAATGTATGAAGACTTCTTTACGATCCTGCCTGAGTATCGCCGCTGCGATATGGAGCAACTAGTCTGGAAAAAACCCACTTTTGGCTATATACCAGGACATTTTAGTACTAGCGATCGCGATCGCACTGTAGCATTTGATCGTTTAGTGGCAATCGGCGATGCTGCCTCATTGCAGTCGCCTCTGATCTTTACGGGTTTTGGTTCTCTCGTCCGCAACCTAGAGCGGCTAACGACTTTGCTCAATACTGCTCTCCAGCACGATTTGCTCTCCGCCAAACATCTCAACCAGATCCGCGCCTACCAGAGTAATATTTCTGTTACCTGGCTATTTTCTAAGGGCATGATGGTTCCCACAGGAGAAACGTTGCCTCCCCAAAGAATAAATTCCATGCTCAATACCTTTTTTGGCTTGCTGGCAGATGAACCCCCCGAAGTTGCCGACACTTTTATCAAAGATCGTACTGACTGGTTTACCTTTACTCGGCTAGCTCTAATTGCGGCGCGCAAAAATCCAGCTTTGTTAGTTTGGATTTTTCAGATGGCGGGTACAAAAGATATGCTGCGCTGGCTCGGTTCATACCTCTCATTTAATCTCGATGCCTTACGAAATCTACTTTTAGCAAGCTGGTTCCCTAAAGTTATCCAACAGTCTCAACCTTGGTTAGAAAGGCAAAATCCTGCTCTCTGGCTCAAGTTGTTGAGTTTAAATTATCAGCTTCGGCATTCAAAATAGGGCGTTGGTCATTAGGTAATGTCTTGTGAAAGGTTACTATGCGTAGCTATAAGCTCTAAGCCATAAGCTTTAAGCTTTTTTAATTTATAGCATTACGTGATAAGGTTAGGACATTAGACAAATAAAGAAAACAAAGAAATAGTAGGCATTCAATGGCAT
>JBCBWB010000063.1:0-26375 GCA_039817275.1 Cyanobacteria bacterium J06648_1 | reverse complement strand
CAGATCCTTGCTGTGGCAATCTGGGTGGTGGTGGCTTTATGCTGGTTCATTTAGCTGATGGCACAGAGACTTTTATCAATTTCCGCGAGACTGCCCCTTTAAAAGCTAACCCGAAGATGTATTTGGACGAACGAGGTGAACTAATTAAAAACCTCAGCACAGACGGTTATTTAGCGGTGGGTGTCCCTGGCACGGTGAAGGGTTTAAATTATGCCTTAGATAAATATGGCACGGTCGAGCGATCGCAAGTTATCGAGCCCGCAATTAGACTAGCCGAAAAGGGTTATAAGCTACAGCCAGGAGACGTAAAGATCTTCAACGCAGGTAGAAAAAGACTGCTTGAGCCAAATGTAGCAGAGATTTTTCTTCGGGACGGCAACAAAACCTACGAAGCAGGAGATACTTTAGTTCAGCCAGATTTAGCTAAAACTCTCAAAGCGATCGCCAATTCGCGTACAGATGCCTTTTATCAAGGAGAAATAGCCCAAAAAATTGTCACCGCTAGCGAAGCAAACAGCGGCATCTTGAGTCTGGAAGATTTTGCCAGCTATCAAGTTGAGGAATACGAACCCATAGGCTGCGGCTATCGAGGCTATCGTATTACCTCTGCTCCTCCCCCTGGAGGCGGCACTACAGTCTGTCAGATGCTTAATCTACTGTCTAACTATGATCTGGCAGGATTAGGCTCAAAAACTCCTCAAAGTCTCCATCTAGCATTTTCTTCGATGCTTTTGGCATTTGGCGATCGCAATCGTTATCTGGGAGATCCCAAGTTTGTTAATAACCCTACCGAAAAACTGCTGTCTTCTTCTTACACTAAGGCTCTACAACAGCAAATCACTTTTGAAGCTCTCGACCCAGAAGTAGTTTACTCGACAGATATTCAGCAGGAAGGAACAAACACGACTCACTACTCGGTAGTGGATAAGGCAGGTAACGCAGTGGCAGTTACCTACACGATCAATTCCTACTTTGGTGCGGGAGTAGTGGCTCCAGGAACAGGATTTTTGCTCAACAATGAAATGGATGATTTTACTACCAAGTTGGGGGCAGCAAATCAGTTTGGACTGCGACAGGGAGAAGCAAACCTGATCGAACCAGGTAAACGCCCTCTAAGTTCGATGTCTCCGACTATTGTGACCAAAGATGGACAGGTTTATCTCGTGACAGGGAGTCCTGGCGGTTCGACTATTCCG
This sequence comes from Cyanobacteria bacterium J06648_1, assembly GCA_039817275.1. Classification (GTDB taxonomy): domain Bacteria; phylum Cyanobacteriota; class Cyanobacteriia; order Cyanobacteriales; family Xenococcaceae; genus Waterburya. The sequence continues at coordinate 25,179 of JBCBWB010000063.1, read as the reverse complement.
ACTACGGTATTACAGGTAATTACGAATTTAATCGATTACGGCATGGATCTAGAGGGTGCAGTCAACAGCCCGCGCCTCCACTACCAGGGCATACCTGATCGAGTAGTTAGCGAACCCCAGGCAATTACGCCAGAAACGACCAGAGGTCTAAAACTTAGAGGATATAAGATCATTCCATCTAGGTCTTGGGGTGCTGCTGAGTCGGTTCTAGTTGATACTGATGGCATGATGACAGGAGTTAATGATCGCCGTAAACCTGCGGGGAAAGCAGTGGCTTATTGAGGAGTCAGAGGTCAGAGGTCAGAGGTGAAAGGTACAGATAAAATTGTCTTAAATTGTCGTCAAAAGGTAGAGAATTAATGAAAATTGGATTTTTGGGAACGGGTTTGATGGGACAACCCATGGCGCTAAAACTATTGCAGGGCAACTATAGCGTCATTGCTCATAACCGTACTAAGTCGAAGCTACAGCCAATTGCTGAAGCTGGAGGCGCGATCGCTGATTCTGCTCTAGAGGTGATTCAGCAGGCAGACTGTATTATTTTGATGTTGACCGATGCAGGAGCAATCGAAGGGGCAATATTGTCGGAGTCGGCTCAAAGTCATCTGAGCAACCGCACTATTATCCAAATGGCTACAATTGCACCGACGGAGAGTAAATCAATTTGCGATCGCGTTACCGCAGCAGGAGGAGAGTATTTTGAAGCTCCAGTCTTGGGCAGTATCCCCCAGGTCAAGGCAGGGGAATTGCTAGTGATGGTTGGCAGTACGGAGGCTCAGTTTACTAAGTATCAGGAGCTGTTGCAGCAATATAGCCCCGAACCGATGTATATTGGCGCAGTAGGTACGGCAGCCGCGATGAAGCTGGCTCTAAATCAGTTGATTCCTAGTTTGATTAGCAGCTTTTCTCTCAGCCTAAGTCTGGTGCAGCATTTAGGAGTTGACGAAGAGAAGTTTATGTCGGTGCTACGCCAAAGTGCAATCTATGCACCAACCTTTGATAAGAAACTGCCGCGAATGCGCGATCGCGATTTTTCTAACCCCAACTTCCCCACCAAACATCTGCTTAAGGACACCAATTTAATCATCAATCAAGCAGCGGAATTGGGATTGAACACCGGTCATATAGAGGGAGTGAAGCAGGTGATCGAGGCGGCGCTAGAGATGGGGCTTGACGATCTTGATTATTCCTCGATCTATTCGGCAATTAACCCCCCTAAATCTGCTGATGCTTGACAAATAAAATGTCTAATGTAAATTAGCTTGACAACATAAACCTCTAAAACTTACAGCCTTTATAAGGTACAAAGGTACTTGTCGATGTAGTTAAACTTTGGCGAACTCGATCCTTTTTAAGATTCAATAATCCGTTTTAAGTGTCAAATCTTATCAAGCCGAAAAGTGCAACTCTTTTACGGAGGGGTATCCTAAAGGATTCCTAAAGGATATGTTATGCCCTTGTGGTACACCTTCGGATAACCGCGACCCATTAGGGGGAAAGTTCCCCCAATATGGATCTTTGTATTTGAAGATAAATTTTGTACGACAGAAAAGAGCATTCCGTCTTTTATTTAATCCACATCAGACGGATAAGATTAAATCTTAATAACCTAGGGTAAAGAGGGAGTATAGCCTACGCCCCTATGTTAAGCTGCAAGATTTTGTTCTACTACCCGCACTAGCTTGTCCGTCCAGTAACTTGTCAACTGGCGGTCAGCTGCTTCGACCATGACGCGGATCAAAGGCTCTGTTCCCGATGCTCTAACTAAGATTCGACCTTGTTCTCCCATAGCTGCTTCTGCCTGAGCGATCGCCTGCTGTAACGGTTCGCACTCTTGCCATTGGCTACGGCGATCGCGATCTTCGACAACTACATTGCGCAGAATTTGAGGATAAGTTTGGAAGCTATTGTCTACTAATTCGTTCAGAGAAGTCTCAGACTGTTTGACCAGAGAAGTTAGATGCAGGGCGGTTTGAATACCATCTCCCGATACACCGTGATGGTGACAGAGAATATGTCCCGACTGTTCTCCTCCCAACATTGCGCCAGTACGCCACATTGCCGCCTGAACATGGCGATCGCCTACTTTTGTCCGCTGCATCTTGCCGCCTTGGGCTTGCCAGGCTCGTTCAAAGCCTAAATTAGCCATTACCGTCGCGACAATTAGATTATCTGGTAACTGCTGTCTCTGACGCAGTAGATCACCCCAAAGATAGAGGATATAGTCGCCATCGATCACTCGCCCCTGACTATCTACCGCCATTACTCGATCTGCATCCCCATCAAAGGCAAATCCCAAATCGGCATGGTAGTCTTTCACTCCCTGCTTGAGCAAGTCGAGATGAGTTGAACCACAGTTAACATTAATGCGATCGCCGTTAGCTTGCTGATGAAGACTGATAACTTCTGCCCCCAACTGCTGAAAGATAGCAGGAGCAACTTGTACCGATGCTCCCCAGGCTAAATCCAAGACAATTCGCATCCCTTGAAAACTAATATTTTGCGGCAGAGATGTCTGGAGAGACTGGACATACTGCTTGACTAATCCAGGACGTTGATAAGCTTTGCCCCAGGCTAAATTAGCTTCCTGTAGGACATCATCATGACGTAGATGACTCTCAATTCTTTGGGTTAGAGAATCCGATAGCTTTGTTCCCTTGCTGCCGAAAAACTTAATCCCGTTGTCTGGAGGCGGGTTGTGACTAGCCGAAATCATAATACCGCCGATGGCTTCGCTTTCACTAGCTATATTGGCGACACAGGGAGTAGGACATAGACCCAAATTCCATACTTCTAGCCCAGCTGAGGTTAAACCTGCGGCGATCGCGGCCGCTAGCATATCACTAGAGTTGCGAGAATCTTGCCCAACGACTACTGCTCCTCGACTGTCTGCTGTCTGGGCGAGTACTTTTCCTGCCCAATAACCTAGCTGTAGTGTAAAAGGGGCATTTAAGATATCTCCAGCTCTACCCCGAATTCCGTCGGTGCCGAATAGAGGAGTTTTTGGTAACTGACTCCGCTCCAACATAGTTCTTGTCAAACTGCTCACACCCACACTCCTAAAACTTAGATTAATCAAATTTATATAGTATTTTTGCTTAACAAAAACTGTTTTATAATTAGCAAAAATTGTACTACTAAAATTTGGTTTCCGCTTGATTTTTCTGATTGTCACCCACTAAATTAAGCGATAAATTGCTATTTTGGGAAAATACTTTGACTCAATAAGTATAAATGCCCAATGTCAATGTAGGGTTAAGACAGTTTAAACGGTGTTTGATCGCAGTTCTTTAGTCAGACAAGAATTAGTTACCTCTTGTTTTAGACGGATTTGTTTTAGGCGAATTTAGATTAGAGATTTAGATCAGAGATTCATGGTTGCTAAAATATCAATCATGGCTGGCAAACTCAGCTCCGATTCTAGGTATTGCGGATCGCTGGGATTATAAGGACTCTTCAGGCGATCAACAGAAATAATGTTGGAGTCAGCAGCAATGACAGGAACGTCAGGATCGAAAGCTGTGGGCATCATTAAAGAGCTAGAGAATCCTGCATAGATCATTACTGTATCAGACTCACCTGAAGCAGTTTCTAGATGAACCATCAATACTTCTTGCTTACGCTGGATAGTGTATTGTTCTAAACGCAAACCAATCGGATCGGGCATAATTTTTTGGTGCTTAATCTTGTTTTGCACTAAAAGCCTAAAATTTGACTGTTGACTGTTGACTGTTAACTGTTAACTAAACCTACTGTTCCAACGCCGATCGCCCTTGCTTGCCGAGACGAATCAGGACGAAATAGGCAAGATAGATAACGTAGATTACTAAACCAACCGAACCCATAAAGCCCAAAAATCCTTCGTTTCCTGGTTTGCTGTGAAAGAAGTTACGGTATGCTTCAGGCGCTTCGAGCCATACCTGACAAAAAGCACTTTCTACGGTGCTGCTAGATAAGCCGCAGGGGAGAAAAAATGATTTGGCGATCGCACCAAGGACACAGTAACCTGTCATTGCCCAGCGCCAAGAGGTAAAGACGAGCTTAAGGGCGCTTTTGGGTATGTCGCGAATTTCTTCGTTGAGATCGACCCAAAACCAAAGGCTAATCGCAATAAGAATACGAGCCGCCAAGCCGCTGAAAAAGCCGATTGTCCAATCTGGGATCAAAAGATAGACCGTAATCATGAGCAAACTAGCAACGCGCCAATAAATGATTAGCAATCTTTGCATGGCTTCCTGTTTCTGAAATAAAGCCCAGATCAATAAAGCGAAGGGAAAAATTACCGCTAGCAGTACTCCTAGTCGATAGTCCATCCATACTAAAGGTCTTAACCAAATATCCATTGTTTGCGGTGTTGCTAGAATTTTATCTATTTAACTTGTCTGCTTATCTGTTTTGGTAATCAAACAGCCTAAGATCGTTATTTAAGGGTGCATGAACAATCGTTCAAAGTCAACGCTGAATATAAGTCATTTTAAAGTGATTTTAATTAAATTTTGCAGAGTTAGGTGACTAAAGACGGGGTGAATTACGAAGTTCAGAATTATATTTCACATCAATGGTTTGAAAAATAAAGCTAAAAATAAGGATGAAAGCCCATATTTGCTCTCATCCTTTCAGGTAGAAGGTTATTTCAATTTACGGCTTAAGTTTTTGCCGCCATAACGCTACTGTTTAGTCTTCGTAAACGCGGCATTCTAGAGCATCAGGATTCTCATCACAATATTTCTCTAGAGAGCTTTTAGCAGGAGTGTTTTGCTTTTGGTGAGATGCTTCAGCAGATAATTCTTCTACCGTATCCCAAGCAGCAGCGCATTCTCCAGAAGTCGCGTCAGTGCTGCAAACTTCTCTGGCAGCTTCTCTTTCCTTTTGTATTTGTTCTTGTATATCGCTCATATTAGTCCTCTTATATTGAATATCAGGGTTATGTTATACCACATCAAATATTTTAGCTGTGATTGTTGCTTATAATGGCTCAACTTTCAGGTTTTGGTTGTTGATCGCCCTCACCAAGCAAGGGTAAAAAACTTCAGTCAGCTGTTCCCATCCAGTTTATTAGCTCTAAGCATTTATACTTTATAACCTAGCATTGCTTCTGTCCGACGCAAGTAATATCTATCTATGGGGCTAAATCTATAGAATTAAACATTTACTGATCTGGTACGGGTTTTAAGGCAATAGTTGACGTTGACTAAAATAAATCATAACGTTTATAGTTTGATTCCAGAAACGAGAGAAAGCCAAGTAAAATAGAGCTTATTGACGATAAATGGCTGCTCGCCAGCTCTAAAAAGTTCTGAATGTTTTAATTATCGATGGCAAATTTTAACCAGCGATCTGGGCTGGTCGAGATCTGAGATAATGATTACTAATGTTACTGATCAATCTAAATTATGCGCGAGATTGGGGTTTCCACAGCCCTTCGGGCAAGCGCGCGATGCGCTTGGGTGCTTTGCACCCGTGGATACCGCGATCCATTAGGGGGAAAGTTCCCCCAATATGGATCTTGTATTTGGAGATAACTTCTGTAGGACAGAAAAGGACACTAAGTCTTTTCTTTAATTCACATCAGACGTAAAAAAAACAGTTGTATCTTTAAAATCTCGTAACCTGGTCTTTTATACAATTTCAGCCTCGCTGTCTGGCGGCAAAGTCATTTATTTACTTTGTCTTTTGACCTAGTAGTCGAATTACTTACCTTGGGAGTATTTGCGCGATCGCCAGCTCCTGATACTTGAGCAGGAATTAAAGGCGTACCGTAGGCGTTATGATTGATCTGCGGTTCAACACGATTGCTAGGGCGAGAATGGGTTTGAGTCGGAGGCTTGTTTTGGCGCTGTATTTTTTGTGCTAGGGCGGTAAGGGGAGCGAAAATAACGGCTATGGTCAGTAAAGATAAGGTCGGTTTTTTCATAATTAACAACACCTGGTAACTATAAGTTTTAGATCTTTAAAGATTCGGCGATTTTCTCGGCGGTCTTATAGGCATGACTACGATCAATTTGCTGTTTAATGCGCTTTTGAGGCTGGCTACCGTAAGATATGCGATCGCGAATAAATAATAAACGATAAATAATTTTATGTCTGGGGTATTGAAGTTTGATCGCAAGATTTGGATTCTGGCAGCAGGAAGGCTGTTATCAGAAATTGGTACGGGGTTTACTTTGTTTTATGCCCCGATTTTTTTTGTTAACCAGGTGGGTCTCTCTTCCACTTTGGTGGGTATCGCTTTGGGCAGTGGCTCAATCTCTGGAGTTGTCGGCAGATTTTTGGGAGGGCAGGGAGTAGATTCTCCTCGCTGGGGACGCAGAAAAATCTTGCTGGTCTCCGCTGCAATATCAGTCCTGGCAGACGTAGCCTTATCTTTAGCTAACGGCTTTTCGACTCTAGTTTTAGGCAACTTACTAATGGGTTTTGGTATTGGCATGTATTGGCCTGCTACCGAAGCTGCCATCATCGATTTAACAACCCCCTCACAGCGTAATGAGGCTTTTGCCGTCACGCGACTAGCCGATAGCCTGGGCTTGAGTTTGGGAGTAGTCTTAGGGGGGGCTTTGATTGCCAATTCGGGCAATTATCGAACTTTGTTCATGATTGACGGCATTTCCTTCAGCGTTTTCTTTGCCATAATTTATTTTGCGATCGCCGAAACTTATGAATTTAAGCCTCAGTCTCAGGCAAAGCAGGTAAACGGTTGGTCTTTGGCATTTCGCGATCGCGCCTTGATGGTTTTTGTTGCCGTAAATATCCTTTTTACGATCTATCTGTCGCAGGTACAAAGCACCATGCCGTTATATTTGAAAAACTTCGTGGGGCTGGCAGACGCCACTGTTGGCTTTGATGAACGGACAATCAGCGGCTTGTTTACTTGGCATATTGCTTTTGCCGCTGTAATCCAGCTACCGACAGCTTGGTTGCTTAATCGCTTCAGTCGGATCGTCGGCTTGAGCTTTTCTTTTATCGTCTGGGGGACGGCTTTTGTCTTGGCTTGGGCAACAGGCGCTATGGCAAATAACACCTTCGTTTGGGCAGGTGCAACCCTGGCAATAATGTCTTTGGGGATGGTGACATATACTCCTGTAGCATCTGGTTTAGTAGCTGAATTAGCCCCCGAATCGCTGCGAGGAGTCTATCTTTCGATTAATTCTCAGTGTTGGGCAATCGGCTATTTTATAGGTCCGCCTTTAGGAGGCTGGGCATTGGATCACCCCGAATTCACAGGCTATTTTTGGCTCATCTGTGGGGCATCCGTTTTGATCGGGCTAGGCATTTTACAATACCTTAAACGGCTAGTTGCCGAGAGAGAGCGCGTGGCTTAAGCTCCGTTCTCTGGTCAACCATGTTTGTGTTTAGCATAGATTGATATATCTGCATTAAGCCAAGGTTTTCTGATGGGCTTAAGCTGATTCTATCTGAAAGAAAGCTATTGGTTTAATGCCAAATCTAGCTAGATTCAGCTGCTGCTGATTTAAGGCGACACCCAGATTCGAACTGGGGGATAATGGATTTGCAATCCACGGCCTTACCACTTGGCTATGTCGCCGCGTATAACGCTCAACTAGTATAGCAAACTTTATCCACTATTCATCGCTCGGAGCAAGATTGCTTCTCAGTAAATTGCGGGCTGTTTTTCCTTAGTACGAGCTATTGCTTTGGACAGGGTAAGCCTCGTACCATCTCGATTCCAGTGAACATCATCAAATACTTCATGCAGAATAGATAGACCTCGACCGTTCTCTGCTTCATCTACGGGCAACATCTGTACTGGAGAAGTTTGATGGTTGAGACATCGGCATTGCTCCGTAAAACCATTCCCTTGATCGATTATTACCCAGGAATACTCGCTGCTCGTAGCAGAAAAAGTAACGATAATAGTTTTATTTGGATCGAGCTTGTTGCCATGCTTGGCGGCATTGACTAAAGCTTCTTGTAAACCTAATCTTACTTCTGCCTGCCATTCGGGAGGTACGTTGACCAATAGTAAATCTAAGACAGGACAAAGATAGAGTGTTGAAGTGAAGCTCATGGTACTCCACTTACTTCTATTCCAAGGAATAGGGATGGCAATCACTTAATATATACCTCTTATTTAAACTCTAAGATTTATGCTGCGTTAAAAGTTAAGTTAACTAGATTGATGGTTAGTTTAGATGATGAGCGGGCAGGTTATTCGCTAAAGATTAAAAAAATTGGCTCTTATCCTATCCATACTCGTTTGATTCATAGCTAAGACTGGTTATGAGAACCATCTCATCTTGGTCGTATGCTGGTAAATTTAACGGCGGATTCAACAGCTAAAACCATAGTGTTTATTTGGGGGGTGATAAAAGTTATTTCTCTATACGGCTACTATTATACTAAATTTTATCGCCATAATAAGTAGCTAGTTTTCTCTCATCGCCTGTATAGTAAGGCACAGCACTCAACATGAGTTGTTTGCGGAAAAAAATCGGCTGGCTGAACCACTCCTAAGCGATATTTTCCTGAATCGCACAAAAGCCTTATATCTCGCGCTATGGTGGCTGGCTTACAGCTAATGTAGGCAATGCGAGTTGGTTGAAGCCTGAGAATTGCATCAATAACCTGCTGATCGCAGCCTTTACGGGGAGGATCGAGCAGCAGCAGATCAGGATTAGCTGTTATTTCTGGCAGCCAGTCTCTCACTTTTCCTGCATAAAAGGTAACGTTAGAAATCTGATTGAGAGCTGCATTGGCATTTGCCTGCTCGATCGAAGTAGTGCTTAATTCAATCCCGATCGCCTGTTTGACCTGCTTGGCGATGGGCAAGGTAAAAGTCCCGACACCGCAATAGGCATCAACTACTGTTTCTGAACCCGTGAGCGCAAGCTGCTGGAGGATAGACTCTAGTAGCAATTCAGCCGCACTAGTATTGACTTGAAAAAAGGTATCAGCAGCAATATGCAGTTCAACTCCAGCAAACATTTCCCGTAGATAAGGCTTGCCCAAAATAGTGTAGGTCGTCTGACCCAAAATAGCGTTAGTGCGATCGCGATTAAGATTAAGACAGACTCCTACCAATTCGGGGTATCTTTCCATCCATAGCTGTGCCTGTGCTTCTATCTCTGCTAGCTGGGGATCGGTCGTAACCAAAGTCAGCAGGATTTCTCCCGTATTTTGACCGATCCGCAGAGATAAGTGTCTCAGCTTACCCTGATGGGTGGTTTCATTATAAATTGACCAGCCTCTTGCCTGAATATCTTGTTTAACCTCCCGCAGCAGTGGATGTAAACGTTCATCCTGGACAGGACACTGATTGAGATTGATTAGTTTGTGACTACCCTGACGATAATAGCCTGCCTGAACCTTACCTGTTTGCGATCGCCCCAAAGGATAGGTAGACTTATTGCGGTAGTTGAGAGCGCGGTCGGTAGATAGAATCGGCTTGACCTCAAGCTCGCCAAAACCGCCGATGCGCTGAAAAGCCTGGGTAATCTGCTGTTGCTTTGCCTGACGCTGGTAGTCAATCTGAACATGCTGCCACTGACACCCACCACATTTATCCGCCACAATACAGCTGGGACGAATTCGATCAGCAGAGGCATCCCGCAGTTTTAAAACTCTGCCTTTGGCAAATTTGGCTTTGGACTGGACTATTTTTGCCTGTAGGCGATCGCCCGTTACGGTGTCAGGAACAAAAACAACCTGCCCTTCATACCTGCCTACTCCATCACCACTAGTGCTGAGATCGGTAATCTCTAATTCAACTATCTGACCCTGCTGTAATTTTTGCTTCATTTATTTAGAATACGTCTAATCCGAACTAGCTGCTGGCTCAAAACGCCAAAAACAAGCCTAATCAGATGGCGTTGATTTCTCAAACTTAATTTTTAAACCATCGCGGGGATGAGGAGAAGGAACGGTCACAAAATCGAGGTTTTGATTAGGGAGTAATTCCCACTGATAGTCCTTCAGTAGTTTTGAGGCAAATAAACGCATTTCTAGCCGCGCAAATTCTTTACCCAGGCACTCTCTCAAGCCACCACCAAAAGGAATATAGCCAAAGCTAGCCTGTCGGCTGTCAGAATTATTCGGGTCAAATCGCTCTGGATCAAAGCGATCGCTGGCTGGATAAAGAGACTCATCCTGATGAGTTTGGGCAATCTGATACTGAATATTCCAACCTTGAGGAATCCGATAGCCGCCAAATTCAAAGGTCGCAATTGTTTTACGGAAGCCCCCACCCACAGGTGGAACTAAGCGCAGTACCTCTTTTAAAACCCAGTCGAGGTAGGTCATTGCCTTCAAGTCTTCTAGAGTAGGAGTCCCCAAGATATTTAGCTGTTTTTGCTCTGCCTTTAAACGTGCCATAACTTCGGGATGCTGCGCCGTCAGCAAACAAAATGAGGCGATCGCACTCGTCAGGGTTTCGTGTCCTGCAAATAGCAGCAGCAAGATCTGATCTTTTAATTCTGCTAAAGTCAGGCTGTTGCCGTCTTCATCTTCAGCTTTGATCAGTAAACCCAATGCATCTTCTCCAGGATCTGACGCCTGCTGGCGTTTGAGGATAATCTGCTCTATATTTTCTAGCAGCTTTTTTCTAGCAGTTAAGGCTTTACCAAATTTAGTCCAGGGAAGGGAAATAGGGAGGGTAAATAGTCCCGCGCACCAATCCTCAAAGTGATGCCCTAGGGGAGTTTGAGAACCGCCATCCGTGCTGACAAATAAGTTGCTGGCAATATCAAAAGTGTAGTCTCGCAGTTCGGGATACCAGGTTAATTCCGCCATTTTTACCCATTTTGCGAGATAGGTATTGGTAATTTGTTCCATGGTCGGAATATAGCTAGCTAAGGCTCTCGGTTGAAATGCTTGATAGAGCAGCTTACGACGCGAAGTATGAAAACTACCATTTCTGACTGCCAGAGATTCTGAACCCAGCAGCATGCTGGTACTTTTGGGCCACATCGACACCACATATTCATTCTCGTTACGGAACAAAAAGGTGTTGGCGGCTGCACCAACCATCATGACGGTAGGTGTCCCAAAGAGATTAGTTTTATACACCCTGCCATACTTGGCTATCTTTTTGCGGTTAAAGTCAGGATCGCTAAAAAACGATATGGCTTCTCCAATAAAAGGCAATCCCTGGTCGCCAGGAGGTTCAGGCAAGGAGTTAAGTTTGTCAGTCTCAGTCATATTATTGAAGCATTGTGGCTAATACCCCATATTTTGACAGTTTTTTGGCTACCGTTGGTAACGCTATGATTATTTTAACTCCCGCTCAAGTTGTGTTTTGGCTGGCAAGTCGGACATTAGAATGTCGGACAGTGGAGGTTCAGCTAGCTCAAAAATTAGCTGCGGTGGTTTGTGCAAATAGCGCCCCAAAATCTTTGGTTACTGAACCTTGAGAATCTTCTTCTAAGTAAGAAATCAGATCAAAGGCTTTATTGATCGCTGCTGATTCCTGTAGCGCCTGCACTACCGTTTCGGCGACATCTGTTCTGGGAATTGACGTTTTGACTCCCTCAGGCGGATTTAGCAGGAATTCATCGTTATCTCCCACTAGTAGCTTCCTGACTCCTCCTGGCTGGTCTAATAGCCCTCCTGCGCGAATAATAGTGTAGCTGATGCCAGAATTGACCAAATATTGTTCTGCCTGACGCTTCCAGATCAAGATCTTGCCGTTTCCCATCAGGTTTAAGGGATGATTCTCATTGGTTCCTCCCATTGAACCAACTAACACGATGTGCTGTATACCTGCGGCGATCGCCAAATCTATTTGATTCTTTTGTCCTAGGAAATCTACTAATTCTGGTGTTTCCTGGGTTGGATAGGCAAACTGGGGTCGCTCTCCAGATTTCGGTGGAGCGACCATCTGCGGGGAAGCACTAGTCAAAATTACTAGTTTTTCACAGCCCTCGAAAGCCTCTTGTATACTCTCTTTATCTGTGATGTCACCAAAATAAAGATCTTCTGTCGAACCATACATTGCCTGAGCTTTGTCAGGCGATCGCGCCAAACCTTTTACTGCAAATTGGGAATCTTGCTTCAGCTTTTGATAAACAATTGACCCTGTTTTACCCGTTGCGCCCGTTACTAAAACTTGTTGCCGAGACATAAAACTGTTTGGTGATGCTAAATTGTCAAACTATTGATCAATTTATCAGATGATGCCTGGGTCGGATAAGCACCAACCTAAGCTCGAAAAAACTTGCTCTGAGCAGGAGGTAATAATTTATCAATTGTAAATTTGAGATAAATCTCCTGTAAATTTATCAGCAACCTAGCTAATTTTGTCTGCGTGCGCTCGTCCGAATCTCATGTAGTATAATATACATCGCTGAGATTGCGTATGCGGGTTTTTGCAGCTGGAATGCTAACTATGCATCAATTATTCCCTGCTGGCACATCAGTTTGGGTCTGGGATTTCAGTTGCAATTTATACATTCTAGGCTCTATTTAAGTATTTTTCACGATCATAGTAGTCAAAAAAGATACTAACAAGCCTAAGCTTGTTCGTTTTCAATAAGTAGCTAAAATATTCATATATTTGAATGCAATTATTTTAAATTATTTATATGCTGTTAAGCACAAGTAAGCCTGGTCAACTAATTGTTTTGGTTGAATCTTTATTACACAAAAAATATACTGGAATTCTTAACTTAACTGCACATATAAACGGCGGTAAAAAAGTAAGAAAAGCTAGCTTAATTCTGCGAGAGGGCAACTTTGTTTTTGCTGATGAGGAAATTCCCACTAGTGAGCAGCTATGCCAATCATTGGGAAATAAAGTGAATCCTGGTCTTATTAACGCCGCAATCTTGGTAGTCAAGCAAAGAATCAATAATGTAAATTCATATCAAGAATATATCGATCTGGCGCTAAAAATAAAAGTCTTTACAGAGGAAGATCTACAAACCTTTATTCTGAAGCGAGCTACTTTAATTCTGGAAGTTTTTAATTTGTTTGCCGTGGTAATTAAAGAGCAGGAAATTGGCAATTTTGACTTGTTTACGGGCGGAGAAAGGAATGGTTTGTCTTGGTCGCAGCTGAAACAGAAAATTAGGCGACGTCAACAAAAATGGGCTGATTTATTGCCTCAGATTCCGCAAATAGATGCAGTCCCCTATATCGCGACCAAACAGCCAGATAAAATAAGCGAGCCACAAGTTCGCCAACATTTACTAAGTTCGGTCGATGGCAATCAAAGTCTCTTAGATATTGCCGCCAAAATGGATAAAGATCCGCTAAAAGTGGCAAAGACCTACGCTAGTTGGGTTGAGCGTGGCTGGGTAAATTTCCGCACCGCTACAGAAATAGATCACAATCTGCCTCTAGTTTTATCTGTAGATGACAGCCCGATCATTCAAGCTATGATTAGGCGATCGCTAGAGGATACGTATCAGGTAATATGTTGCGATCGGGCTAATAAAGCTTTGGAAATACTCGATCGTCAGACGGTCAGTCTGATGCTGCTCGACTTAACTATGCCAGACGTAGATGGGCTAGAATTCTGTCAGATGGTACGCAAAATGCCAAAATTTGCCGACTTACCCATTATTATGGTGACGGCGCGAGATGGCTTGGTTGATCGGGCAAGAGGACACTTTGCTGGTACTGATCGATACTTGACTAAACCTTTTAAGGCGAAAGAACTGAGAGATATAGTGAACAATTACATAGATCAATCTGTAGCAGTTGGCTAAATTTTTGGAGACATGTATCACGACCCTGATAGATGCTTGACTTCACTAAATCGGCAAGAAAAAATCTTTCGCCTTTAACTATGGATAAAAAAAATGGGCAATAATGCCCATTTAAATCAGTACTAACTAGCTAGATCGTCATATATAGACTAAACCTTAGTCGTCTCAGCAGGTTCTAAGCCATTATTTTCAGGTACGGCTTCTTTCTTTTTAATCCATAAAGAAGTACAGGGGATTTTGCTCTTATCACAACGGTGAGCATATTTTTCGGCTACCTCCGTGACTTCCTTCAGCAATCCCTGACTCAAAGTAGTAGGTTCTAGTCCCAAATCGATAAAACGCTGATTTTTGACAAACAGTTCATTTTCAACTGCTTCGTTACGGGGATTTTCCAGATAGGCAATTTCTCCCCCAGTCATACTAGAAATCATCTTCGCCAGGTCGATTACACGATGAGTTTCGGTCATCTGATTGAGGATTCTAACCCGTTCTCCCTTAGGAGGTGGGTTTTCGATCGCCAGCTGTACGCAGCGTACTGTATCTTTGATATGAATAAAGGCTCTGGTTTGACCTCCAGTACCGTGTACCGTTAGAGGATAGCCAATGGCAGCCTGCATCAAGAAGCGGTTGAGTACGGTACCATAGTCGCCATCATAGTCGAAGCGGTTGACTAATTTTTCATCCATTAGAGTTTCGGGAGTATTGGTTCCCCAAACAATGCCCTGATGCAAGTCGGTAACGCGGATACCGTCGTTTTTGTTGTAGTAGTAGAAAAATAGCTGATCCTGAGTTTTGGTCATATGGTAGACGCTACCAGGATTGGCGGGATAAAGAATTTCCTGCTGAATGCGATCGCCTGTATCGGTGACAACTTCGACATCTAAATAGCCTTCGGGAATCTTCATACCCGCAGTACCATAGCCATAGACTCCCATGGTGCCGAGGTGAACCAGGTGAATATCTAAACCAGATTCAACAATGGCACAAAGTAAATTATTGGTGGCGTTGAGGTTGTTGTTTACCGTATACCGCTTGTGCTTAGACGACTTCATAGAATAGGGAGCCGCTCGCTGTTCAGCGAAATGGACGATTGCCTCGGGTTTCTCTGTAGTAATTAGACCCAGTAAGCGATCGTATTCGCCAGCAATGTCGATATTATAAAATTTAATTGATCTGCCTGTTAGTTCTTTCCAGGTAGACAATCTTTGTCCAATAGGTGCGATAGGAGTCAATGAGCTAACTTCTAATTCATTGTCGATATTTCGCCTCGACAAATTATCAACGATAATGACCTCAAAGCCGAGATTCGATAGGTGTAGTGAGGTAGGCCAGCCACAAAAACCGTCTCCTCCCAGAATGATAACTTTCATATATATACTCCCAACTATTAAGATTTTAGGGTCAAAGGACTCTTTCTTTAAACAAAATCGCTAAAACGGTAACTTAGATTATTTAACCAAACTTTATGCCTTTATTTTCTCTTTAGTCCGAGAATTGTGTTGTGGTATACTGCTTCTCGACTCAAAAAAGCAGTTATCTTTATTACCCAAAACTTTTCGCAGATAAAGCTGGTAGCCAAAACCGACAAAATGGGCGATCGGCATGGTGGCGATCGCAATAGTACACCAGAACCAGCGACTCACAAAATTGGGTATGGGTTGCTGGGAACTATACCAAAATTTGTCCCGAAAGCCAGCATGGTATTTTGTGGTCACGCGCAGAGCTTCTAGAGCGATTAGGCAAATACCCAAAATAATTGCAGGAATCGTGTGCAGCGCGCCGTGAAAGAAGGCTAAGTCGGCAATTAGGGCTGTGGTCAGCACCATTATGCCAAAAAAGGGGATTTTGTTTCTTAGGGGGAGAGTGTCGGCATATCTAGCGGACATGATACAGCTACCCCGACCATACTTAACGTACTGTCGCCACAGTCCTCGCCAGTTACGACGGGGAAAGTACCAGACTTTGATTTGAGAACTGATGTAAATAGCCTGTTCTCCATAAGCCTCAAGCAGGCGAAAGTTCAGCTCAGAATCTTCCTTGCGAGTGACTTCATAGCCGCCAACCTCTGCCAAACTCCGACGCCAGAAACAGCCCAGAAAAACGGTTTCGGCATAGCCATCGTAATTAGGATTGCGATATTTTGCGCCACCACTGCCTAAAAGACTGCGAGAAGCTAGGGACACCCCTGCCTGAAAAGTATTGGCAGCCACAAAACGTTGCGCCCCACCGACGTTAGCTGCCTGGGATTTTTGCAACGCCATAACACATTGCTCAACATAGTCTGGGGCATAATTGCAGTGAGCATCTGCCCGCAAAAAAATATCGCCTTCACAAGCTTCAAGCGCAATGTTCAGGGCGGCTGATTGAATTCGTCGAGGGTTTTCTAGGAGCTTAATTTTGGGATAGATTTGGGATAAATGTCTGACCTTATCTGACGTTCCATCTGTACTTGCTCCATCCACAATAATGATCTCTAATAAATGGGGATATTTAGAGGCTAAAAACTTATTTACAACTGCTTCTATGTTGTCAATCTCGTTATAAGTCGGAATTATGATGGAAACAGATGGGTTTTTGCTCACACTCATGTTGATTTTGGTCTAGGGTAGTTATATTAATATCATCAGGAAGTAAATTTGTCGCCAAAAACAGGATAAACAGCCTAAATTAAGCAAATTTTTGATTTTAAGTTGGTTATTCTGCTCGATCTAACTGCTCTTATTGACTATTAATTCGCTGATAAATCGACCAAGTAACATTGAGCCAGTTGTGTGGATAAATTAGCTATTGGCTTTTACCGCCTAATCTGACGCTTACAATAGTAATTACAGTAGTAATTTGGCGGGAATCATTGCCAGTCGATAGCAAGATTTGAGTAAACAGTAGGTATCTACTTTTAACCGCTTAAACCAAGATAGTCTAAAATAGCGATCGCGTATACGGCGATGATTGCTAAATTGCTGAAATACTCTAATAGAAGATACTCCAGTGGTATCGTAATAGGCAACAGGAAAACGCAATAAAAAGGGTTCGGTAACTAAATTGGCTCTAATGTTGTATTCATAGTCCATGCCCATAGATAAATCTTCGCGGTAGGCTCCAATTTGCTCAACTAACCGACGGGTGTAAAAAGTTGATTGATGACAAACTGGGTTGCCGTACCAAAATAGGGCTTCGTGCCAGGTGAGAGGCGGTTTACAGTGTCTTTTAAGATATTTATGACGGCTGACCGAAATAGTTTCTCCCGTCCCCCATAGCCACTGTTCTTGATCGTAGGAATCGACGGCTCTGACCACTACATCTTGAGTAACAAGGGAGTCTCCCGAATTGAGAAACAAAATAATCTCTCCCTGACTGTGCTTGATGCCTTCATTGAAAGCAGCCGCAATGCCCGAACCTGATTGAGGATAATAGGAGAGGCAATGGTTGTGACTGTAGTTTTGTAGTTGTTCTAGTTCGGTGGAGTTAGCATCTCGGTAGATGACAATGTGATTGATCTGGGCAGAATGCTGTTGACTGACGTTATTTAAAGTAGTAAACAGAGCATCGTCGATTTTAGCGGCGATCGTGACTATATCTACGGAAATACTACTTATCATTAGCCATTTTCAAAAAGTTTGAGTTTGTATGCATTTTATGGTGCTAGCTTACTACACGAACTAGCAAAAACTCGTAAGTATGCTTGAGTTTGTTGTTCGAGACTGAAATTTTTGGTGGCTTTGTCTCTGCTACGGATTCTGAGCTGTGTATGTCTCGCCTCCTCCGCCAAGATCCAGGCAATTCCCCTGGCTAAATCCTCTGTGTTTCCAGGCTGGGCAAGATAGCCGTTGTGCTGATGCTGGATCAAATCGGGCATGCCGCCGATATTGAACGCCGCGCTAGGAGTGCCGCAAAACATTGCTTCTAATACTGTATTGGGCAGATTGTCCTGGACGGAAGGGGCAACAAAAACATCGGCGGCAGCGTAAAGCAGGGATAAGGTAACATCGTCGCTCAACTGTCCCATATAGTGTGTTCTAAAGCCAAAATCAGCTGGTTGGGAAGGAGCAGAGGCTCCAAAGATGACTAGCTCAATTTGATCGGCTATTGAGGCAGATTTGAGGCTCTTGAGAGCCGCCAGCAGCAGGTTAAATCCTTTACGACGATCTTGAGTACTGTTGAGAGCGCCAAAGAGAATAATCTTTTTATCTTGGGGTAGATTGAGGATCTGCCGGGCAGTCTGAGGAGCGTGGGATTGATAAATTTGCGGCTCGATTCCATTGCCAATTACCTCAATCGGCACTTCTCGAAAAAGCGAGCTGCTTCTGGCGCAGTCTGCTAGCCACTTACTCGGTGTCACCACCGTTAGGTTTAAGTCTTGCCAGGCTTTGGCTTTGCGTTGCCAGATCCAGCGGGATAAATCCTTCTGGCGATCGCTGCCCAATTGAGGACAAGAGCCACAGGCTTGCTGATAGCGATCGCATGTACCGTTATAGTGGCATCCGCCAGTAAAAGCCCACATGTCATGAAGAGTCCAAACTAGGGGCTGCTTAATTTTTTTTAAGGCTTCAATGGGGACAAAGCCGCCGTTAATCCAGTGCAGGTTAATCACGTCAGGATTAACCTGCTCAATCTGAGCGATAATTTTATGGGGCAACCACTGAGAAGAATAGATGTTAATGGAGGGATCGCGACGACGATACAAACTGAGGGGTAGTTGATCCAACGCTGGTTTCATCGCTGCTAGTCCCCGTTCTATTTTGCTTTTGGGGGCAATAACCGTGTGGCAGTCGCTCAGTTTATTCTGCACCAACATTTGCGAATCAACATTAGCAGCTAACAAGCCTTGATGCAGCCGATAGGCAGCACGAGCAGCGCCGCCGCGAAGATCTCTCGCGCTTAAAATCAAAACTTTCATCATCTGTATGTACGGTTATAAGTACGTCCAATCCTGTTTGCCTAAACTGCGAGATGTAGCGAAAATTATGCTAGTTATCCGTCAAATAATAATTCTGCCTGGTAACTTATCGATTTTCACATCTTCGGTAAAGCCATCGTAGACGATTTCTATATAGTCAAAGACATTGGCTCGTAAAGTATTGCTGTTCATGAAGCTCAGAACAGTATTACCGTTGTTCATGGTGTTCATAAAATAGATAAAGTAGAGAATTTTTCCTAGTAACAAGAAGGAGATCAGCTCTTTTCTAAATATCTTTAATTTATGCTCAATTATAAAGTAATAAAATAGCCCGCCAAAAGGAAAGAAAATAAAGGCAAATCGATTAGAAAATAAGAAAATATCCTTACCCATAAACATGATTGCTAGAAAAATGGGATAGATAAACTTGAGGATGCGCTCTTGGGTACTTTTAACTCCTTTACTATTGAGTAAGAAGATAATAATCAGAAAGAGAATAAACTGCTCGACAAAGGCAATTCCCAAGTCTTGAGAAGCAGTCTGCTCTCTACCGTAGCGATAGGTCTTGAGCAGGATAATCCTGGCATAGGTGGAGGGTAAAAACTGAGCTAAAAAGGAAGCTATATCAAAGAAAATAGACACGCTCAAAGCAGCAGTTAAGCCAAAAATGACGGTGACGAACATCGTTATCTTAGACTCTAAAATTTTCACTCTTTTGTAGAGCAGCAGTACAGGCAGATATAGCAAATTGCCAATATGAGTAAATAAACTCAGAGCGTATAATGCCCACATCACAATCTGACGATTAGTACAAAGAATTGCTACTAAAAAAATGACGGTAGCAATATATTGTCGGAGGAGAAATGCCTGATAGCCAATAAAGTTAGGCGTGGTAACAATAAACAATGCTAGCAATCCATATTTTTGGGGCGAAAAACCTTTAATAATTACCAGAAAAGTTACTAGGTTAATCGCCAAAGACCAAAAGAAAACAAAGGCGTATCTAGAGCCACCAGAAAGCTTGTAAATCGGGTAGCTAAATAGCCACAACACAAACTCATAGCCGCCCCCTCCCGAAATTTCCCAGGGTGTTTTTGTGCCTAACAGTTCATAATTGCTAACGTAAACCGCCAAATCCCCACGAATAACTACGGAAGAGACGAAGACCGTGACCGTAAGAATTACTGTTAACAAGATCGCCAGATTTAATTTGCTGTGTTCTTGACGATTTAGATGGATAAAAAAGAGTAGTAAAAAAATGCCGAGAATAGGGCTGACAAACCAGAGCGCCAAACCTAAAAATAAGTAAATTGCCTTATCATTACGGTTCGTGGCAACGTTGATAATATTGTTTTTAAATGAATTTGCCTGCATCTAGATAGTTTGTAATGGAATATAAAAAAGCCAATAGCTAATAGCCGACAGCCAGATTAAGTCTTTGTCATTAGTTTGACTTGCTGAAATAAAGCTTTTAACCATAGCTGAAATTTACGTGGTAGAGCCTGTCTAGCAATTAAGAATAAAAATCGAGGCAAGGGGACAAGACGATCGCAACCGCCAACCAGCAGCATTCTAATCGCCTCTGGTTTGTCCTGCTCATTCAGCAGCATTTTAGGAACTATTTCCTTGAGCATAAACCCCTGAATTGCACGCTCTGATATTTGTTGGCGATAGGTTTCGATCCAGTTTAAGGATAGTTGATAGTCGCGATTACGAGAAATGCGATCGCTCCTCGACTCATTATGCCAGATGGCTAAAATCTGCGGCACATAGAGAAACTGCGCGCCCTGCTGTTCGAGTCGCAGCACAAAGTCTAGATCCTGATGTTTGACTAGTCCAGGTTGGAATCGGGTTCGATGAGCCAAACTACGAGAGATTAAAAGCGTGCTGGTTAACATTTCTCCCCCCCCTGTCCAGAGATAGTCGGCAACAGCTTCTGAGGTTTGTTTACCTCGCCTAGGAAAAACTGATTGAGCATAAAATACTTGGGGACTTGAGCGAAACTGACTGTAGCAAACAAAATTCTCTTCAGACTCAAGCGATTCTAGAGCTGCTAACTGACTTTCTAGCTTGTGGGGTAGCCAAACATCATCAGAATCGAGAAAAGCGACAAATTCTCCTTGCGCGTGGCTAATCCCCGTATTTCTTGCCTCCGAACCACCCAAATTACTTGCATGGCGTATATACCGCAGCCGACTATCATTTATCTGCTCAACCACCTGGGCAATATCTTCTTGAGAGGCATCATCGACAATAATTACTTCCCAATGACGATAAGATTGAGCGACAATAGAAGCGATCGCCCGACGGAGTAAATCGGCTCGATTATAGGTGGGAATAACGACACTGACTAACTGGTTCACTATTTTTGCTCTGAGCAAGCCATAGAAAGTATTCTTCGCAAGATATCATGTTTGCTTGTTAGAAAGTTGGTAATTAGGGTCTTTTTGGGGGGACTGGAGAGCAGGAGATTAAAGCCTGTAGCCTACCTGCTGCATGATCGGAGCCGCCTTGGACTGAAAAAACTCTAGATCCGCAGCCGAAAAATGATTTTGCCAATCTCCCACAATACCCTTACGGAAAAATGAGCTACGGTCTTCTTCCCCTTCTTTTCTTTGAGCCAACTGTTTGAAATCAAAAATCTCTAATGCCTGTTGAATTGTGGCGGGGGTAACTTCAACTCCCAATTCAGCAAATACGCGGTTGAGAGTTTCCTCGGGAATTGCTTTGAGGTTTTCGTAGCGAACTATGGCAGCGGGATGACGCTCTAGCCAAGTAGTCACGTGAGATACCCATTCATCAGTGTGCTGTCGCAAAAAAAGAGAAAAATCTGTCTGACTATCAGGAGCTTTAATTTGACGTACCAAATTACGAGTTTTTACCAGATATCTTTTGGCAAAGGAAAAATTACGAGGATTAAAATAAGCGCGATGGAAAAAGTAATAAGAAACCATCACGTCTCGACCATCACGGATCAAATAGAGCAAAGGCTCAGAAGACTGGAGTAACTCTCCTCCCTGACAGTGAGTTTTGAGAATTTGTCCCACCCGATCCTGATAGCTGGGATGATCTAACCCTCCCTTGACGTAGCGACGCTGATATTCATTTTTGGGATGAACTCCAGGGGCATCGACATCATCGTATTCTGCATTGAGGCAATAAGCTAAAAGAAAGCAGAGCCAGGTGTTGCCTGATTTGGGATAGCCGACTACGTACATAGGATTTGTCAGATTTCAGGAGATGAATAAAATTTTTTATCGTTGGTCTAAAGTACAATACTACAGTGATATTGTTTAAGATTGCCTCTGTCAGTGTATTGTCTAACCTAGTCAGATTGAGCCACAGTTTCTTGGTAAATTCCTACTAGGCGATCGCACAATTGATCAATGTTGTAATGCTGAAGCACTCTTTGTCTTCCCGCCTGACCCATTTGCTGCCTCAGTTGGGGATCTGCCAGCAAGTGCTGCAACTTGTGGCTCAAAGCAACAGTATCTCTCTCTGGAACTAGATATCCCGCTACGCCATCCTCGACTAGCTCGGCAATACCGCTGTGATAGGTGCTGACTACAGGAATTGATTGCGCCATGGCTTCCATCAAAGAAACAGGAATACCTTCGCAGTCACCGTTGCTGCTGGTAACGCTGGGAGCAAGCAGAATATCCGCTTGGGCAATAATATGCTGAAGTTCTGCCTGTTCGCGCCAACCCAACAGCTCAATCTGTTCTGTGGTGATCTGGGACTCTAACTGCGATCGCAATACACCGTCTCCCACAATCAAGTATTTTAGCTTAGTAAACTGCTCGGATAATTGGGCTACTGCGGCAATTCCGTAGGTTAAGCCTTTCTTTTCTACTAGTCGTGCCACACTCAGGATCAAAGGGGTAGTTTGCTCAGTTGTTTTAGGACTGGGAACGAACTTATTACAGTCAATACCCATGTGATGCACCATTATTTTGCTGGGTTCACAACCAAGATCGATCAGCTTATCTCGCCAATGCTGGCTGATGGGCAGGAGTAAATCAGCTCGCTGAAATAGGTAATGGTAAACATCATCGCCGTGGAGCTTGAGATAGCGAGAAATATCGTTGCCGTGAAACACAACTACTATTTTGC
This sequence comes from Cyanobacteria bacterium J06648_1, assembly GCA_039817275.1. Taxonomy (GTDB): domain Bacteria; phylum Cyanobacteriota; class Cyanobacteriia; order Cyanobacteriales; family Xenococcaceae; genus Waterburya. The sequence goes on along the minus strand of JBCBWB010000063.1, from coordinate 2,505 downwards.
CTGTAATTACGCCCAAATCTTTTAACAAAGAGGCTTTAAGACCATTACGACCATAGTGGCAGTGAATAATATCATAGGGCGATCGCTCTAAACAGGGCAAAGTCAGATAGAGTGGTTTAAAAAATTCTCCTGGTTCGCCATATTTTTGCGGATTAAAGCGCCAGAAATTAAGTGTTCTCAAAATAGTTCGCGGATCACGAAGCAAGTTAATTGCCAGTAGCCCCATACCCTTACTCCAGAGCCAGAGAAGGTTACGCGGAATTGGCGTACAGTAGGTGCAGTCTAAAAGCTGATACTGCTCGACTTCGGGATGCATTTTGGTTCGGTTGCCAGGGCGATCGCAATAAATATCTACCTCATGACCACGATCAATCAGTCCAGTAATCTGATTTAAAATAAAAGTCTCCGATAAACTGGGAAACTGATCGACAAAAAAAGCAATTCGCATCTTCTCAACTATCTACTTAAAGGTCATGAGCTAAAACAGTCTGGGGCTAGGGATTGTCTAATTTATTGATCTTCTTGCCACTGTCTATAAGCCTGCTGTACTAAATCACTAGATTTCCAGGCACTAGCTCGTTCTTGCTCAATACCCGTGAATAGCTGCTGGCGATTTTGTGGCAAAGCGGTAATATAACCATCAACTTGCTCGATTAACAAAGTCGGTTCAATAGTTTCAATATCTACTGTCCATTGCTCCAATCCTAATTTGGCGAACAGCTCTTGAGTTTTAAACTCGTAGGCAATAGGAAATACGGGAACTCCCGCCCCCAAAGACAAAATTGCCATATGTAGCCTGGTCGCAATAACTAGGTCGTAGCCGCTAATTATTTGAGCAATAGCTTCTGGAGGATTAAAGTCGCAATTAACTGTCACGTGATCGTTGATTTGGGCGGGTAATTGCTCAACTATCTTCTGGGCAAACTGGGAGTCATCTTTCCAGTATTCTTTGATTCCTTGGCAAGAAGAAATATAGGTGATATCAGCCTGATATTTTTCAACCAAATGTGTTGTTAAAGCGACTAAAGATTGAATATAGTTTTTAATCCCCAAATCTGGAGCGATAGTTTTAAAATACTGCCAATCTCTGACGGAAATGGCAATTTTGGCTGGTGTTAGCTCTCCCTGCTTGTTTTTAGCTGCCGCTAAAGCCTCAGAGTCAGCCAGAGCGAAGGCAGCATCGGCGACTACCACTGCTTTATCTGGAGTGGCTAAAAGTTCTTTAATATGCTCTAGAGAACGGCGATCGCGCAACAGAATCAGCGGCGACTGCGCGAAAACTTGAGCTAAAGTAAAACGATTTTTTGGTTGTTCAAAAGGTCCTAGAGATTGAGTAAAAAATATTAGTGGCTTACGAAGCATTAAAGCTAGCTGGAAATCGAAAAACCTGGGTTTCAAGCCATAGTTCTCAACTAAATAAGTGCCGCCCGTAGTCACAATCAAATCGGCAGTTTTATAGTCCAATAAACTTGTATATTCTGTGTTGCCTGTCAATAATTTGGCGATCGCCAAAAGATCTCGGTTTAAGCACCAGGCTGCGATTTTGAGTCGCCATTGAGCCAGCAATTTAATAATTCGTCCAATATATCTAATTCTGATCGAATTGACGCTTTGCAAATAGATCAGCTGGCGTAGATTTAGTTCGGGGTAATATCTACTAGCAGTTTCGGGTTGCTCATCGTAAACGACAAACTCCGTCTCCGTACCAAAAGCAGACTGAAGTATTTTAATAATGCTATCTAGGATGGCGGCATCACCACCGTTCAAGATTACTGTATTAGAAATAATAATTTTCATCGCTTGCTCGGAATTCTCAACACAAAGATAATCTTCTCACCAATATTTTCTAGAACTACAGAACTACAGAACTACAGCTATTTTTGGCGATACTCTTGGAAAATCTGCCAGATCTCCCGACAGCGCTTTCTACCTTGGGGAATTAAGAACCAGATCGAACCATAAAACAAAATGTAGGCAAAACAGGTCAAAGCCAAACTAATTCCTGGATTTATAGCTAATTTTGCCAGCCAGAAGTATTCTAGGAGCCATACGCCCAAAGCTGCGGCGATCGAGCCAAAAGCTGGCAGAAAAATGGTTGCCACAAAATCAGTCCACTTGAGCCAAGTTCCTCCATAGCAGTAAATGATAGCAGGTACGACAATAATAATTCGCGACAACCCATAAGCCGCAGCAACTCCCAACGCACCCCATTTAATCGCCGTGGCGAAAATAATTACGTTGATGAACGAAGAAAAGACCCCCCAGCGTAACTGGCGATCGGTTCGATTTAAAGACTGATAAACCCAACCCGTTGCCATATTAAACGTACCGATAAAAGCAGCAGGAATCAGCCAGCGAAAAATAGGAACTATCTCCAGCCACTGTTCCCCCAGCAAAAATAGAATCAGGCGATCGGCAGCCACTCCCAGAAACATAACCAAGGGCATACCCAAGGCCGTAATCGCTAAGATAGCTCGATAATAGTACTTTTGATAGCGTTCTGGT
>JBCBWB010000062.1:0-27021 GCA_039817275.1 Cyanobacteria bacterium J06648_1 | reverse complement strand
CTTGAGGCTCGTGATTGAATTAGTTCTTAGTTATTGGTTATTAGTTATTGGTTATTAGTTATTAGACTTCCTTGCTCGATCGCCTAAGTCCAAAATTACGTCGAGAATTATTGAGGCTGGTACATAATCGCCAAACCGCGAGCCGTCTTTTAGCTGGTACTTTAACATCTCACCCTGGTCGTTCTCCTAATTGGGTTGCCGAAAAAGTTATTTACGATCTCAAGCGCGATCGCTAATACCCATTTTATTGATCTAATGAAGTCTAATAACTAATAACCAATAACTAATAACCAATAACTAAGAACTAATTCAATCACGAGCCTCAAGACGATAACCCATCCCATAGACTGTTTCCAACCAATCTTTGGCTCCCACCGCTTCTAGACGCTGACGCAATCTTCTGACTAAAGTAGTTACGGCATTACTCTCAGGTTCGCTTCCCCAACTCCAAAGTGCCTGTTCGATCTGATCGCGGGATAGAACTTGCTGGGGGTGACGCATCAGATATTCCATCAGTTGAAATTCTCTCACTGAGAGCTGAATCTTGGCTGTTCCCCGTTCTAAACTCAAACTAGTCAAATCTAGCTGTAGATCGGCTAATGCTAAAGTATCTCCTCGCCACAAAGGCGGTCGTCTGCCTAAAGCTCTAACTCTGGCTAATAGCTCTAAAACATCTACTGGTTTAACGATATAGTCGTCCGCACCAGCATCTAAGCCATCAACCTTATCCGCAGTCGTATCTTTAGCAGTCAACATCAATACTGGTGCAACCTGGTCAAGATTACGATATTGACGACAGATATCCACACCGCTTACTTTGGGTAGCATCCAATCTAGGATCAAAAGGTCGTAATCTTTTTCTTTGATTAACCATAGTGCTGTTTCTCCATCTTCTACAGCATCAACTATGTGTCCCGCCTGAGATAATGCTGCCTGTAGGGGTTCTAACTGAGCTAGATCGTCCTCGACCAAAAGAATTAACATCTACTTTAAGGCTAATTTCTCCAACTTTCTATAATTGTCATTATTTAACCTAAAACTGCTATTGATAGTAAATGGTAAATGATTAATGTTAAATGCTAAATGACCAATGTTTCCACGCTCTTTAGGTTTAGAGTTTTGGCTGTCCCTACCCTTGTTGGGATTGGCTTTTTGGGTAGCTACTGGCTTGTTGACCGAGCATCGTTTAAATCAAAGCGATCGCACCGTTGAATCTTTTAAAATTACTCCTGATCGAGTTAAACCAGATTCTACTATTTTGTTGATTAAAGTTAAGGTTGATCGCGCTCTCAATACCTCACAGATAAAAGTCAAAAGGTCTACTCAAGTCACTCAGCAACAGGAATTTGAACTAGAGACCACCGAATTAGGGCAAATAGAAACGGCAATTAGTCAGAAGCTAGATTTACCTCCCGAGAAAGTTAGGCAGCTATTGCGCTATCAAGTCAAATGAAGTTTTTTAGGCGTTGCTGATCTGAAGTATGAAATCGAAAAGTAATCTGTTCGTAGCTATAGGCTCTAAGCTTTAAGCTTTAAGCTTTTTAATTAGTCTGCTTACTTACGAAAATTGCAAAATCATACCTGGATTCAGCAACGCCGTTTTTTATTTGATTGAACAATTAAACAGGGATCGCGGCTTGTCATTTTCATGTCATATTTATCCGCTTAATATTAAGAAAGTTAATTGAAGTAAACAAATCTTTAAAAATCAGTCCTTAGACAGATAGCAATGAGAGTATGCGGACTGCAAAATAGAATGAATCTTCATCGCTTTGTAATCATAAAAATCTTTAACTATTGTTCGTTAAACCCCATATAAAGTAATGACCTCAGTTACCGATCCACCTCAAAAATCTCCAGGATCAGAATCAAAGTCTGAGTCTGAGCAGCAGCAGACAAATATACCGCAGCAGACGAGCGAGAAGAAAAGCAAACTACCTGGATGGTTGTTAGCAGTCCTGCTTCTGGGAGGGGGTATAGCTTTATGGCAAATCTTCAATCCTAATTCGGCACCGACAGAGCAAACCGCCGCTCAAGCACCGCCAGCTAGACCAGTAGAAACCATCGCCTTGACCGCTGGTACTGGCAACAGACAAATTAGATTGTTAGGACAGGTAGAAGCAGGAGAAAGGGCAACCATTAGCCCTCAGATTGACGGTACGGTACAGAGAGTTTTGGTGAGAGAAGGCGATCGCATTACTCCAAGAATGACTGTAGCAGTTATTGATGATGCAGATTCTAAATTAGCTTTAGCCGAAGCCGAAGCCAGATTGGCTCAGGAAAGGGGTAACTTAGCACGGTTACAGGTAGGTACACGTCCCGAAATTATCGCCCAAAGAGAAGCAGAACTAGATACAGCGATCGCCCTAGAAACAGAAGCCGAAGACAACTTATCAAGGGTATCGAGTTTGACTGAAGACGGAGCATTGTCCCGCAGAGCATTAGTAGAAGCTAGAGCTGAAGCCAGTGCCGCCACTAGCGAAAGATTCCGTGTTCAGGCACTATTAGCCGAAGCCCAAGCAGGATTTACTAAAGAAGAGATCGATGCACAGCAGGGTTTAGTTGCCGCAGCCCAAGCAGCCGTCAGGCAGGCAGACTTAGGGATGGAGCGTACCGAAATCAAGGCTCCTTTTTCAGGCATAGTTCAGTCGCGAGAAGCCGATCCTGGGGATTATTTAGAGATTAACGATCCCATATTAACCATGGTGAGCGATCGTACTTTAGATATCTTTTTGGAAGTACCAGAAAGCTTAAGCGGACAGGTTGCCCCAGGCATGGAAATCAGCCTCAACGCGAGGGCTTTACCCAATTGGCAGCAAGAGACAGAAATCACTGCCGTAGTCCCCACCGCCAACACTTCTTCTCGCCGACAGTTAGTCAGAGTCAGTCTAGATAACCCACCTGAAAACTTGATGCCAGGAATGGCAGTCCAGGGGAGTTTAACCATGCCAGTAGAGAATGCTGATACCTTTATCGTACCTCGCGATGCCCTAACCAGAAGGGGCAATGAATGGCTGCTGTTTACCATTGAAAACAGTCAGGCAAAACAAATTAGCGTAGAAATGATTGCGGATATGGGACAAGAGATGGCAATTGTTAATCCTGAATTACAAGAGGGTCAAAATATTGTGGTCACGGGCGGAGATGGTTTGGCGGATAATGCTGCGGTGCAGGTAGTGGGTGAGGAGTGAGAGGTAAAAGGTAGCGCGAAGTGCGGACGCAAAGCGTCCTGGTCTGCAAAGCAGACACTGGTGCTACGCACCGCTTACGGGGGTTCCCCCCGTTGAGCAAACTTCGTAAGACAGAGGTAAAAGGTAAAAGGTAATAAGTGAATTGCAGATCTATCTTGCTTGATTTAAATCTTGTCTGAAGATTAATCTGACGCTAAATATAAGGCAATATTTTGGTTTGAAGAGCAGTGATATTGTTTTGGCTGATGGTCAGGGATAGGTTGCTGTAGCTATTAGTTTTTAAGTATAAAGTTTAGTCGATATCTGAGAGAGAAAAGAATAAATAATTATTGTTCTTCAACGTAAATTACACATTATAAATAAGGAGCAAAACATCAAATGAAATATATTCCTCTAGCCGCTCGGATCTGCCTTTGTATCATTTTTATCAACTCAGGAATTGGCAAAATATTTGGTTTTACTGATACTGCTTCAATGATGGCAGGTCAAGGATTACCTATTCCTCAAGTTCTCTTGATTTTTACCATCGCTTTTCAACTACTGGGCGGGCTTTCTTTACTCTTGGGATACAAAGTAAAAATTGGTTCTATCCTCTTAATCTTATTCTTAATTCCTGCGACATTAGTATTTCATAATCCGATTGCGAATCCCGATGAACTAAACTCTTTCCTCAAAAATATTGGTCTAATTGGCGGGTTATTGATGACTATCTATGCTGGGGCTGGCGCATTGAGTATCGATTCTTCTACTCAGAAAACCGAAAGCCGACAAGAAGTTATGACTAATAACTAATAACCAAAGACTAAATAACTAACAAAAAAAATGAGCTTAATCAGAACTGCCGTTCGCTGGCGACACGGTACAGGGGTGCTATTTTGTCTTTTGGCGCTATTCGGCATCCTGGCGTTATTCCAGCTACCTTTGGAACTCCAGCCAGGAGGCGATCGCCCCGAAATCAGTATTTCTACTCCCTATCTTGGTGCATCTCCTGCCGAGGTAGAAGATTTGGTAACTCGTCCTATTGAAGAAAGACTGGAAGAAGTCCAGGGGGTACAGGAAATTACCAGTACCAGCAGTGCGGGGGTTAGCAGTATTAACGTCGAGTTTAACTGGGGTAGCGATATTGATCGCTCTTTGGTTGATGTTCTGAATAAGCTACAGCAGGTGGAAGCACTACCCCAAGAAGCCGATGAGTCGGATGTGGAAGTGATTAGCGGTAGCAGCGATGAGATGATGTGGGTGATTTTAACTCCCAAAGAGGGCTTTATTCCCGACGATAACCATTACCGAGATTTAGTTGATGATGTGGTTGTGCCTCGCTTCCGCCAGGTGCAGGGTGTGGGACAGTTTTCAATTTCTGGCGGTAGAGAAAGAGAGGTCGAAGTAATTGTCAATCCTAAAGCTCTAGCCAGTCGCAATCTGACCATTGGTGATGTAGCTACTACCCTGCGTAACAACAACCGTGATATTCGTGGTGGTCCTTTGGTATTGGGTAGAAGGGAGTATCGGGTACGCACTGTCAGTCGTATTCAGGATGTAAAACAGCTAGAGGGATTTGTACTGCGTCGGGATGAGTCGGGTACGGTTTATCTAGGAGATGTGGCTCAAGCGCGGTTCGGCAGAGCGATCCAGGATCGAGCCTTGATTAGAGATAATGAACCAGCGGTAGCTGTCGGGATTGTTCGCCAGGTAGGGGGCAATGTACCCGAGATCTCGGCGGGAATTAGAGAAGCCCTCGTAGATTTAGAAGCAAGATTCGATCGCGAGGGAGAGGGCGTTACTTTCGACATTACCTACGACGAAAATGACTACATCAATGATTCGATCGCTTTTGTGCGGGGCAACTTGATCATCGGCGCGATTTTAGCAGCCTTGATCTTAACCCTGTTCCTCGGATCTTTAAGAACGGTTGGGGTCATTGCGATCGCCATTCCCACTACTTTGATTACCGTCTTTATTGTCTTCTATCTACTAGGTCGTACCCTAAACGTCATTAGTTTAGCGGGGTTAGCCTTTGCCGTGGGGATGGTGGTAGATAATGCGATCGTGGTATTAGAAAACGTCTTTACCCATATGCAGCAGGGTAAAACGCCCATGAAAGCGGCGATCGACGGAACACAGGAAGTAGGAGGGGCGATGTTAGCTTCTACCTTAACTACTGTGGCGGTGTTTGCGCCGATTGTTTTGGTTACAGGAGAAGCAGGACAGTTATTCTTCGATATCGGCATAGCACTCTCCGCTTCGGTGCTATTTTCTCTTTTTGCAGCCTTAACCCTCATTCCCATGCTGGCGGGATTGTTTCTTAAGCGAACTGAAGCTGACGGAATGTTATCAGGAGGAGAATATCGCGGTGGCAACTGGTTAGAGCGCACAGTCTACAAAACTTCAGGCGTGTTTCGTCATTTTGAAGGCAAATTAGAGAATATCCTGTTAAAAACCGTTCGTTGGTCTTTAGGGACGGGCAGATTAAAACGCCGTTTAATCGTTCTGGCACTGCCGATCATACTGTTATTCAGCAGTTTCCAACTTTTGCCACCCGCTGACTACTTACCTCAAGGAAATCGCAATCTAGTTCTTTGGCTAGCCGAACCCTTCCCTGGCACCAGTATTCCCCAAGCGATCGAGCAATCTCAAGCACCCAGAGACTTTATCAGTCAACAACCAGAAATCATGCGTACTCTCTACGTACATCGTTCTGGCTTCAGAGCCATTCTGGGTTTTGTCGAACCCGAATTAGCCACGGGTAATAATTTAGATTCTCTAGTCAACCGTTTGCGACAGGCAGGAACAAACTTTCCTGGTTATCGTTTCCTCGTACCCATTCGCTCCTCTATTTTCCAAGACCCAGGCAAAGAATTTGAGGTACAAATTATTGGCGAAGATTTAGCCGAATTAGACCGTATACAGCAGCAAATCACGCCCCAAATTAGACAGCTAGAGGGAATCCAAAATGTTCGTGCCAACTTTGTTACGGGTGCGCCAGAATTACAGGTTATTCCTAATCGCGAACGTCTGGCTGAAGCAGGTTTATCAGAATCAGAAATCGGCGACATGGTACAGGCTGCTTTGGGTGGTTTACGCGCTTCCGAATTTGTCGATGGCAAACGGGAACTAGATGTTTCTGTTGAGTTGCGAGATGCCTTTGTCGAAACCCCCGAACAACTACGCCAGCTAGCTATTTACAACGGCTCTGGTCAACGGGTACAGCTAGCCGATGTCGCTCAAGTTTTAGAAACTACAGGTGCCGATACTATTAACCACGTCGATTTAGAAAGGTCAATTACCCTAACCGCTTCTGTATCCAGCGAAGCACCTCTAGGGGCATTGGTAGATCGCACCGAACAGGAAATCCTCGCTCCCCTCCGCCAACAATTACCCGCAGGCTTCCGCGTCGAACTGGCGGGATCGGCAGACGTTTTAGCCGAAACCTTACTACAGTTAGGCGCAACTTTCCTACTTTCTCTGGTAATCACCTACTTGCTCTTGGTTGCTCTCTATCGCTCCTTTATCTATCCGTTGTTAATCATGGCAACCGTACCAATGGGTATGACTGGCGCACTATTATCCCTAGTAATTGCCAACTCTATCCCTAGTGTAGTTGTTTCTCTGGATATGATTACAGGATTGGGCTTTGTGATTCTCACGGGAGTAGTAGTCAACAACGCCATTCTCCTAGTCGATCGCGCCCTGCAACTCCAAGCCGAAGGCATGGAATACGATGCCTCACTCTATTATGCCGTAGGCGATCGCTTGCGTCCGATTTTTATGTCCGCAGGAACGAGCGTACTCGGTATGTTACCCCTCGCCGTACTGCCAGGAAAAGGCGCAGAACTTTATCAGGGTTTGGGTATAGCTCTCACAGGCGGTTTGGCTCTCTCCACTTTCTTAACTCCCACCGTCATTCCCGCTTTGATGGGACTGTTACATGATTTTCAACCTAGAAAAAGTAAACAAGAGCAAGAACAGAAACAAGATGAATCCAAACAATTAATAAGAGATAAAATCTAGAAAGTAATAATTAAAGCTAACTCTCAAATTCCATATCTACTGCATAATATATACAATATCTACATATACTTGATTTGTAGCTAAATTACCTGAATTCTATTGTATAAGCATGGCAATTTGTTCAAAGTGCATGACTGGTTTCGATTCTAGTCTCGAAAGATGTCCAAAATGCAATTCTGTATATAGCCATGGGAAAGAGAGAGTATATCGCTTTAATCTAGTTTATTTTTTATTTTTCTCGTTAGTATTGATAGTGGCATTGCCTGTATCAATGTTAATTATTTTACAGGCAGTTAAATCTATAGTTCGTGCAATACCTCATATATTATCTATATCCATAGGTTCGATATCTACAGGTTCGATATTCATTTTTTTAATATGGGGATTATATTTTTACACTATTTTTTGGTCTTATTTAGATGCTAATAAACGTGGTAAACCTGGCTGCTTAGTAGCTTTTTTAGTCGCAGCTATGCCCATCATGGGGTCAATCATGTGGTTGATATTTAGACCTTGAGAGATACAAGTGTATTGCAATTATAAGTCGAAGAAATCGAATACGATGCTTACTTAATATTATGCAGATTTGCGATCTCTATTTTTTAAAATTATGTAGTGGAATGCGCTGACGAAGTGACTCGCTATGCGAGATCTCGCTTTACAACTTCAAGCAGAAGGAAAGGAATACGATGCCTCTTTATATTATGTTGTAGACGATCGCCATTTCTAAAATATGTAGTGAAAGGCGATCGCTCTATTTTAGATTTTAACTATCACTAAGCATTTTAATAATGTGTTTGGCAAGCTGCTTTTTTATTTCTCGATGTCTGGGAATAGGTTGAGAAACTTTAGTTCTGGGGTTTTGATACTAGTCATGTTTGCCTCCGTGACGAATGAAGATACAACCCATCTTCTCAAGCTGCTAAATCAAATCTCTGCGCTTCACGATACTTCAAGTTCTGCAACCTTACGAATGTTCGCAATTGTACCACCCATTAAATCTTGATAGATATCGAGCAAATTCTCTTTTAATTCTGCTTCAGTTTCTCCTTGAGTCCAATAATCAGGATACTCTTCAAGATAACCTAGCCACATATCGTCATCTTGCCAGTAAACGTACTTTCTCTTCATTTCTCAAAATACTGCTCTTTTTGCTGGAGACATAAAGCTAACCCTATCTATATAGACTAACATTATAAGTAAAATTCTTAGATGTAGCTCGATCGCGCCCTGCAACTTCAAGCAGAAGGCATGGAATACGATGCCTCCTTATATTATGCTGTAGGCGATCGCTTGCGTCCGATCTTCATGTCCGCAGGTACGAGAGTACTAGGTATGTTACCCCTCGCGGTGCTTCCAGGTAAAGGTGCGGAACTGCCTATGTTCCAAAATATAATCCCCTTTTTTTGATGATTAACCACTGTCCAAATCCAAAATTTGTTTTTCTTGCTGCTTCTTTATCCTTAGAATATCAAGAATTGTAAAGTTCAGCCTGTATCTTTGAGTATAATTAGTGATCGCTTCTTGATAAATGAATGATATTGTGAGATTTAACTTCTCAAAGAGTAGAGGTGTAATGGAAATTTTTTTGGTAATTTTTATTTTGACTGTCACTTGGTTAATTGACAGCTATGGTGCTAGACAACTTGGATATGGGGTTGTTATTAGCAAAGAATATATATGTCATCGTTCTGATTGGTCTACGCGTCGATATATACATAGAAATAGATATAAGGGGGGACCTTATGAATATTACAAATTACAAATTCGCATTGCTCATGAGCTTGTAAGCAAATCAGTTTCGCTCACAAAATGTGTAAACATTAAGGAAGGAGACAGAGTTGCTGTCGTATATTATCGAGGGCGTTTATCAAAAAAAATTCGCATAATAAGAGTTGAAGATTCAACAATGGAGCTTGATTTTATGCGAACTATTCCAAAGTCCTGGCGGTTTTAGACTCTTAACATAGATGCGAGTCAAAGAAAGTAGTCAAGAATGGTCGGCGAAAAGGTAAGCACCCTCGACACTTCCTTTAAGTCGGTGAAACCGCACAACGGAGTTAAATGCGGCTAAAGCCTTTCTCGCAAAATTATCTTTGTTGTAACTGCGATCGCGCTTTACAACTCCAAGATGAAAGCATGGAATACGATGCCTCTCTATATTATGCGGGGTTGCGATCGCTTTTTTAAAATTATGCAGTGAAAGGCGATTGTCTACAAATACATTAATTCAATAAAGCTATTCTTGTTCCCAAGGATTAATAATCTCAATACCACATTCTTCAAAATCTGGTATGTTTCGCGTTGCTAAAATAGCATCATGGCATAATGCGATCGCAGCAATTTGGGCATCTATTTGAGAGATGGGACGACCGATCTTTTTTCTTTTGGCAGCTATTATTGCAAACTGTTGGGCTGCATCGCTATCGAATGGCAGAATACGCCGAGAAAAATCCACATCGAACATAGATGTAGCGGCTTGTTTTAATGCAGTGCGTCGTTTACCCTCTGATAATATTTCTAAGCCATAGAGTATTTCAGCTTTAGTTAAAGCAGTAATAAATAAGTCTGTTGCTTTGTGTATTCCTATCCAGCATGAAACTAATTTATTTGGTTGAGGTCTCATCAACTCAGATAAAATGTTTGTATCAAGAATAATCATTTCTCAATTTACAGGTGGTTCGCGCATTGGTTCGCGAGGTGGAATAGATAAATCGTCAACACCACCCAGTTCGGCAAAACGTTTCGCAATAGCATCAGCCAAATTATCTGGCGACTGAGCATCTTCTAAAACAGCAGCACGTAATATTTGTCTTACTTCCTCTTCCATTGAATGACCACGACTTGCTGCGCGAATACGCAGTAATTCTTTGATGGGTTCTTCTAAATTACGGATAGTTAAGCTAGCCATAGTACCATAATAAAATTCTCTCTTGATATTGTAATCAATGCTAGCAGTGCAATCAACAATATTTGGATGATGTCATTCTTTTAGTCGATCTCGCCCTGGAACTCCAAGCAGAAGGAATGGAATACGATGCTTCACTCTATTATGCAGTGGTGCGATTACGCTTCGCGTAGCCTTCGGATCGCTATTCTAGAATTATGTGGGGAAAAGCGATCTACAAACAAAATAGTTTAGCTTTGTGCGTTATATTGTAGTAAAAATTGCACAAGACTCAGAAAGCTGAATATGGCTACTAATTTAGAAATTGACAATGAGTTAATTCAAGAAGCCTTAGAATTAGGAGGACATCGTACCAAGCGTGCGGTAGTGGAAGCAGCCTTACAAGAATACGTACAGCATCGCAAGCAACTAAAAATTACTGAATTATTCGGCACAATCGAATACGAAGATGACTATAACTACAAACAACAACGCCGTCAGTCATGAAAGTGATCGTTGACACCTCAGTTTGGTCATTAGCCTTAAGAAGACAAAAACAGCAAACTAACTCAATAGCAAATAGACTCCGCGATTTAATTGCTGATGGTAGAGTAATTCTTCTCGGTGCAGTAAGACAAGAAATTCTTTCTGGTATCAAACATCGAGAACAATTTGATAAGTTAAAAGATCGTCTTAAAGCCTTTCCCAATCTAAAATTAGATGCAGAAGATTATGAATTAGCAGCAGAGTATTTTAATATCTGTCGTCGTCATGGTATTCAGGGTGGAAATACTGACTTTTTGATTTGTGCAACTGCGAATCGTAGAAATTATGAAATTTTGACAACAGACAAGGATTTTATTAGTTTTAGCCAGTATGTATCAATAGCTTTGACAAAATTATAAAAAAATATTTTGCGGTAGGAGAGATCTCGCTTTACAACTCGAAGCAGAAGGTATGGAATACGATGCTTCCTTATATTATGCTGTGGTGCGATTACGCGACTCGTAGCCTTCGGATCGCTGTTTTTAAAATTATGTAGTCAAAGGCGATCGCTTTTCTTTTGTCCTGTCCCTCTGCTCATCGTTATTAACAGAATTTAAAGACATAAATTACTTGTAAAAAAATAACATATACTACTCAATATATTCTATTAAACTAAATTGGTTAATTGTCCATTGTCAATTATCTATTAATCAAAAAGAAGAGCTGTAGATCCAACCCTTCTATTCAAGTAATAGTGATAGAGATCGCCCTGGCAAACTGAGCAGATTCGCTGGAGCTACTTAGCCAGCATTTCAGCCGAGAGCTTTTTAAAGACCAATCTTTCCCCCTCCACATCGACAAAGATGGTGTCGTTGGGCTGATATTCTCCTCTGAGGATCGATTTGGCGATCGCCGTTTCTAGATAGCGAGAGATAGCGCGTTTCAATGGTCTTGCGCCGTATACGGGGTCATAACCCAACTCGGCGAGGTAATCTAAGCCAGCATCGGAGATTTTTAAGGCTAGCTTTTGGTCATCAAGACGTTGTTCTAAACCCTTAATTTGGATCTGAACGATATAGCGTAGCTGCTCCTTGAGTAAGGCATGGAAGATAATAATCTCGTCGATCCGATTGAGGAATTCGGGACGGAAACTATCCCGCATCGCTGCCATCACTCGTGATCGCATTTCTTCGTACTGGGTATCATCTCCTGACACGTCAAGAATATACTGTGAACCAATATTGCTGGTCATGATGATGATCGTATTGGTAAAGTCTACAGTACGACCTTGAGAATCGGTCAGCCTACCGTCGTCGAGTACCTGAAGCATCAGATTAAAGACATCTGGGTGAGCTTTTTCGATCTCGTCAAACAAGATTACCGAGTAGGGACGGCGGCGAATAGCTTCGGTTAGCTGTCCTCCTTCGTCATAGCCGACGTATCCTGGAGGCGCACCTACCAAACGGGAAACAGAATGTTTCTCCATATATTCCGACATGTCAATCCGAATAATTGCCTCTTCTGTGTCAAACAGACTTTGTGCTAGGGCTTTTGCCAGTTCTGTTTTACCTACTCCAGTGGGACCTAGGAAAATAAAGCTAGCGGTGGGGCGATTAGGATCGGCTAATCCTGCTCGCGATCGCTGAATCGAATCGGCAACGGCGGTTACGGCTTCTGACTGCCCAATTACTCGTTCATGGAGTTCGCTTTCTAGGTTGAGCAGCTTAGATTTTTCCGACTCAATCAGTTTCTTGAGGGGAATTCCCGTCCACCGAGCAATAATTTCGGCAATATCCGACTCTAGGACTTCTTCTCGCAGTAAAGATTTGCCTGTGGTTTGGCGTTCGGCTAGTTTTTGCTCGATTTCTACTACTTCCTGCTGTAGCTGAGTCAATTTTCCATATCGTAGTTCTGCCGCCCGATTGAGGTCGTAATTTCGTTCTGACTGCTCAATTTCGAGGTTAACGGAGTTTACTTCCTCTTTTAGCTGACGAATTTGGTCAATTACTTCTTTTTCCGACTGCCACTGAGCATTTATTTCCGACTGCTCCTCTTTAAGATTGGCAAGTTCTTTTTCTAGTTTAGCCAGTCTTTCTCTAGAGAGAGCATCATCGTCTTTCGCGATCGACAGTTTTTCCATCTCTAGCTGCAAAATCTTGCGGTCTACTTCGTCTAACTCTTCAGGCTTAGAAGTAATTTCCATTTTGAGCTTTGCCGCAGCTTCGTCCACGAGGTCGATCGCCTTATCGGGTAAAAAGCGATCGCTGATATAGCGATTAGAGAGGGTGGCGGCAGCAACTAGGGCAGTATCGGTGATTGATACCCCATGGTGTCCTTCATAGCGCTCTTTGAGTCCCCGCAGGATCGAAATTGTATCGACCACGTTAGGCTCATCCACTAAGACAGACTGGAAACGCCGTTCTAAAGCCGCATCTTTCTCAATATATTTACGATATTCATCGAGGGTAGTTGCCCCAATACAGCGCAGTTCTCCCCTGGCTAGCATCGGCTTGAGCAAATTGCCAGCATCCATCGAGCCTTGAGCGGCACCAGCACCCACGACAGTATGAATCTCATCGACAAACAGAATAATATTGCCTTCGGATTCAGTAACTTCTTTGAGTACAGCTTTTAAACGCTCCTCAAACTCGCCTCGTAGTTTTGCCCCTGCAATTAGAGCGCCCATATCTAAAGCGACTACCTGGCGATCGCGCAATGATTCGGGGACATCACGGTTAATAATTCTTTGTGCCAAACCTTCGACGATGGCTGTTTTACCCACCCCAGGTTCGCCGATCAAGACAGGATTATTTTTGGTACGACGGGATAAAATTTGGATTGTTCGCCGAATTTCATCATCACGACCAATTACGGGGTCTAGTTTACCTGACCGCGCTAGCTGGGTTAGTTCGCGCCCGTATTTCTCTAACGCCTGATATTTTCCTTCAGGATTTTGGTCGGTTACTTTTTGCTTACCACGCACCTGTTTAATAATTTCCTTTAGTGTATTTTCTGTTAAGCCGACTTCTTGCAGTAGCTGCCGTCCAAAGCGATCGTCTTGGGTGAAGCCCAAAACTAGATGCTCAATGGAAATATAGTCATCGCCAAACTCAGTGCGATATTTCTCGGCATTATCTAAGAGTGTATCCAAACTGCGTCCGAGAAAAACACTATTATTAGAGTTGCTTACTTTGGGCTGCTTATCGATAAAGCGATCAACCTTATTGCGTAGAGATTGAACGCTAACGTCAGCCTTATTAAAGATACTGCTGGCTAGTCCCTCTTCGGTAATTAAGGATTTAAACAGATGCTCTGTCTCTACCTGCTGATGCTGATTTTGTTTGGCGATATCTTGCACATTGGCGATCGCCTGCCAAGCTTTTTCCGTAAATTTTTGAGGATTATTTGGTTGCATATCTTACTTCTCTCTTAACTGGGAATGAAAATCCGGGTCTAGTAATCTGTGACCGATCGGTTCAAAATATATTGATTCCAGCCATAGCTAAGGATAGTTATGCATAACAATCAGCACTCATCCATCGGCAGACTACTTCCGTCGGTTTGATCGAAATTGATTTACTGTAATTGTATCGAGTCTGTAAGCACCTAGTTAGGTAGGATACCCCAACTTCTAGGTTATGGTTATCCCACAAGACTTGACGATTTGTCGGGCATTGGGAGAAAGCAAGGCTCAAAGCTAATCTGCTCGATATACTGTTTATGGGAATTAAATCGATAGTCTATTGAAAAAATTCTGATTACTTTTGAGACTGTGACCTTAAATTCTACTTCCGAAAGGAAAAAAGCTTGCCCAAAAAAAATTAGGAATAGTATGTATGCTAAGGTCAATTCTAGGACTTTCAGCTTAGATATGTCAGCATAATGACTAAAAAAGACTTTTTTGTATTAAAGATTACAAAATTTCATTAATATAAAAAAAGACCAAAACATATTTACCAAAACATATTTTAATCGCTGTTTACAGAGCCTATGATTAACCTTGCGGTTATTGATGACCAGAATAGTACAGTTAACACCATAAGGTTTTTGATTGAAGCCATTCCTAATTTGTTTTTAGTGGGCTGTGCTAGCAATGGTGAAGATGCGATTAAAATCGTTGAAGAGCATCAGCCAGATGTCGTATTAATGGATATCTCTATGCCAGTGATGAATGGTATTGATGCGACCAAGATTATTACTCAACGTTTTAGCAAAACTAAAGTCATCTTACTTACAGGATATGATAACCATCAGTTTCGGAGTCTCGCCATCAAAGCTGGGGCAGACGGATACGTTTCCAAACTGACGGACTTAGACAATATTAATTTGGCGATCGATCTTGTCGCCGCAGGATACGAATTCTATAATTTTGAACAAATTCTGCGGGAAAGATATCGAGCCGATGCCGTTGAACTCCATCCTTCATAGAAGCAGCTAGTACCGTCTCAAATTTAGAGCCTGAGGCTTCTCGCGCTTGAGCTAATAATGAACCACTATCAGGCGTTTTGAACGACAATTGTTGAACGATCGCTCGCAAAAATCCAGATGACTCTAGCTCAAGCCAAATACTGTATCAGTTGGCGATCGTCTTTTATGGCGATCGCCAACTTGAGAACGCTTAAACTAGTTTATTTCTCTGCTGCACCACGAACTAAGGCTGTACCAAGAGGAATATTACCGAGGGCATCACTGTTGCCGAACACACGGTAGGGGACAATAATTCCAGTAGTTACCCCCCGCACTGATGATCCTGTCATGACGATTCTAATTGTCTGTCCCACGGGAACTGCTTCCTCAAAGGTGACGGCAAATTCTTCAAAACCGAAATCAGTACGATGGGGAATAGTTTCGCCACTGTCTGGATTGAGAACTTGAACATCGTCTAGTTCGTGGAAATTGACGCACTCCACCTCGACGCGATTTAACGCCTCTCCATTAACTACAACGTCAAAATAATGATCTTGGTCAGCATTGAGTAATCCCGCTTGGGCAATTGATGGTGAGCGATCGCCTTTAACTTCCTCGGTTTCTCTGATTGCCCGTTGAGCAATCACAAAGTCTTCAGTTTTCTGAGCTTGGACAACCTGAGTTAGAGACGGAATCATTAGCAATCCGACTACAGAAGCTAATAGACTCGCATGAGATGAACTTTTCATGGTGATAGTTATGAAGTAAAAATACTTTGAATGTTGAATTCTGGCAGAGCCAAGATTGCTGTATCGTTAGTTTCTGTTTAGCTTTGATAACTATCTGACAAAACTCTAATTTTTATTTTTCTGCTGCTTGAGAATTACGCTGCAATAATTTTTTATTAGCGCTATCTCAGCACGATAGATCCTAAGATTAGGATTATTTTTCAATAATTTTAGTTTCTCAGAAGTAACAAAGCTTAAATCAATAAAAATAACAATAGGTGTTGCTAGCGAGATAAGATAAAAAGCCAAGAGAGATTGATATCGTCTAGATCTCAACCGTTTGCTCTGGACAGTCCCAAAGCAAAATTAGCTTATTTGCCAATTGATTATGCTGCAAAGCAGTTAATTTTTGCTAATTCTCTGCTCGGATTTATCTGGCTATCTCAATTACATATTCATGTTGATTGCAATTAATCAATAACATATTACTCAATGCTTAAAAATACCTGAGTAAGATTAATATTTGTTCTTAATTGCCTAAATTTCCCCACATCACGAGCTGATAAACAAGATAGTAGAGGAAATATTGTCGCTACCCTGAAACGATAAATAAATCTTGAGAAAAGTACACTTTTAGCCAAGTGCTGAAATATCAACCATTCCCCTCGGTAATCAGTTGGGCGACAAAAATATCGCGATCGCAACATCAGCTAACCTTGCCTGTAGCAGATCAGACAGGAGAATAGCGTTGGTTTTTGGCTGTCCTGTCTGCCTCAAATCCTCTACTAGCGGCGATGATGACAACTCGTGACCAACTTTTCATAGCTTAAATCTAATTTAGCAATTTCTATATCCCATGATGGTATTCAGGTTAAGGCGATCGCTGCTTTAATTAAGACAAAGTTAAATCAAAGTGTCTTCTATGACCAAGCCAGAACATTTAAAATCTGAACGCGAAAAGCAAATTTTATATCGGCTTGAGTCAGAGCTAGTAAATAATTCCTGTATTCATCGCCACCAAACTACATCTAGTTTAGAAATTATTGCCAACCCCTTCCTCAGACAGTATATCTTGCTAGGATATGGTGCCAAAGGTATTATCTACTGTTTAATAGGCATGCTGGCAATTGAAGCCGCAATCTTACCAGAACGTCAGGCAGCAGGAACCTACAACGCTCTCAAGCATCTATCAGGACAGCCATTGGGGAGCGTTTCTTTGTGTTTATTAGCGGTATGTTTGCTCGGATATGTACTGCGTCGTTTGCTTCAGGCAATTATCTATCCAGGACATAATCAAGGTTTTAATTTTACCAGTATCCTGCGGCGTCTCGGCTACGTCGCGAGCAGCATCAGTTATGCGGGGATAGCCTATTCGGCTGTAATCATTGCTTTGAAATTGGGCAAATATAACAATCGCATTCAGGCTTGGGTTGAACACCTATTGGATCGGGTTATCGCGGGAGAGGCGATCGTTTTTGCCGCAGGAATTGCCGTAACGGGAGTAGGCATCGGCTACCTTTACGGAGCCTATACAGGTTCCTACATCAGCAAGTTTGCTAGCTCGGAGATTGATCGTCGTTTAGAGTATTGGGCAACCTGGATGGGTAAAGTTGGGATTTCTGCCAGGGGAATAGCCTTTATCGTCACGGGAAACTGTCTGATGCTTGCCTCTCTAGCTGCGGATTCTCATCTGGCAGGAGGACTACAAAAAGCTTTTCGAGTACTGGCACAGCAGCCTTTTGGGTGGCTTTGGCTGGGGGCAATTGGCTTGGGTTTTATTGCTTATGGTCTTTACATGCTGATTACGGCACGTTACCGTCGCTACACGATTAGGTAAGTAGAAAGTTTTAAACTGTGTCGCCTGGCTAATATCCTTTTGTTTCTTGCCATGCTGCCTTCAGCTTTATTCATGTCTCCAGCATCTTAAGCAAACTTAATCTGCGCGATCGCACCCAGGCGGCTATTTTTGCTCATAATTATCTTATTTAACTATAAAATTATCACGGCTAAAACTAATGCAGAGTGAATTTTTACCTGGCAAGGTCAATCTTTACATGTGTTCCTGATAACTTTTAATTTGAGGTATTATACATACCATTGTCGTAGTTCGCTTATGTTAAAAGCTTAATGTAAGGTAATTTTATTGCAAGCCCAATTTCTAGCAAAATTACTGCTGGCGAAGTATTCAATAATTTTCGGCAAAAATCAAAAATTGTCATGATCAAAGTTCTCGTTGCTGACGACCAAAATTTTGTACGTAAAACTCTAGAATCATATTTAGAGCCTGAATTTGACCTAGAAATAGTTGGTTTTGCTGATAACGGGAAAGCCGCGGTACAAAAGGTATCCCAGCTTAAGCCAGACATAGTCTTGATGGATATAGAAATGCCAGTCATGGATGGCTTGACCGCGACCAAAACTATCACGCAAAAATATACTGATACCAAAGTCTTGATTCTTAGCATTCATGACCGCGAGCAAGATGTTGACCGCGCTTTAAAATTGGGCGCCAAAGGCTATTGGCTTAAAAACACTACAGCAAAGGAATTAGTCGATGCCATTCGTCACGTTCATAGAGGTTATTTCCAGCTAGCATTAGAGCTAGTAGACCGACATTTTGAAACGATCGCCACAACTGAAAAGCCGCTGCTGGGACAAAAGGAATTGAGCCATAAATTAAACATGGTAGATACGGTGTTGGCGCAGGTAGAACAAAAAATCGGCACTCTCGAAGAATTAACCCCCCATAGCCTGAATGAAACGGTAGAAAGTATTGTCAAGCAAGAAATGTCTTCCAGGAGAGAGCGAGACGCCAATTTACAGTTTAGATTCGACCGACTCAACTCCCGCCTAAAAAGACTGGAAGAGAGAAGCAGTTTAGCAATTTCGATTCTAATTAGCTCTAACGTTATTCTGTTTTTCGTGGTTATTATCATCGGCTTTATGATTCTCGATAGCTGAAGCCTGGACAATTTTGGCTCGATTGTTGGCTAATGCTTTTGGTAAATTATTGGTAACCAATGCTAATCAGTCAAACATTATGACCAGAGCAATATTCCAACCTCCCAAGCTGCGTCGAGAAGAATGTGAAGACGGAGAGCGTAGTGCAACTTGGCTAGAGCTGTTTTTCGATCTGATTTTTGTGGTAGCGATCGCTCAACTAGCGCATAATTTTCACGAAGATTTTAGCCTTGGCGGTTTAGCGAAACTAGGAATTTTATTTGTCCCCGTCTGGTGGTGCTGGATTGGCGCTACCTTTTATGACACCCGTTTTGATAATGATGGCTTGGTAGATCGTTTGATTACCTTGATGCAAATGGCGATCGCCGCTAGTATCGCTGCCAATATTCATCACGGTTTGGGCAGTTCTTCCATGGGTTTTGCCCTCAGCTATATGGCATTTCGGGGCGTATTGATCTGCCAGTATATTCATGCAGGCTATCACGTCAAAGAAGCTCGACCCCTGACCACCTGGCTAGCGGTCGGCTTTACAATTAGTTGGCTATTTTGGTTAGTGTCGGTCTTAGTCCCAATTCCCTGGCGTTTTGTGCTGTGGGGTTTAGGATTGGTCGTGGATTTTAGCACGCCATTAACGACAGGAAAGAGGGTGTTTAACGCTCCCCCCAATATGGCTCACACGACGGAAAGAATTGGTTTATTCACCATCATTGTTTTGGGCGAATCGATTGTTGCGGTGGTGGGTGGAGTGTCCGAGATTGACTGGACTCCCAATTCGGTGGCGATCGCGCTACTGGGTTTATCGATCGCCTTTAGTTTCTGGTGGATGTATTTCGATACGGTGGATGAATCGCCTCTCCACGCCATGAGAAAGGGCAAAATGAAAATTGCTCTCACCTGGCTATATTCTCATTTACCCTTGGCGATCGGCTTAACCGCTACAGGAGTGGGAGTAGAGAAAATGATTCATGGTCTAGAACAAGATGTGGCGATGGGAGAAAAGGTCTTGTTTTGTCTGGCAGTATCTCTTTGCTTAACGATCCTTTCTAACCTCCACTGGACAAGCTGCGAATTGGGACAGACTAAATGCAAAAAAGTTCTCACCTACTATCGTCTTGCTGCGGCTGCTTTTGTTTTGGTTCTCACCCTTGCCTGTAACGTTCTCTCTTCTCTGGTAGTTATTTCCCTAGTCGCCTTCGCCTGCACAATCCAGATTGTCTTTGATATTTTTAACACCTGTCCCCAAACTGTGGGGAAGCTCTAGTCGTTAGTTGTTAGTCGTTAGTAATCATAAAACTCGCTATAATCGCGATGTTCTATAAATTTATGCGGCATTCATGAAAGAGCGCATTGCTAGATCTTTTGATATTTTTGCTAATAAGCTGGTGCAGTTTAGCCAGGAGAGAGGCAAGATATCCTGGTGGATATTTCTCTTTGTCCTCGCCCTTACTCTAGTGTCGATCACGCCTTTGCCTGGTCACTCTCGACCTTTTAAAGACAATTCTGTCGAGTGTCGGCTCGATTGCCCCAGAGAATTGAGGGGAGTCTGGCTAACTAATGTTGATAGCGATGTCTTGTTTGAGGCAGAGAAAACTGAGGGGGCGATCGCTTTACTGGCAGAAGCTAATTTTAATACTCTCTATCCCACCGTCTGGAATTGGGGCTATACTCTCTATCCTTCTAAAATAGCCGCTGAGTTTACTGGGCGGGAATTAGACCCCACAGAGGGATTACAGGGAAGGGATGTTTTAGCAGAAATCGTGGAGTGGGGACACGAGCGCAGTATGGCGGTGATTCCCTGGTTTGAGTTTGGTTTTATGGCTCCTGCGGATTCGGAGTTAGCGCAGCGTCATCCTGAGTGGCTTACGTCCCGACAAGATGGCAGTACGATTTGGTGGGAAGGAAAAGTACATCAGCGAGTCTGGCTGAATCCCCTACGTCCCGATGTCCAGCGGTTTATGACCGATTTAATCGTCGAAATTGTCTCCAACTACGATATTGATGGTATACAGCTAGACGATCATTTTGGCTATCCCTCAGAATTGGGCTACGACGAGTTTACTGTGAGTCTTTACCAGCAAGAGCATGATGGTGCATCACCACCAACAGATCCTAAAGATAAGCAGTGGGTGCAGTGGCGAGCAGACAAAATAACCGATTATGTCGAAACTCTCTTTCATGAAATTAAACAGCATAATCCAAGCGCGATCGTCTCTGTCTCTCCCAATCCTCAGCATTTTTCCCTCAATTCCTTCCTCATGGACTGGTATCGCTGGGAACGAAAAGGTCTAATTGAAGAATTAATTGTCCAAATATATCGTGACAGTAATGATAGTTTTATTCGTGAATTAGAACAGCCCGAAATTCTGGCAGCAAGAGAGCATATCCCCGTGGGTATTGGTATTCTATCTGGCTTGAAAGGTCGCAATATCCTTTGGCACAAAATAGCACAGCAGGTTAAGATTGCTCGCGAGCGTGAATATGCTGGAGTATCTTTTTTCTTTTATGAAAGTCTGTGGAATCTGACAACAGAGTCCCCCAAGAGTAGACAGGCAGCACTCAAGAAATTATTCCACCATCAGGCGCAGCGTCCCCAAGTAGCAATAGGCGAATTCGCTTCTTAGCAGTGGTAATTAGGTGGATTGATTTGGGAACAATGACTTGAGGGTGTGCAGCATGGAGAACCCAGTATTTACATGGACAGTAGATTAAAATATTTAACCATTGAGGACTATAGCGTTCTTTTAGAGCAAGCTCAGACAGCCACCTATAAACAGCACGAGGTAATTCTTAAGGAGGGTCGTTTATCTGATGCCATTTACCTAGTCCGTAAAGGAATCGTGCGGATCGAAAGAGCCGCTACAGGCAGAGATGTGGCGATCGCTTTTCTCGAACCTGGTGAGGTATTTGGTGAAATTTCTTTCCTCGAAGGTGTACCTACTACCAGCGCCGTAATTGCTCAGGAAGATGTCGAGGTTTGCGTAATTGGGCAACAGCAGCTTGCAGGACTGTTATCGGCTAAACCTGGGATGTCGGATCGTTTTTATCAGTCTTTGGCGCACAATCTTTCGAGCCGTCTCCATCAGACTTCTTCTTTGGTATCCCACCTGATGCGGCGCGTACGGGTTGCTCCCGAATTTAGCGGACATCGAACGGGACAGGTAGGTCAAAACGAAATTCCGCCTGAATTAATTAGCGAAACCGAGTTATTTAAAGAAAACTTGAGTACTATCGAGCAGTCAATTAGAAACAAGGAAGTTAGTGATAGTGAAGCTCAAATACAGATTAATAGAGTCTGTAATATGCTGGTCAATACGTTGAGAGAGCAAATTATCCAAGAGCCAGAAATTCAGGCGGCAATTGGTACTTTTATCTTCCGCGAAACCTTTCCTTTTTTTATGCTCAGTAGCTTCTTAGATCGGGCTTTCCGTCGCCCTGGAGGTTATGTTAGCGATTCCTACATTACTGAGTTGCTGTCCCAGAATGAACCAGAAGGAGACGGCTATCTTGGGATCTATCTAGACCGCTGGATTCGTTCTCGACCGACCTGTCTGGCACTCAAATATCGAGGGCGGATTATCACCGAAACAATCAAGCATTTAACTGACGGCTGGCAAGAATCTAATCCTTTGCCCATAACTAGTATTGCTAGCGGTTCAGCACCAGAAATCTTAGATCTATGTTTCCAAGCCGAACCACCCAACGTTCATGTCACCTGCATTGATTTTAATCATCAGGAGATATCTTCGGCTGCCAGCATGTCCCACAAATGGGGTTTCCAAGATCGCATTACCTTTGTGCAGGATAATTTCTTTTTGATGGCGGAAGGCTATAGTCAAATTGATATTCCCCCGCAGAAAATGATCTACAGCATCAGTATGGCAAACTGCCTGCGCGATCGCGAGTTTGTGCTGATTCTCGACTGGATCTATGAGCATCTTTTGCCAGACGGCATAATCATTCTCGGTAATCTCCATGCTGCTAACCCCGATCGCGTTTTGCTAGAGCATATCTTGGAATGGGAGTCCAGCTATCGCTGTGTCGAAGATTTACAATCATTGTTTTCCCGCTCTAAGTTTCGTTCTCTACCCCTATCGATTCAGTCTGACGAATACGGTGTAGAGCTGTTTGTGGTGTGTAAGAAAGCCTGGACTGAACATTGAGCATTTAACATTAAGCATTGAGCATTTAACATTGAGCATTTAACATTAAGCATTACATTGAGCATTTAACATTAAGCATTTAACATTTCTGACACAGATTATCTGGTCAAGAGCATTGTTATCTATACTGAAAAAGTAGGTTAGTAGCTAAACAGCAAAATTGCCCCTACATCCCGACTCGCTTTTTTGCGACTCAGAAAACAATCGTTCTCTCGATAAATAAATGCTAGAAATAATCCTCGAACCGTTGCAGTATGGCTTTATGCAGCGATCGCTTGTGGTGGCGGTTACGGTGGGCATTATCTGCGCGGTAGTGGGTAGTTATCTGATGGTGCAGCGCTTGGCGCTGTTGGGTGATGCGATTAGTCATTCGGTATTGCCTGGACTGGCGATCGCTTATTTAGTCGGCGCTAATATTTTTTTGGGGGCGTTTATTGCGGGCATTATCAGTACCGTCTTGATTAATGTGATCAGCACTAGGTCAAATATTAAGGAAGATACCGCCATGGGTATCGTCTTCTCGGCATTTTTTGCCCTGGGAATTACCTTAATTACCGTCGTCCAAAAGGATAATAAGATTGACCTCAATCATTTTCTGTTTGGTAATATCCTGGCGGTAGATGGCAACGAAGTGCGCGATACTTTAATTATTGCGGGAATTGTCCTCACTGTAGTCTGCCTACTTTACAAAGAGCTACTTTTTTACACTTTCGATAAGCTGGGCGCTCAGGCGGTAGGCTTGCCAGTCGGCTTGTTGGATCTGGGTCTGATGATTTTGATCGGTTTGACCATTGTCGCCAGTCTCAAGGCAGTGGGGGTTGTTCTCGTCCTGTCTCTGCTAATCACTCCTGCGGCTAGTGCCTATCTCCTGGTAACTCGGCTGCATTTAGTGATGCTGTTAGGAATTTTAATCGGTGTTGTCTCAAGTATTGCGGGGATGTATCTTAGCTACTACTATAATTTGCCTTCGGGTCCCGCGATCGTGTTGGTCGCCTCAGCTATTTTTAGCCTGGCTTTGTTGTTTAGTCCCAGTCAAGGATTATTGACTAATCCAACGGGATCTCTTGGTCAGTCAACTCTAATCAAAGAAGCGAAAAGTTTATTTAAGCAGCGTAACCTCTAAATCAAATCGCTGAAAGTTATTAATCTATACTCTAGAATCTTGCTATTTTCTTCTATAATCCTCAACATAAGCAGGAAAAAGCTAGCGATTAAAACTATGGTCAGAGCAGGCTCAACTATAGATGCTGGTAAGAATCGATGATGGCAAAGAAAATCTGGTTTCTGGCACTCATATTACTAGCAAGCTTCTTTGTTACGACTAACTGGCACAATATTTCCTCGATTTCTGTTGCTGATTCTGCCTCTCAGCCAGAACGCCCGCTTGTGATTGGCTATAGTAATTGGGCTGGTTGGTGGCCCTGGGCGATCGCCGAATCTAAAGGTTTTTTTGCCCAACATGGGGCAAACGTTGAGCTGAGATGGTACGACGACTACACAAAGTCCCTCGAAGACCTGGCGGCAGGACATATCGACGGCAACTGTCAAACTCTTAACGATACGATTAGCTTTGTCGCCGATGCGGTTAAGGGAGAGGTAATTGTTCTAGTCAATGATAATTCGGCGGGAAATGACAAAATTATCGCTACCGCTGATACCCAGTCCATTCGTGATTTAGTCGGTAGGCGAGTAGCAGTCGAGGCGGGGGTAGTTGACGATTTTCTCTTGACCTTGGCTTTAGAACAGGAGGGGTTATCCCGCAACGATGTAGCAATAGTCGATCTGGAGACAGGAGCAGCGGTAGAGGCATTTGTGGCTGGTCAGGCAGATGGGGTTGGTGCTTTTCCTCCTTTTTGGCTGACAGCTTTAAAGCGCAGTGGGGCAAAGGAAATTATTTCTTCTGCGGCCTTTCCTGGAGCGATTCCCGACTTATTGGTAGTGACCCAAGAATTGGTCGAGGAACATTCGGAAACGGTTGCGGCTCTGATTGATACTTGGTTTGAGGTATTAGATTTTATGGCTAGTCAACCAAATGAAGCAGATCGGATTATGGCAGAGCGGGCAGGAGTAAGTGAATCGGAACTCCAGCTTTTTAAGGCAGGAACCAAAATGTTTAGTGCTGAAGACAATCTAGCCGCGTTCAGCGAGGGTAAGACGATGAAGTCTCTGTTTTATGCCGCTGATAAAATTACTGATTTTTTGCAACAAGAGCTTAAATCTATCGCCCAAAAACCCGACCTATCCCAACTATTCAATCCGAATTTTATCAAGTCCTATGTACTTCAGCGATCGCAATAATAAAGCTATCTCTCCTAAACAGCAAAACCATGTCTGTCCTAAATGCGGTTTTGACAATCATACTGCGGCAGTCTACTGTGAGATCTGCTTTTATCCCCTCAAGGTTAGGCATTATTTACCCTCTAGCTCCTCTAAAACTAATGCTGCTCCTCCTCATAGTTCGCTTGAATCGCAGGATAACTGGCGACGGGAATTAAGAAAACCAAGCGTGATCAGCGGTTTGGCAGTTTTGGCTCTGGCGGTCGCTCTGTGGCTAAATTTTTTCTTCAATCGTCAAACCGTCGCTGTTGATGGCTCTAACGAGATCTCTCTCTATAAATCGATGAGTCAAGTGAGAGATGTTCCCTCTGGACTATTTAGCTATGGGGGCGCGCTTTATTTTGCTTCTCTGGTAGCCCACGGCATTAATGACGCCATCATGCAGGATCATCCCAATTTTAATCTGAGATATACCAAGCCAATCGACCAAGACCAAAGCTACAGTAACGGCATCAAAATGCTGTTAGATGGAGAACTAAGCTTTGCCTTCAATGGACGTCCTTTAACCGACGCAGAATATGCCCAAGCAGAATTGCGAGATGTCAAACTACTACAGGTGCCGATTGCGATCGACGGCATTGCTTTTTTTGGGAATCACGACTTGACCCTCAATAATCTTAGTCTCGATCTCGTTAAAGATATCTTCGCTGGCAAAATTACCAATTGGCAACAGCTAGGAGGAGCCGATTTACCCATTACCCCTGTTTTGCTATCTCCTGAAGATCTCTCCGTATTGAGTCTTGAGTCGCGATCGCAGCCTCCTGAGACAACTCAATATGTGTCCAACTACACCTTGGCAGTTCGTCGGGTAATTGCGACTCCAGGAGCGATCGCTTTTGCTTCAGCCTCGCTGATCCAAGATCAGCAGGGGATCAAGATTTTCAACCTCGCCCCCAGAGATTCCATTAACTACACTACGCCCATCATGGCGGGCAAGCCCAATCTAGAGGCATTTAAAGCGGGGGTCTATCCTCTAACTCGTCGCCTGTTTGTCGTAATTCGGCAAGACGGTACTCCCGATCGCCTGGCAGGAAAAGCCTATACTCAAATGTTGCTCTCTGATCAGGGTCAAAAGATAGTTAAAGAATCGGGATTTGTGCCTCTTTATAGCGAGTAAGCAAGAGTTTTGCCTCAGCTAATGATTTATTGATCACGATCGCCTGAGTCTTTTTACTCAATGCTTGGTCTAAGATCTAAAATGAAGTTTGCTTAGATCCTACCTCGACTCTAATTCTTATGGTTAAGTCTCTCGTACCTCATACAGATTCCTCCAGCAATACATCTGAAACTGTTACCAAAACAGTGGCGCTGGATGTGGGGGGAATGAAGTGCGCGGGCTGCGTTAAAGCAGTAGAAAGACAGCTCGAACAGAATTCGGGGGTCGTGTCTGCCTGTGTTAATTTGATTACAGAAGTGGCGGTAGTAGAGTATGAGGCGGCAAATATTGCTCCCGAAACCCTTGCCGAGAAACTAACCAGCACTGGTTTTCCTAGTCAGCTGCGGCAGAGCGATCGCAGTATTTATCAGATTGCCCAGGAGAACCAGGCAAAGCGACAGCAGCTTGAGCGGCAGTGGACACGGCAGCTAATTACCGCGACGGTACTGCTGGTTTTTTCGAGTATTGGTCATCTGCATCATTTGGGCTTACCCACGATTCCTGTCCTCAGTAATATTTGGATTCACTTTGCTTTGGCGACGGTGGCGCTATTAATTCCAGGGCGATCGCTATTAGTCGATGGGGGGCGTAGCTTGGCTTTGGGCATGCCCAACATGAATACTCTGGTGGCTTTGGGAACGGTGAGTGCTTATCTAGCAAGCTGTTTTGCCTTATTTTTCCCTAATTTGGGCTGGGAATG
>JBCBWB010000061.1:0-27261 GCA_039817275.1 Cyanobacteria bacterium J06648_1 | reverse complement strand
GGAGCTAGTGGTAATCAGTAAGGCAGTAATCGTCAAAGTAGGCAGCAAAGCCAGCTTAGAGATTTTGATCACTGTGGCTTGAAGTTGGGTCAGCTTACCTGCGGCGTATAGACTGGCGATCTTGGGGGCGAGGGCGCTGCTAACTGCCACTAAAATAAAGTTGATTAACTGTGCGCCACGATTCACGGGGACATAGACACCAGCGTCGGCAATACTTCCTAGGCTACCCAGCATCAGAATATCTGCTCGGACGTTGATCACATAAATGCTTTCAATCAACATAAAGGGGATAGCGCTAGCCAGCCACGATTTTATTTGATATTGAGGCGCAATTAAAAATACCCCTGGGGGTAGAGACTTCCGCAGAAAAGCGATGCTGATTAATAGAGTAGCGGCTGTCACCAAAGTATATATAGCAATACACCAGACGGCGGAGAGAGAGTCACGCCAGAGGGAAAAAGCAAAAAGAATCGAGAGGAAGATCACAACAGGTGCAATCAGCATTTCGGGAATTAGTCCTAAAGTGACCTGCTGTAGACCGCGCATCGCTCCTCTTCTGAGGTTTCTTAAAGCAGCAAAAGGGAGGGCTGCCATCCCCAAGCAAAATGCCGTAAACAGAGTCGGATCTTCTGCCATCCCCGAGACTCTGGCGATCGCAATCCCCAAGACGGCGATCGCTGTACCACAGCTAAAAGAGATGATATTTCCCCAGTGCAAAATGCCCCGCAGCATGCCCCAGTCGCCATTACTTTTATAGACAGCTACTTCTCTAACCAGCAGACTATCTAGCCCAACGGTGCTAAACACTGCCAGCAAATACGACCAAGAGAAAGCATAACTATAGATCCCAAATTCCGTTGCTCCCAGAAAACGAGCGAGGATCCAGGTGGTCAAAAAAGTACACCCCGTGTAGGTCACTCTCAGACCAAAACTGCTGACTATCTGCCGTATAAAACGACTCTTGAGATTATTGATGACTTTACTCATGGCGATCAATTAGACGGGAGAAGAAGACAAGGACTGTTTGGCAATAGTGCGATCAAAACCAAACTTCTGGCGATCAAACCACAGTAAACCCAAGCCAGTGGTGACCAGAAAAGAGCTGGCGATCGCTCCCATCAAGACTGAACCAGGATTAGGATTTGACGGTTTATCTGGGAGGTTGGGTTGAGTCACCAGCTGTAGTGGTGGATAGATCGAATAAATATCCTCTTGAGCTAGGTCTAACTTAGCTAGAGTAGAAGCAAACACGGTTTCTGCCACCTGGAGGTCGCGTTTGAGGCTGTCTACCTGAAACTGCTGTTGGGACATATTACGTAGGCGAGCCTCTAGAGTATTTATCTGCGACTCTAGCTCTTTGTTTTGCGCCTTCAGCTGTTGCCACTGCGCCCGATTACTAATTAGATCTTGCTGTAGCCCCTCTCTGGCTAAGACATTCTGCGGATCGAGGGTCAATGAATCAATTCTGCTCAAAGCAGTTAAAGTAACCGATCTACCCAAAATCTGACTGGCTCTTTGCGTCATTGCCCGACCGATACTGTTAAGTTCGCTTTTTTTGGTTTGAACAATAGGATGACTCGGGGTAAAGCGGTCTGAAAGATTCGTTAGAGAGCTTTGGGCTTGAGCATAGCGGGTACGATATTCTTGATAGACGGCATCTCCTGCTAGCTGATAGGCATCTCCTGTAGCGGATGATCCCAGATTATTTACATCTTTGCTCAGTTGACCGTAGCGATTTGCCAAACCCTTTTGTTGAGACAACAATTCAGCTTTTTGACGACGCAGATTTTCGATGTTGTCCGTCAGATTTTGAATTTGCTCGTCGGTGCTTATTCCCGATTTGGCTCGATACTCCGAGAGTTTCTGCTGGGCGCTATCTAACTTTGCTTTAGCGGCGGCGAGGGTTGCTTGAGTTTCTTGTTCCTGTCGAGCTAACTCGGTTTGGCGTAGTTGTTCAATTTGACGGCTCATTGTTTGATAGAACCCTTGAGCCCTTGCCCTTGCTTCCTCTGGAGTACTGCCTTCAATCTCGAAGGCAATAATGCCATTTTCTTCATCGACATCAATCTGAGGAGAGCTGTATTCTTCCACACTCACATTAGCTAAAGTTGCCGCCTCTTCGATTAAATCGGGACTGGTGGCAACAAACACATAGTCATTACGAGTATCCTGACCAGTAGGAGGAGTCCAGCCTCCTGCTGCTGAAGTCGCTTTCCCACCATCAGGAAGAACTACCTCTACTCCCGAATCAATTTCCAGAATTTTTACTCCCCACTGGCTAGTGTAGGTAGGAGGAGTCAGTTTTAGATAAGCCAATGCCAAAAGCCAAACTAAACCATTGAAAAGTACTCCCAAAGTGAGAAATCGGTTTAAATTGGGCTGCTTAGGCTGCTTTGCCAATTCCTGTTCCAGATACAGTGGTGTTACCGAGCTGGCGAATAATTCTGCCTCCGAGCCTTCTGGAGCGATAGTTTTATCTGGACGAAAGTAGCTAACAATGCTGTTCGGAGTCTGTTCTTTCTTAGACCGAGATGAATTGACCTGAGTTACTAGCTGCTCTGAAGCGCACAAGCGTCTGACCACGGCAATTAGCTGCTCTGCGGGGGTAGATTTTGGTAAATAGGCTCCTGCACCTACCTGAACAGCCTGCTGTCCATATTCTTCAGTATAGTTACCCGTTAAAATAATTACCCTCGTCTCTGGATAAAGATTGGTAATAGCGCTGGTCATCTCTAAACCAGAAATTCCGCCAGGCATTTCTACGTCCATAAAGACTATGTCAGGCTGAAAGATTTTAATTTTGTCGAGAGCATCAATACTATTTTCTGCCGTAGCAATCACCCGTAAATCTGGTGCGGCAGAAAAATGGCTGATTAATTGTTCTCTGACGAATTTCTGGTCGTCAACTATTAAGATCTCGATCATGGGCTTAAATTCTCGCAAAGGGTCATCAAGGCTGAAAAGGGAAATTATAAATTATTAGGATTTTGATTTAGAAGCGATGGGAGACAGATTGGGAGCGGAAGCGATCGCCTCAATCACCGCTGGCTGTGGTTGACCCAGACAGGAGCTGAGTAGCTGCTCATAATCAATCAAGTCGCGATCGCCTGAAAATGCCTGCTGATAGCGTTGTAAACTCCCTTGACTCATGGCTTGTAGCACTTCTAGATTGTCTAGAGTGCTGTCGAATAATGCGGCACAGTGCGCCTCGCTCTCAAAATAAAGAGATTCTGTTCCCGCCACCCAAGTATTGAAGTGGTTGTTATGGGCAAGAACTGGTGTCCCTGCTGCTAGAGCCTCTACTAGTGAAGGATTTGTGCCGCCGACGGTATGCCCATGAACGTAAAGTCGAGCATGATAACGTAAAGAATTGACGATATTTTTATCGTATACGCCACCAATAAATTCCACCTCTTCGCTGGCTGCTGCCATTACTTCTGCATGATATTTATTAGTCTCTGGCTGGTAACGACCTAAAACGACGAGCTTGCAGCCCCGCGAGCGACGAGAAAATGCCGTCACTATTTCTAGAATTAAATTTTCAGGTTCTGGTCGGGCAATTACCAGAGCATAGCCATTGGCTTGCAGATTGTATTGACTTAGATACTCAATTTTGGCGGCTTCCACTGGCTCAGTGCCGTAAGGAATGGTGGCAATTTTAGCTGGGGCAACCCCACCTTTGATATAGTACTGGGCAATTTGAGGATGGTCGGCAACTAAACGATCGCTAAACCAGACACCGCATCTTTCATTAATAAAGAGCCAGGATTTTTGAATTCCGTTCCATTTTTCGCGCCACCATTCCATACCGTCCATATTGGTAATAACCAACCGTTTTTTTAGACGATATAGTAAGGAAAATATTGCCGTATTGTAGCCCAGAACTAAAACTATTCCTTCCTGTTTGAGGGCATGAACAGTTGATTTGTAATCAAAAATTATCGACCACAAAGCACCATTGTTGGGCGTGGGAATATGAACTAGGTTAACCCCATTCCAAGTTTTGGGAGTAGTTTTTTGACCCGAATCTTGGCAGTAGACGGTTATTTCCCAGCCCCGATTGACCAAGTATAAAGCTAGTCTTTGAGCAAAAGTTTCAAATCCCCCATGGTTGCCAGGGATGCCTCTCGTTCCTAAAATTAGAAGTTTGCGTTTCATATGGCAGTTAATAATATTAGTTAGTTATAAAGTGATTATTTGCTAGTAACTTAGACGGTCTCTAGTGGCGAGATATTTAAAACCAGACATGTTGCTTGTCAACGGGTAAACAAGCTAAAAATATGGCTGATCGCAAAATTACTGTCTTTAATGAATTAAAGTTTTCTTCAATCGAATAGATGTAGTCAAAAACACTTAGTTTTGCGACTTTTTAATGTTATTGAATATTACGTAGAGCGACAAGACAGTTACGAATTACAGGCATAATCTTTATCTCAGCTATAAATATGCAAAATAGCTCCTAATTAAGCTCTAAAACACTCATGTTGAACTCGTCGCATTGAAGCTGCTGCTGTTTGATTTTCGATTGAACTTTCGTAGGCAAGTCGAATGAAGCTCTTTGATAAAGGCGATCAAACTCGCTAGAAAATTGAGCCGCTACAGTCTTATTTTGAATGATAATTACGGCTTCATCATTGTTCTGATTGCCAGCTTGCGACCAGTTTTGCGAACCAGAAATCACAGTTTTACTATCGATTACCGTAAATTTATGATGAAGTTTATCCCCTGAATTTGCCTGGTTTGTACCCACGGTTCTCAGCGGATCTATCCAAGGGTTATTACCCGCTTCGGGTTGACAGCGAAAATACAGAGTAATCCCTAACAGATCCAGCATTTCGCTATAGTAACGATAAGCAAAACCTGCATCAAATATTCCGTTGATTTCTACTCCCGACTGAGACTTCTCCTGTAAGATATCGGCTAACTGCTGTTCGCTAAAAACAAACAGGGCGAGATTGATCGATTCAGTCGCCTCTTCTAGCGTCTTGCCAATCAAGCCGTTGGTACTAAAACTCCAGTCTTGCTGTTGCGAAGTTGGCGCAAACTGTAACGTAATTGCCGTATTGCCCCAGGTGATCGTTTGAGGCGATCGCCAGGGCTTTGCCAGACCAAATTTACTCTCAATTCCCGATTCAGTATCTCCCCACATATACTCAAACTCTTCACTAAATAAACGGGCAATCTGAGCATTGTCAAGGCGCAAAAGATGATTAACATTTCCTCTCGATGCTGGATTACCTAGATCTCCCAAAAGTCCGCTCAGAGTAAAATTTGCCGAGCCTAAAATTACGGTTTGACGATCAACCACCATAAATTTATGATGCATTAAGCCACTTCCTTTTGAGCCATCTGCCGTATCGTCAATTATTTCCACCCCTGCTTTTCTGAGCATAGTTAGGGCATCTCTTTGAGCAATTTCGGGCGAACTCAAACGACGGTTGCGATCGAGATCAATTAATTCAAATAGCTGATTATACTTTTGGCGATCGCGCTGATTTAAACTCTCAATTTCTGCCTTACTGAGATCAGTGATTGAACGACTGTAATTGTTGTCTAAAATAATTCTGACTTTTACCCCAGAATTATGCTTTTGCACCAAAGCAGCGGCAATCAAAGGTAAATTAAGTTCCTGTACTGCTAAGTCGATTGATAACTTGGCAGTCAGAATCTCTTCGACAATAATGGCAGCTAAATTATCTCCCGAACGCTCGATTTGCCGATAAGGATCAATATAGGTTTGAGGTTGGTTTTCGCGCTGGTTAAAGTAAGCCTGAATAAA
The DNA here is from genome assembly GCA_039817275.1 of Cyanobacteria bacterium J06648_1. GTDB lineage: Bacteria > Cyanobacteriota > Cyanobacteriia > Cyanobacteriales > Xenococcaceae > Waterburya. The sequence goes on along the minus strand of JBCBWB010000061.1, from coordinate 21,482 downwards.
TTTATCTTGAGGCAGACTAGCCACTTGGGGAGCATCTTTGGCGCAGCTCAGAAGTAGTAGACAACAGGACAAGATCCAAGTTCGATGATACATATGATTAGTTGGCTTACTACCAGAAAACAAACTGTTCTAAGATAGGACAGCAAACAAATAATCAACCAGTCTACAATCGAAAAGAGGGGATTTAAACAGTTCGGACAGCAGGCAGTTTGGGTGATAAGATACCTGAAGTCTAAATTCCCGTTTCCTACTCTTTTTTTCTTGAGTGAGATAGAACCAAACTAAGCTAACTTATGTCAAAACTAAATATTATTCACCGTAATATCCGCTACTTATTATTACTACTCCTATTTATCGCCTTACCTACCATGGCACAGGCACAGAATGCGGTTAATGAATCTGACAATACCGAGGCTACTCCCTCTCAACCAGGAAGCGTTTTTAGTATTGAAGGTGGAGAACAGTTGATGGCAGAAGCAGACGAGGCAATTGATGCCCAGCAGTTCGACTTGGCAGTACAAAAATTACAGAGCGCCAGACAAGTCTATAATCAACTCTCGAACTTCTATCTACAACTATTCAATAGTTTTACTGGACTGGACAATGCCACAGCCGAAGAACATCGCAAAAAAGCTCTGGATACTGGTTTAGCAAGAGATAAAGCTACCTATCAACTAGCTCTTGTCCATCGCTCTCAAAACCAGTCAGAATTATCCATTCCTCTGCTAGTGCAAATTATTAATTCTCAAAGTCCTGGTATTGGCTTGGGAAGAAAGGCTTACGAACAGCTCGTAGAGATTGGTTTTGTGGATACTCCCTATACTCCACCCCAGCCAGGATCAGTCCAATCTCCGCCACCTCAGTCAGCTCCCCCTGCTCAACCTGCGCCAGTTGAAGGTCAACCCGAAGGTCAACCCGTAACTCCCGAAATTGCTCCTGTTCCTTAGAGTTTGCTTACCCAGCTTTTCTTGAGGATCGTAAAAACAGGGTATTTTTGCCTAGAATAAATGTAGAATAATTACTTTCAGTCAATGCCGTAGCGACGACAAATATCGCTCCTATTCAGATTGTGATCTAGCAGATTGCTTTCAAGCCCAAAATTCTATCTAACCCAACAGACAATTTTATGATTAGTCCAGAACAAGTGCAAACCATGATTCAAGAGAGGCTAGACAACGCTGAAGTTAAAGTTGTTGGCGATGGACAGCATTTTGAAGCGATTATTGTTTCCCCCGATTTTGCTGGTAAGACAAGAGTAAAGCAACATCAGATGGTTTATGGGGCGCTGCAATCGGAGCTGGCATCTGAGACTATTCATGCTTTGTCACTCAAAACTTACACCCCCGAAACTTGGGAAGCTACCCAACAAACTGTCTGAGACTTTGGTTAGGCAAATTGTGTCCGCTGTAGTTTAGTAGAATCGAAGTCAGCCGCCCGAAATCTTAGCGAGCATAACCAATTAATAATATATATAAATACCTGAAGCTTATGACACCTGAAGTAAAAGCAAAAATAGAACAGCTAGTTAATGAGAACAAAATCGTGGTCTTTATGAAGGGATCGAAATTGATGCCTCAATGTGGTTTTTCTAACAACGTAGTGCAGATTCTCAACACCCTGGGTGTTCCCTATGAAACCGTGGATATCTTAGCCGATTCTGAAGTTAGACAGGGAATCAAAGAGTATTCTAACTGGCCCACAATTCCCCAAATTTATCTTAATGGAGAATTTGTCGGCGGCTCCGATATTGCGATCGAACTTTATCAAAGTGGAGAACTACAGCAAATGGTAGAGGTGGCTTTAGCTTCCTAAAATCGCTATCTGCTGTCTTAATCAAGGTTCAACGCTCAAGTTAATGGCGAATGGGACAACAATTAATTGGGTTGTCCCGATTCAATAGAACTCGCCAAAGAGTTTTTGCATTTGAGGTAAGCTAATTTATCTCTCAGATCTAACCTACTTCAGGTCTAGCTGTTTAATAGTAGTCGGGGTCCACCTCCATTTGGGTTTGTGGATTTGCCAACTCAAAATTGGATGGATCGCGGAGAAATTTGAGTGCCTGCTCTTCTAAACGATGAATGTGATATTGCTCTACAAAATTGCTGTTGCGCAAACAGGCAATATATCCATCTAAATACAGTCTAATTTCTTCATAGCTATAGCGTCTGCGCCATAGATTTACCATGCCGTCAGTGATTTTCTGATAGTGCCTGATTGTTTGGGGATCTTCGAGAATCATAAACCTAGTTAAATTATCTTTGTCGGTTATCAGCCGAAATCAAACTGTTGTTAAGTTTTCTGTCTTTTTATATTTTACCCTGTTGAGTTGGTAAGGTTTCACTTTTTTGGTCAAAAATTCAGTACTCAAAATACAGCAGTTGAGAAAAACAATAATTTAACGATTAATTTTTACTCTTGGTCAAAAAAATGGGATTGAGTAACAGTTCAGACCATGTAGCGTAGATTGTAACGCCGTAACCTTCGCTACAAAATCATATTCAAGCCTCTGCTAGCCTTAATTTTAGAAGAGTTCTTTCCAAGCTTAACATGAGGCAACAGTGGTTTCAGCACACATTCTAATCGTTGAAAGTAATCCTCACCTGCGCTCACTATTGGGTTGGCATCTGCAACAGGCAGGTTATATGGTCAGCCAATCTGCCAGTCTGCAACAAGGTCAAGATGCTTTCTACCGTCATCAACCAACGTTGGTAATTATTGATTCCGATCTGCCCGATGGAGATGGCTTAGAATTGTCTCACTGGCTGTATCAGCAGCAAAATTCCTTGATCCTGCTACTATCAGCTCGTAGCGGCGAGCAAGATGTGGTCAAAGGTTTGAAGACTGGTGCTGATGATTACCTAACTAAGCCTTTTGGCATGCAGGAGTTTTTAGCCCGAGTAGAAGCCTTGGTAAGACGCAGGCGCGCCTCTGGTACTGCACCCTTATCAATGGAATGCAAAGACCTCAAGATTGATTTAGCTCAACGGCGCGTAAAGTTAAAAGGCAGCTTTATTGAATTAACGCCTCAAGAATTTAGTCTACTATACGTTTTGGCTCAAGCAGAAGGAAATCCCCTCAGTCGCTCGGAATTGCTTCAGCGAGCCTGGCCTGAGGCGATCGACAATCCGCGAACGGTGGATACTCATGTATTATCTTTGCGTAAAAAAATTGAAACTAACCCCCGACAGCCTCATGTGATTCAAACGGTACGTAACGTCGGTTACCGCTTTAACCCTGAGCTGATTGAAACAGAAACAGAAATTCCTCAGGCTGCTAAATTGCCAGTAACTAGCCCGCAGCAGCAGGTCAGTCGGTTATCCCACGGCATTTAAAGAGAAAGACAGTTGACTAATAATTAAATCTATCAAAGCCATTCTGACTCTTGGCGATGCTGTAACTGCAATATTTTTGTCTTCACTCGTTGCCAGTTATCTGGTATGGCTCTGAGATCATCAATCAATTTGCCTTGCTCTAGCAGTATGAGCCGATCGCAAAAGCCTTGGATTAACTCTAGCTGATGATTTGTGATTATTATCGTCAAATTCTCTTCGCGGTTGAGCTGGGTTAATACTTGCAATAGGTGATTGGCTGTTCCTATATCCAAAGCAGATGTCGGTTCATCAAGCAAAATTAGCTCTGGTTGCATAATTAATGCACGGGCGATCGCCACTAGCTGTTTCTGTCCCTGAGAGAGCTGTAGTTCTGTTTTAGGTAGCCATTCTGAGGGAATGCGCAGCAGATTAATTATTCGCTCAACCCGTAGCTGAATCTCTGGTGGGGATAGCTGCTGTAGTTTTAAGGGATAACCCAAAGCATCAATCACCTTCATCCCCAGTAGTTTTGGCTCTTGTAGAACCAAAACCAGGCGGCGGCGCAGCCTGACTGCCGAAGATTGAGTCGTGGCTTGATTATTAAAGTAAATCTCTCCATAGCTAGGAGATACTAGACCATTTAGCAGTCTGAGTAATGAGGTTTTTCCAGCTCCTGATGCCCCGACAAGAGCGACAATCTCGCCAGACTGAATCGTCAAGGAAATATTCTGTAACAGTAGGTCAGTTCCTACACTTGCAGACAAATCGACCTGCTCTAAACGCAGAATTGGCTCTAGACGGTGGTTTTGATCGCCAATGAATCTTTCTGAAGTCATGCTCATAATTTAAATTAGACATTTACATTAGACTAAAGACAGATGCACCACAATCGGGCATCGTCGCAGATTACTCCGCCGTACAACGGTCAATATCTTAAGTTAAAATTTAACGGGATGAGTGACTGCTCTGTTGTTTTATCTTGTAAGCAAAGTCCCTGCCAATTTTATCTTTTCTCTAGTTAGGATAGAACGCTAGGGTGGACGATTCTTACTCAAGACAGTCCCGCGACTCAACTATCATTGCCAGAGGAGTAATATTTTGAAGCTGACAAAACTTGCTAATTGGTTTTCGGAAGAAGACCCTGAAAAAAATAAACCAGAAAAACAGCCTGCTGCTGCCGTGGAGGCGCAAAATACTAGGTTGGCAAAAACCCAGCTAAAAATAGATAAACTAAACAATGAGCTGCAAGAGTCTCAAAAAGAATTGGCTCAGACCAAAGCACAGCTACAAATCAATCAAGGTTTTCAAATCGAGCTAGGAGAGACACAGCTTAAGCTACAGCAGTCTGAGCAAGAGCTGCAACGCCTGAAAAGAGAGCTTTTCGAACAGCAAAAACAGCTACAGACGGTTCAGACTCAATATAAATCAGCTCAACAGACCCTGGCAAAATTAACCGCAGAGCAAAGTTGGCTGACTCAGATCAAAACTCCAGTACAAATTACCGACATCAAAAAGACTCTGCCCAAACAAGATTTTGAGACACTTTGGGGCTTTGGTATTTTAAGCCCTAAAATCGACACGGTGATTACGACGGGAGCGATCTTGGTTCGAGGCTGGGTTTTGGGTAAGAAAGCCCAGGCGAAAAAGGTAAAAATTCTGTTTCAAGGTGAAACGCTGCTGGAAGCCGCTGTCAATTTGCGTCGTCCAGCGATCGCCCAGCAGTATCCCGACATTTCGGCGGCTGGTCGAAGTGGTTTTGAGTTTTCTTTGGCAGTAACGGGAATCCCGACTGAAATAGAACTTAGCCTCGAAGCCCTGCTAGAGGATCAAAGTAGCGTATCTCTCTGCAATTTTGTTTTAAAATCTCGGACAATTGAATCAAATGACACATAAAGTTTTGTTTTAACTTGGTTAAACTGAGAGGAAATTGTTCTTTGGAGTTACACTATTGTCAACTAGCTTAAGAAAATATTAAAAAAGTACCTCAGCGTTTACAATAAAAATTAAGGTGTTCGGAGGAACAAAGTGTTTACAAGATTGGCACAACAGCATCGTCGATTTGTCCAAGATTTAGTCATGACTCTGCAAGCGTTGGCGATTGTACTCGAAAACAAAGGATACTTGGCATCCTGCTATACCTGCGGAGGAGAAATGAATAGCGCTTCATTTATGGTTAGCTTGGGAGATGAGCATTTAATTCGTTTCCTCGTCTCTGACTATGGGATTACCTGGACAGAAATGCGGGATGACCGTGAACTAATGAAGCTAGAAGGTGCAGAAGCGATCAATCAACTTCAAGACTTAGCCAATTTAATCAAATATCAAGCCCTTGATTCTGAATCTTCGGTTCAGGAACTTAATAATTCGACTACTTTACAGCCTATTTGAGCTGTCAATCCCATGATTTTAGTCGCTCATTGCGCTAAATACCCAGACTAAATCAGCGATCTGGGTATTTTAAAGCCACTTGGAGCTAAATTTTCGGCTCCCGCATCAGGCTAACGGCTGATTTCGATGCCTCGCTCACGCAACTGCTGCATAAAAAATTCTTCCAAAGATGGTCTTGCCAGCTGGATACTTACCAGTCGGGCATCTGTATCATCTAGCTGCGCCACGAACTGATTTGGTTCTACCTTCAATTGACCATGCCAATAGTGGTTTTCCTGAGTTAGATTATTCATCCAGGGAGCAAGAGTTTCGGAATTACCCCCTGCCACAGTCGCCTGATAAGCGTCAGTCGTACCCAATAATTCATCGAGCGGTCCTTGACAGATTAATTCTCCCAAAGCCAGAAAAGCAATGCGATCGCAAATTTGCTCGATATCGGAGAGAACATGAGAATTAAAAAAGATGGTTTTACCCTGCTGCTTAAGAGAGAGAACAATCTCGCGCAGGCGATAGCGTCCCATGGGATCTAGTCCCGACATCGGTTCATCCAAAAAAACAATTTCAGGGTCGTTGATCAAAGCCTGTGCCATGCCAACTCGCTGGAGCATCCCCTTAGAATACTGCTTGAGCTTTTTGTTACGGGCGGTAGATTGAGCTAGTCCTACTAGATCTAGCAGTTCGGTAATGCGCTGATGCCCGACTTTTCTGGGGATTTGAAACAGTCCTGCAATAAATTCTAAAAATTCCCAAGCAGTGAGAAAGTCATAGAGATAGGCATTTTCTGGCAGGTAACCAATCTTTTGCTTGACTTGACGGTTGCCCACCGGCTGACCAAAGATAACCGCCTTGCCTGTAGTGGGACGAGTAATGCCCAACAAAGTTTTAAGTAGAGTAGTTTTTCCTGCCCCGTTGGGTCCTAATAAGCCAAAAGTTTCTCCCCGATAAATACTTAAAGAACAGCTTTTTAGCGACTCAATTTTTTGATTCATCCAAAAGCCAGTTCGGTAGGTTTTGCTCAAGTTCCAGGTCTGTACTACAGGTACAGCATCTCCAGAAGCAGGAATAGGTGATAAATCAGCAGAATGCATATATTAACGTTCTCGCCTAAGACAGTGTTTCCTTCTAGAGTTCCCATTTGCTCGCCATTATTAACACTTTTGATCATATTTTTCAGGTAATTCACGGAAAAAATATAAAATATCTCAGTAAATTCACTTATGGTAAATATAATTTACTTAACTTAATTTCCTGCTTCCTATTTAGCAAAATATGAATATCCTGTTTGTAATTACCAGAGCCGATGCAATTGGTGGCGCTCAGGTACATGTCAAAGATTTGGCGATCGCCTTACAGTCAGAGCAGCACAAGGTATTGGTTTTGACAGGGGAACGAGGAGTTTATAACCAAAATTTAGCCGAAGCTGGAATCGAATCTGTTGCCTGTCAAGATTTACAAAAAAAAATTAATCCTGTTGCCGACGGAAAAAGCTTTCGCTACATTTTACATATCATAGATTTATTCAAACCAGATTTAATTGCGGCTCATTCTAGTAAGACGGGAATCTTGGGGCGCTTAGCTAGTAAAATCACCAAAACCCCCTGTGTCTTTACTGCCCATGGCTGGTCTTTTACCACGGGTATTCCCGAACCCAATCGCACAGTTTATCGCTGGCTCGAAAAACTGAGTGCACCTTTGGCAGATAAAATAATTTGTGTCTCGGAGTATGACCGTCAGATTGGGCTAAAAGCCAAAATGAGTCCAGCACAATTGGTAACAGTACATAACGGCATGAAGGATATTGCATCTAACTTGCGGGCAAATCCAGCTCAAGCACAACCGCTCAAGGTGGCAATGGTGGCTCGCTTTGATCGACAAAAAGACCATAGAACTCTAATTGAAGCCTTTCACGGTCTTGAAGCAGAACTTATTTTGATCGGTGACGGTCCTAGCCAAGATGTAGTACGTCGACGGGTAGAACAGTTAGGAATGAGTGAGCAAGTTTCTTTTCTGGGTTTCCGTCAAGACATAGCCGAGCTGTTAGCAGAGGTACAGATTTACGCCTTAATCTCGAACTGGGAAGGTTTGCCCTGTACGATCATCGAGGCTATGCGAGCAGGACTGCCCGTTGTTGCCTCAGACGTCGGGGGAGTAAAAGAAATTGTGCTGGATGGGCATACGGGATATGTTGTACCTCGCGCCGACGTAGCGACCCTACGGCAGAAACTGAGTTATCTCCTTGGTAACCAACAAGCCCGAATTAGCATGGGTATTATGGGTCGCGAAAAATATCAGTCTCAGCTAACTTTCCAGCACATGTACGACAAAACATTAGCAGTATACGAAGCGGCAATCGCCCAGAAATCATAGCCCCAGAAGTCATAGCCTTGAGGTGATAAATTTCTCACTCGATTTAGCTTCTTGTTCTTTCAGTCAATATTTTTACCTGATATTTATACTTCGTGAAACAGCCGATCCTTCTCTCGACTCCCCATATGGGCGAACAAGAACTAAAGTTTGTTCAAGAAGCCTTTGATACTAACTGGATAGCTCCTGTCGGACCTCATATTGATGCTTTCGAGCAGGAATTTGCTCAGGTAGTGGGTTCATCCCATGCCGCGGCACTGTCTTCGGGCACGGCAGCACTACATTTAGCCCTTAAGCTAGCTGGAGTTGAGCCGGGAGATGAGGTGTTTTGTTCTACCTTTACCTTTATTGCCAGTGTTAGTCCCATTACCTACCTGGGTGCCAAACCAGTCTTTATTGATAGCGATCGCATTTCTTGGAATATGGATCCCGAATTGCTAGCCACTGCTCTAGCGCAGCGCGACAGGTTGGGGAAATTGCCCAAAGCCTTAGTGGTGGTTCATCTTTATGGTCAGAGTGCCGACCTCGAGCCAATTGCTCAAGTTTGCGATCGCTATGGGGTAGCTTTAATCGAAGATGCTGCCGAAGCCCTGGGTGCATCCTACAAAAACACCTCACCAGGTACCTGGGGAATGGCAGGAATTTTTTCGTTCAACGGCAATAAGATTATTACTACCTCTGGAGGCGGAATGCTAGTTTCTCCTGATCCAGAGCTGATCAATCAGGCTAAATTTCTGGCTACCCAAGCCAGAGATCCCCAGCCCCATTACGAACATAGCGAAATTGGCTTTAACTATCGCCTCAGCAATATCTGTGCGGGCATTGGTCGGGGACAGCTTTTAGTCCTAGCCGACAGGGTTGCTGCTCGCCGCCGTAATTTTGCCTATTATCAAGATTCTTTAGGAGATTTGCCAGGGGTAGAATTTATGCCCGAAGCAAGTTTTGGCACCTGCACTCGTTGGTTGAGCTGCTTAACCTTTGATCCCCAGCTGGGCGGCATAGAACGAGAAGAGATTCGGCTCAAACTTTTAGAACAGCAGATTGAAACCAGACCCGTTTGGAAACCGATGCACCTACAGCCCGTGTTTTGCGATCGCGAATGTTTTAATAATGGCGTGGCAGAAGATTTATTTGCTCAGGGGTTGTGTCTACCATCTGGCTCAAACTTAACTGATCAAGACCTTGAGCGAGTAGTAACTGAAATTAGAAGATTGTATCTTAAATAGTCGATTTTTAGGTAACTTGGCAACGAATCTTTTTATCTGTTTTTCGATTATTCGGCTATTATAATCTAAGCAGATTTACTTATGTATTTTTCCTTAAAGCAATTTTAAATAACGCCTCTTAATATAAAGATTGAATATGAACTCTTCACAAACCTCTTTAGGTACCGATCAATATTGGCAGATACTTAAAAGACGTTGGCTTCCAGGTTCTTTAGTTTTTGTGACGGTACTTACTTTAGGTGTTATTGCCAATACGTTGAAGAAAAGCATTTATGAAGCAGATGCCAAATTAAAATTTAAGGGTAGTACAGTCAATTCTTCTCTGACTGAGGTAAGTAAGGCGCTAGGGGCGTTTTCTCCTATTGCTGATGAGGGGAATCCAATTGATACCGAGGCAGAGGTGCTACGCTCCGTACCTCTAATTAAGAAGACCATCAATGACCCCGAACTTCAGCTCCAGAATGAAGATGGAGAAAGGCTAAGCGTCAATGATTTTCTCAAAAAGTTAAAGGTTGGCTCAATTCCCTCTACGGATATCTTAGAGGTCAGCTATGTCAGTAAAGATCCAGAAGAAGCCGCTCAGGTCGTCAATACTCTAGTTAAAAATTATTTAGAAAATAACCTAGTAGTTAACCGAGCCGAAGCAGTATCAGCCAAAGAATTTTTAGAAGAGCAGTTACCGAAGGTTCAGGAATCTCTCCGCAAAACCGAAACAGCAATCCGTGAACTAAAAGAAAATAATGATTTTGTGGCTCCAGACGAAGATACGAGAACTCTAATTGAAGGACTGAGGGAGCTTCAGGCGGAAATATCGAAAGCTAGAGGCGAAATGGCAAATGCCGATTCTCAGGCAAACTATATTCGCGATAAGCTAGGCTTGACCTCTGAGCAAGCAGTGGTTTTAACTACCGTCAGTCAGGCTCCTGAAGTAAGAGAAACTATCTCTAAATTGCAAAATGCCGAATCAGAACTGGCAATTGTCCAGGCCCGTTTTACCCCTAACAGCCCCAACGTAATCGAGCTACAGGAGCAGGTAAACTCTCTAGAGAAACTGCTGGGAGAACAAACCATTTCTATCGGTGGAGAGCAGGCAAAAGATATCGTCAATAATATTAAGACAGGGGAAATTCAGCAGCAGCTAACCAGCGAATTGATTCAGCTCGAAGCTAACAACTTTGGTTTAAGGCAGCAGATCGAGAGTCTGACAGAAATCGAGGCGGGTCGTCGCAACAAGATTCGACGAGTTCCCGAACTAGAACAAAAGCTCAGACAGCTAAATCGGGAACTAGATTCTTTTGAATCTACCTACGAAGTTCTCTGGCAACAGCTACAGACGGTGAGAATTGCCGAGAGCCAAGATCCTGGTAATGTACGAGTCATTTCTAATGCTGTGGTTCCTAGCAATCCCATTTCTTCCCGTGCCGTTGGCTATTTAGCCTCTGGCTCTTTGGCACTCTTAGCCGCAGCAGGAGTGATTTATCTCTTGGAAATCAGTGATAAATCAATCAAGACTATTGAAGAAGCGAAACAGCTTTATGGTTATGCTTGGTTGGGTACAATTCCTGGCACAGACAAAATCAAGATCTTAAACTTATCTGAATCCAAACAGGATCAAACAATTCCGAAGATCGTGGTTCGCGACTATCCTGCTTTGCCTCTGAGCGAATCCTATCGAATGTTGCAATCCAACATCAAATTTTTAAATTCTGGTCAGTCAGTCAACAGCATTGTCGTAACTAGTTCTGGCGCTCAAGAAGGAAAATCGACTGTGTCGGCTAACTTAGCCGCATCAATGGCTCAGGTCGGCAATAAGGTGTTGCTGGTAGATGCCAATTTGCACCATCCCATGCAGCATCACATCTGGAATACCCACAACGATAATGGTTTGAGCAATGTGATCGCCGAGCAGCTAGACCCCAGAATAATTATGGAGGAAGTGCTGCCAAATCTTGACCTGATTACATCTGGAACCATGATTCCTGCTTCAGCGAACCTGCTGGATTCACAGAGAATGAGAATGTTGATGGACTACTGGTCAGAGATTTATGATTATGTAATTTTTGATACTCCTTCTCTAGACTTAACTGCCGATGCGCCAATTATGGGTCGGATCGCCGATGGCGTACTTTTGGTAGTTAAACCTGGTTCAGTCGATCGCTCCCAAGCATCCTTTACGAAGGAAATTCTTGATCAGTCGGGTCTAAATATGTTGGGTATTGTCTTTAACGGTGCCGCCTCTCAGTTTGAATCTCGTTCCTACGCCACATCTGCTGCTTCAGAGCCAAGAAGCGTTCCACCATTGAGCAAGCTGCCTGGTACTTCTGAGCGGGGAGAACTATGGGATACGATTTCTACTCTGGCGATGGAATCACGTAAAGACCGTTTGGCAAGCAATTTAGATGAGTCTGAGTTGAACCAAGCTCCTCTAGATAAGCTAGAAGATATGGTATTCCATTTACATCAAGATTTATCAGACTTAACTCGATTAGTTAAGGAGCAGGAGGATGAATTGGCAACTCAGCGCCAAAAGGTTAAAAAGCTTCAGCGTCAGGCTAATGTTGCGGAGGAAGACGAATTACTGGAAATTGAAAGCCAGCTGAATCAAGAGCAGGAAAGAAAGAAAATGTTGGATGAAACCTTAGTTGGTCAAAGACGAAATTTGGAAAAACGCCGAGCAATGCTGCATCAATATCAAGCAGTATTGGATAGCAGAAAAAACGCTATTTCTCGAATTTAGCAACCGAATTTAGCACTCGGAAATCAGGCTTAATCGCCGACTGTTGTTTTAGGGAAAAATCAGTCAAAGTAAAACTGAAACGCAAAGCCGATGAAAATTATTTTACTGGGTTTGATTCGTGGTTATCGCCAGTTTATATCCCCTTTATTTCCTCCTTCTTGTCGATTCCAGCCAACCTGTTCCCAATATACCTTAGAAGCGATCGCCACCTATGGAACGGTTAAGGGTAGCTGGTTGGGTATTAAGCGAATTTTGCGCTGTCATCCTTTTCATCCTGGGGGATACGATCCCGTACCTTTAGACCGCTCTAATTCTGCCGATCAAGACTAAGCTCTACCCATTCTGAAAAAATATGGTTATAAAAGCAATAGAAAAAACTTAATCGGCAATCGGGACAAAAACTTTATATGCTTGCCTGGTTTGAGCTAAGACGTTATCTCAATTGGGTAACAGTACAAAAAACTATTGTTGGCGTAATTGAAAGCAGGCTAACAGGCTTGGCAGCAGAAATGGCTTTTAGCGCGATGCTAGGTTTGTTTCCGGCAATCATTGCTGTCCTGACGGCAATTGGCTTTTTTGAAGATTCGGTCGAATCCACTTTGGTCAGTTTGGCTGTACATTATGCTGACATAGTACCAATCCAAGTTTGGACATTACTTTTAGAGTTCATCGAAGAAATTAGGGTTGCCGAAAACAAGAGCTGGTTTTCCTTAAGCACCCTAACGGCAATCTGGATTATCTCAGGGGTTTTGAGCGCCGCGATCAATGCCCTCGACCAAATTCATCAAGTCAGCGTCGAGCATAAAAGATCTTACTTAGAAACAAAAATAGTTGCTGTTTCTCTGACCGTGTTTACGATCGCCTTATTGGTCGTTGCCTGTTTTCTATTATGGATTGGCGACATTCTCCTAAAGGTAGCGCTACAGCAAAATTGGCACTCTTTATTCTTAAGCACCTGGAGAATTTTTAGCGTTATTTTGGTTATTGCGATCGTTACTACCGTTAGCTGGTTAGTCTATCAATTTAAGACCAAATTGAGGCGCAAGAGCGATCAAGAATTTAAAACCGCCGTTACCACTCTGCTAATTATCTTGGGTACTGTTGCCGCCCAGCTTGTCTATGCAGGCTATCTAACGATTCAAAATTTACTAGCGCGCTCGCCGATTGAGCTATCTTTCAGCAGCCTACTGATTGACCTTTGGCGCTGGCTGGGGTTTCCGATCGCTCTGGGCATTATTGCCATCGCCTTCTCTTTGATATATCGCTATGGCACCAGTAAAAGAAGCAAGAATACACCCGTTTTGCCTGGGGCAATTCTCGCCGCAATTTCTTGGGCGATCGTCTCTTTAATTTTCCGCCTCTATGTTTCACATATCGGTATCTATAGCAGAATATATGGCACTGTCGGTACGGCTATTATTCTAATGCTCTGGCTTTATCTTAGTTCCCTTGTAATGCTAATTGGCGAACAGCTAAACGTTGTCCTGGGAGAGGCGATTCGAGCAGATAAGCGAAACCTGCGGTTTTATCAGCGCCCTTGATCCAATTGGATAGTTCAAGCTCTAAAGCTCCTCAATTTCCATTTGTCTCCTCATTTTCATGGGCATTTTCAGCGGTTGAGGTTCAGCTTGGGGCAATTCCACCAGCTCTTTCTCTTTCTCCTTCACTTCTTTGGGCAACAAGACGGGTAAAGGTTCTTGCTCATCCTGCCAATAGCTGGCTACGGGAAGAGTATGCTCCAAATCTTCCAATAAGCGAGGAATAATCATCACGGCATGGAGTTCGCCAATTCTTTCTGCTTCCTGCATCCCTGCCTCAATGGCGATCGCCACATTAGCTACCGAGCCACGGATAATTGCTGTACACAGACCATCGCCAATCTTTTCATAAGAAGCTAGCTGCACATCTGCCGACTTGAGCATCGCATCAGCACCTCCGACCATAGCAGGGAAACCTCTGGTTTCTAATAAACCAATCGAGCGGTTACTCAAGCGACTGTAGCCTCTTCTTTTTTGAGTCAGCTCGATTAAATGACTACCAATCGGGAAAATTGCCTCTAAATTCGGCATGGGGCGGGCAATTACTAGCTTAGACATCAATTGACCAAACTTTTCGGCGGTTTTAGCCCCTTCTTCTACCGCTAAACGAACATCAGCAATGTTACCTCGAACTACTGCTGTGCAGTAACCATCGCCAATTTTTTCGTAACCGACCATAGTTACTTCTGACGATTTGAGCATCATATCAGCTGTGCCGACAATTGCAGGGAAACTTTTGGTCGATACTAAACCCAGCGCACTGTCTTGGAAAGGATGTTCGCCATTATTATAGGGCTGGGATGGTCTACCGTTATAGCCTGGCTGTTTGCGAACGTTGCCCAATGGAGTCCTTCGGGGTTCTATGTTAGACATTAAGTATCTCTTTCCTTTGCGATGGTGCTAATACTAGCAAGCATGTATTTTCCTATATCTAATATAGTCAGGAAAATGAATTAAAGCGTCAGTTCTAGTTTAGCCGATCGCCTTGTCTGCAAACTAATACCCTAGGTTTAAATCGGCAATGCTTAATATTAGTTAAATTTATCATCACAAATTGCCATAATCAGACCTTCTAATGTGTATTCTGATGCTTCTAAATCTACTCTGCCGAACAAATCGCCACAGGTTTTCGAGGTTTGTGGTCCAATTGAAGCGAGGCAAACATCTTTTAAAAGATTATGGTAATTATCCTCAGCCTCAGATAATTCTGGCTGCTGCTCTAATAGCCGCGCGAAATTCTTCACGGTTTTTGAGCTGGCAAAAGTAATAATATCAATTTGTCTCTGTATTAGAGACTGCCAGGCTAGTTGGTCAATCTGAGGTGGACAGGTAGATTGATAAGCGGCAACTTCCACCACTTCTGCCCCCTGACTGCTTAATTCCTGCATTAATACCGCTCTACCGCCACTTTCAACCCTGGGGAAGAGGATTTTTTGTCCTGTCAAAGCGACAGGGAAATGTTCGACTAGAGAATCTGCTACGTAGTTGGGCGGGATAAAATCGGCATTTAACTTTCTCTGGGCTAATGCCCCAGCGGTTTTGCGTCCCACCACCGCTATTTTGGTTTTGCCCAAGGCGCGGAGATCGTAGCCCAGCTGATATAGACGATCGCAGAAGTAATTTACGCCGTTAGCCGAAGTTAAGATCAGCCAGTCAAACTGCTCTAGGTCAGCGATCGCTCGATCCAAAGCCGTCCAGTCTGAGGGTGGCGTAATAACTAAGGCAGGCATCTCTACCACCGTCGCCCCCTGCTGCTGGAGGAGAGTGGCAAACTTACTTGACTGTTCAGCAGCACGAGTTACCAAGACAGTTTTATTAAGTAGAGGTAGAGAGCGGGGAAGAGGATTCTGATTACTAAGCTGCACAACTTTACCAATCACAATAACGGCGGGGGAAAGCTGAATTCCCTGAGTTTGTTCTACTATATCCGTTAATGTCCCCCAGAAAATCTGCTGTTGAGGTCTGCCGCAGTGACGAATAATCGCGATGGGTTCATCGGGCGATCGCTGATTGGCTAGTAAATTCTCGATTATCTGGGGTAGAGTACGCCCTCCCATCAAAATGACTAGAGTATCAATTTTGGCGATCGCCGACCAGTCAAAGGATTCTAGCTGATGTCCACTCAGCACCAGATAGCCGCGGCTGAGATATTTATCTGTCAGCGGAATTCCCGCTAGCAAAGGTGCCGCTAAGGTCGAAGAAATCCCAGGAATCAGGGCAAAATCGCAGTTTGCCTCCTGTAGTGCCGCAATTTCTTCATTGGCTCGTCCAAACACATAAGGATCGCCGCTTTTGAGCCTGACGACTTGCTTACCCTGAAGACAATACTTGACTAATAGCTGATTAATCTCACTCTGAGGCGTACTAGTTTGTCCTCCACGCTTACCAGCGGCAACTTGAATACAGTTTAAAGGAACTAGCTTCAATAAAGACTTATCTACCAGGGCATCGTAAATCAGCACCTCGGCACTACTCAACAATTCCTGTCCCTTGACAGTTAAATAATCCCTGTCGCCAACTCCCGCACCAACCAAATATACTTTTCCTTGCATCAGACTTAAAATACCTGTGCGATCGCCTTTTTAATCGTTACTTGAAACAAGTATTCTGATTTAATCATTTTATGAACCAGAAATAAGCTTTTGGCGATCGCTACTTTGATAGGGGAAAATCGTCGATGAGCTTGATCACTACTAACTTCAACGCAGCTAAATCCCCTTCAGGTTCGAGCATTGTCCAGACAGTAGCAATATCGACTTGCCAATAGACGTGAGCTAGCAGATTACGCAAACCAGTAATTTGTCGCCAAGGAATTTCTGGATATTTTTCTTTAAGCTCATTTGGAAGCTGGTTTACTGCTTCTCCAATAGTTTGTAATCTAAAAAGCGTTGCATCCTGCAAAGATGAGCTGTTTAAAAACTCGCTTTTACCGTTGCGTGTGTATGATTCTATTCTTTCAATCGCGCTAAGAATGTCTTTAAGAAATAATAAAGGCTTTCTATCTATATACTCTTGCTGCGCCGCTCAAAGTTTTTCCAAAGCAATGGCATCTTTTAACACTTCGTCACGCATCAGTGGATTGAGTGCTGTGCTTTGAGCCACATCCACCTTACATCCAAGTAGATCGGATAAGGTCTGAATTAAACGAATGAGATCGAGGACAGATTGTTCTAGCGCAACATCAACTAGAAAATCAATATCACTGCTATCTGTCGCTTCTCCTCTTGCAACCGAGCCGAACACCCTAATATTTGGCGCATGGCAGCTTTGAGCAATGTTGAGTATCTCATCGCGATAAGCTTTTAGACTTTCTAATTTCATCTGCCTAACGTAGATTAGTGATTAGCTTAGTTTAGATTTATTGATTTTGAGCTATTAGCTTGTAAGAAAAGGTGAAAATCTTGATTTAACCTGATATCTTTATATCGTCCCAAAAATCTTATCAACAGTAAACTGCCCTATCTTAAATCATTAGGCGACTTTCCTTCTTCTGCTTCCACCACGAAATGACGTATCTTTTTACCTTTCTTCTGCCCAATAACAAGAAAACTTGTAACCTGGAATAAAGAGAGTTAATTTTAAACACAAAAAAGTGAACTTCTATCTCGGCTGTGCCGTTTGGTCATACAAAGATTGGGTGGGCAACCTATATCCCGCCAAAAGCCAACCGCGAGACTTTCTCAGCTTATACAGCGATCGCTTTACGACAGTGGAGGGCAACACTACTTTCTACGCCATTCCCACAGCAGAAACTATTGCTAAATGGGCAGAGCAAACGACCCCAGGTTTTAAATTCTGTCCGAAGCTACACCGACAAGTTACCCATCAGGGTTTACTTACGCCTCATATTCCTGATGCCCTCAGCTTCTTTGAGTGTCTGTCTGGTTTGGGCGATCGCCTGGGTACAACTTTTATTCAGCTTCCTCCTAGCTACAGCCCCGCCTATTTATCAGATTTGACTGATTTTTTAACCGCCTGTAGTCAATATAATTCAGATTTAGCCCTGGAAGTACGTCATCTTGACTGGTTCAAAGCCGAAGCCGAAGCATCCTTAAATTCACTTTTGAGCGAACTAAACATCGCTCGTGTTCTCCTTGACACCCGACCAATTTATAACTGTCCCGACGATCCGCAAATTGGTTCGCCTCGTAAGAAACCTAAAGTACCTCTGCGCCCAACGGCGATTAGCGACACTGTTTTTATTCGCTTTATTAGCCATCCTGATGCTCAATACAATCAAACTTATCTCGAACAGTGGGCGACTCAATTACAGTCCTGGCTGTCTCAAGGAAAAACTGTCTACTTCTTTGTTCACTGTCCCCAAGAAGTGCGATCGCCCGATACCGCCCGATTTTTTCACTCTTTGTTAACTTCACAATTTCCCAGCATAGCTCCCGCTTCGCTACCTTGGGAAAGTATTAAGCCCAATCCTACTCAGCTGAGTTTATTTTGAATCTCGCCCAGCAAAATATAAATTTTTGTTACAATGGTGAAATCTTAAGTTTTTGTTAAGTTTATAATTAACTACAGGTAAAAGCAGTCAGCTTTAATTACAAGACTAACTGCCTAAGTCCTATGCGACTCAACGCAAAATATTGCTTAATAATTCTATAAAACGACTTTGGGGAGAAAGTTTGGCTGACAATCTCCCTAGTTTTCTTTAATGGGAATGAGTTACAAGTCTGCCAATCAGAGAGACGACGCTAGATACGGCAGAGCAATAGATAGCGAAGGTATGAAGATTAATCTCAAGGCAAACAGTAAAAGCTCAGGCAACCACACTTCAACCAGATGCTTTACAAAAGTTAACAGTTGCTCAAATTGCCAACTGTTCTTGGTTCAAGTAAAAAAGGTTGCCTGAAGACTCAAAAAAAAACAGATTTTCTCTGGGATCAAACTAGAATGGTAGTCATAACCGCGACGAGAGGTTAGGAATCAGCTAACTATCTCAACAATTTACGACTCAATTCAAGTATTGCTTAACGGTTCTATATGGTTGGTATTAGGGGTGTTGTTTGGCTGACAACGCTCCTAATTTTTTTGGCTGTCCAACTAAAATACAGGTTAGTTGAAAACACTATGTCATGTCTTCCGTGAATACACCAGTTTTTAGCGCTATTTTAACCCTTCAGATTTAAAGCTTTGCCCCTGGCGTCCGTGGTTAAGCGTAATAAGTCAGTTTAATTATTATTAAGCTGGGCAGCAAGCTCAGAGATTTCAACCTGTTCGTACGCTTCAAATGGTTGATGAATCCAGGGATTATCGGGCAGATAATCGACATAATAATCTGGTATTTTTATCGAAGTACTCTTGTACCAGACTACGGCAGTACGAATTTCCGTAATATTTTGCTGCTTAGTTCTTAGCCAATTGACCGACTCTGCCAGGCTGACTCCAGAATCTACCAGATCGTCTACTAGTAAGATGCGATCGCCAATGGGTTCAATAGTGGAAAGATGCTCCGAAAACCGAATTTTTCCTCGCTTCTGATTATTCTTCCCTCCGTAGGAAGCTGTAGACAAAACAGAGAGAGGTTTATTATATAGACGACAAAGAATATCACCGACACGCAAGCCGCCTTTAGCGAGACAAACGATGTGGTTAAACTGCCAATTAGACTGATAGATCTTGACAGCGAGGTTTTCAATTTTATGATGATATTCTGACCAAGATACAAATAAATCCGTCATAACAATAGGAACTTAAACAAATTGGATACTAGCGAGAAGCTAATCGAGCGGGAAAAGCTTAACTTTACCACCAAGTTGGCATATGGTTCTGGCGATATGGGCCCAGCAATTACGGCAAATATTCTCGTGTTTTTCCTGCTGTACTTTTTTACCAACGTGGCAGGATTACCGGCGGGATTGGCAGGAAGCATTTTAGCGATTGGCAAGATTGGTGACGCGATCAACGATCCCATTGCTGGTGTATTGAGCGATCGCACCCGTACCCGTTGGGGCAGGCGGATTCCCTGGATGCTGTTTGGAGCAATACCCTTTGGGATCTTCTTTTTCTTGCAGTGGATTGTACCAAGTTTTAGCGAAGATCCGACAGTTAATAACTGGTGTTTATTTGCTTATTATATTGTTATTGCTACCTTATTCAATCTAGCTTATACCGTCGTTAATTTACCCTACACTGCACTAACACCAGAGCTAACCCAAGACTACAACGAACGAACCAGTCTCAACAGTTTTCGCTTTGCTTTTTCGATTGGAGGAAGTATTTTATCTTTGGTGTTGGCGGGATTGATTACTGCCGCTTATCCAGAAGATCTCAAACAGAGATTTATTGTTTTGGGTTTGGTAACAACTGCCATATCGGTCATCGCTCTATTCTGGTGTACTTTTCGGATTCAAGAAAAGGGTGCAGTACCGTTGTTAGGACAACAGGGAAAAAAGATAGCTGGCTTTATTCTCTTAGCTTTAGGAATTGTGGGTCTGGTATTTGCAGCGACGACGATAGCTAACTATTCAGAAACGCTGGTAGATTCGGCTGAAAATGAGCGTTTATTTCTAGTTAACCTGCTTAAAGGCGTTGCATATGGCTTGTTTGGGATTCAATTTATCGGTTTTGGCTACACACTGATTTTTGCTAAGACGGAGACTCACCTCAATAGTGTAGAAGCGATCGCGGCTAAAAACCTGAGCGACAATGAGGTTTCGGTACCATTCAAAGAACAAATTAAAGTTGCCTTTGCTAATAAAGCTTTCCGCTACGTAATTGGCATTTATATGTGTTCCTGGTTAGGAGTGCAAATGACTGCTTCGATTCTGATTTACTATGTAGTTGCCTGGATGGGAATGGGCGAGGATGAATTTAATCTAGTAGCGATCGCCGTTCAGGGAACAGCCTTAGTGATGCTGTTTTTCTGGAAATTTGTCAGCGAAAAAATTGGTAAAAAAGCCGTCTACTGCTTGGGTACAACGGTCTGGATTATTGCCCAGGCAGCTTTGTTTTTAATTCAGCCAGGACAAATCACCTTGCTATATATTGGCGCAATCATGGCTGGAGTTGGAGTTTCTGTTGCCTATCTAATTCCCTGGTCGATGATTCCCGATGTGGTCGATTTAGACGAATTAAATACGGGGAAGCGCCGTGAGGGAATTTTCTACAGCTTTATGGTATTTACCCAAAAATTAGGCTTGGCGCTGGCTTTGTTTCTCATTGGCGTGGCTTTAGAATGGTTTGGTTTTATCGAGCGTCTTCCAGGAGAAGCAATTCCTGTTCAGCCAGAAAGCGCTTTACTCGCTATTAGAATTGCGATCGCGCCTCTGCCTACTGTATTTTTAATTATTGGTTTAGTCCTGACCTATTTCTATCCCATTACTAAAGAAGTCCACGCCGATATTCGCCGACAGTTAAAGGAAAGAAAAGAGCGAGAAGTATTTGGCGAACAACCTGAATTTTAGCTTTAACTACAGCTAAGAATCTCTCTGCGTCTTTGTGCCTTTGCGCGAAACCAAAATTTTTATAGGACGCGCAAAATACTGGGAATGCTGTTAATCGAATCCAGACTCTTAATTTCTTCTAATGCGGTACGGAAATTACCTTCTTTAACATTGTGAGTAACAACCACGATTTCGGCTAGATTATCGCGAAAACCAATCTGCACGACGGACTCTAGGCTCACGTCATGCTTACCAAAGCTAGTGCCTAGATGTCCGATTACGCCAGAGACATCTTCACAGAGAAAACGCGCATAAAAGCGAGTATCGACCTCGGCAATGGGAGTAAGCTGCTGAAAATGGTCGTGGGGACAGCTCAACATCGGATCGAGCTGACGCTCTGTCTGGTCTGTCTGCAAAAGGCTCGCGACGTTAACCACATCAGAAACTACCGCGCTAGCCGTTGCTCCTTTCCCGGCACCAGGACCATAGAGCATTACCTGCCCTAGGGGATCGCCTTCGACTAA
>JBCBWB010000060.1:0-27383 GCA_039817275.1 Cyanobacteria bacterium J06648_1 | reverse complement strand
GCCACGAAGGCGATTAGGAAACAAGTTGTTGCGGCTAGGAGTGTAGGAATCATCAAGACGCCAAACCAACCGACATAAATGCGGTTGTTGGTGCTGGTAATCCACTGACAGAACCTTTCCCAGCTATTCTGGGTTTGGGTTTGCTGTAAAGTAGTTGTCATGTGTTAAATAATTGCGGGTTGTATATATATAATGTGTTTTCGATTGAGAACTAGATGCGAAACGAGAAAAATAATGCGTTTCTTCACCCACATACACATGTTAACTAATATTAAGCAGTTTGTCAAGTTATGTAACAAAAACTTGTTGAGGGACTAGACCCTACACGTACTAAAGCAACTGGATTGAAAATCGTCGGTTACAGAAGTCAGCAATTGTATTCTCAGCAACTAGCTGCCAGCAAATTCTCCCATTGCTCCCAAACGAATTGTCAACAGTTCCACCTCTGTAATTGCCCGATGTTCTCCCTGGCTTGTATTTGCGGGAGTAGCCCAGAAAGTTCCTGCCTGGCAAATCCTGTTCCTCGTCTCAATTTCTCCTGATAAAACGTAGACATATTCATGACAGGGATGAGTATGTTTTGGAATTACTGTACCCTGCTTCATCTGCAAACGATGAATTGAACCTCTATCTACAGGAATTGCTAAAGGAAGCATTTTTATCCCTGGGAATTGCGATAATTCTTCCCATTCCACCTCTTCGGTTTGCACAAATGTCTGGTGATTCATAGCGATACATCAATATAGTAGAACAAGCAGCAGGCGAATGAATAATATTCACTCCCTTACCATAGCATTAAAAAATATTGATGATGAATCAGTCCCAACCCAGATATAACGTTGCACAAAGGTACGCAGCCTTGTTAGCAGCGGGGGAAGAATTACTGTGTCGGGACTACGATGCTGCCAAACCAAAATTAATTGCTGAGAAAGCAGGAGTATCTGTCGGACTGTTCTACCGACACTTCAAAAATAAGCGAGAGCTGCTGACCGAAATTATGGTGCGGCATTTAGAACGCCTCCATTCACAAATTGCGGCAGAGTTAGCCACCGACTTAGAAGTCGAAACTGCATTTGCCACTGTCCTCAGCTTGACTTTGGAGTATTTTCAGCAGCACCAACAGATAATTAAGCTGTTTTTTCTGGAGGTCGGTTATGGAGACTTTGTTGCTACCGCAAAATTGAGCCAGGCGAGGAAAAATTACCGCAGCTTTTTCAGAAAAATAATTCAGGCAGGAATTGAAGCGCAAATATTCCTGAGCGAGCCAACTCTTGATGTTGAATTGGCAATTAATAGCATTGTCGGCACAATTAATTGGTCTATATACGATCTTCTGGTCGTGCAAAACAAGAGTCTTGAGGCGACAAAATATCTCGATCGCCTGTTACCACACTTACTGAGAAGCTTAAAAGCATAGGTGCTAGCTCAGTGTAACTATACCTCGCATTCCATACGCGCAAAGGTCACGGCATCAAAGGCAAAAGCAAACATAATTGGCATCGGAGTCACTAGCAGGCAGCTCAGAAAAATAGCCATAACGCTGACGAGAGCAGCAGAGTAGAGCCATTTTTGCTCGTTACTGGTTAAGCCCTTTTCAGTTTTAATTAGTCTCATTACCTTTTGAGGTATGGGTTCAGGCATGACGCAGTTGGGAGGAAAAGCCCAGTAGTGATTGTAGCGCTCCCTAAATACGTCAGTCCAGCCATTGCGATCGCACCATTCTTGAATCCATTCGTCCTGGAAGTGTTGCATAAGAAGATTGATTTATAAGTAACTTATTTGTCGAGAAAACTATAGTTGATTAAATGCTTTTAGATTGTCCGAGAAAACTTAGTCTATTTAGACTAACAAACACAGCATTATTTTAAAATAGTTATTCCCGCTTACTTAATAAACCTTAAATGTATATTTGTATACTCGAACTAAAGAGATAGGTATAATTGCTCAGCTCGCTTTTGTATTGTGCGACTCCGCTTAAGATTGCAGCATTTTATTAAGCTTATTTTATATTCTTTAACTATTAGCAAAAAACCTTTAGATAGTTTTGCTAAATCATTATTCTAAATTTCCGAAAGTTTTTATGAGAGTACATTTGGCAGATATTAAGAGAATCTATATAATTTAGACTTTAGCCAATAAAAGAGGCTAGTTAAATTTATTTTCTGGTTTTTCTTGGAGTTTTTAATCGTTCACAACTTTAAAAGTAAATTAAATTAAAATTACTTAATAATTGTGCAATCCCGTTTCAGTACAGACAAAATTTAGCGATATATCCCAAGGATCTGTGGCAATTTGCACGCCATAGGCAAAGTCAAAAACTATGCCTATAGCAGGAATATCTACACCAGTTTCTTTGCTTAATAAACGATCATAAAAGCCACCTCCATAACCCAAGCGATAGCCGCCAAAATCGCAGGCTACGGTCGGGACTAAAATCAAATCTGCCGTTGCAGGTTCGATGATGGGTGCTGTTTCTAGAGGTTCAGAGATGCCATACTTACCCAATTTTAATTCTGCTCCAGGGTGCCATGAGTGCCAAACTAAAGATTGCTTGACACAGCGGGGAAACCCCCAAGTTTTATTTAGCTTAAATAAGGGTGCTAGATCTGGTTCTTGACGATAGCTGAAGTACGCCAAGATGGTTTGCGCCTCCGTAAATAAAGAATAAGATTTAAGGCGATCGCAAATTTGATTGCTTTTATCTTGCCATTCTGTTGAAGAGAAAGACTGTCTTTGTTGCAGAATTTTTTTTCTTAGCTCAGATTTATTCAACGGTGGCATCAAGGAGACTTTACTAAAGGTGTTTAATCATCTTCAAATGAGGAATATTTGCCTCGACAAATTCACTACCAACAGCAGCAAATCCTAACTGGAGATACATGGATGCAATATAAGCTTGAGCATGAACTATCGCCACAGACTTGTTGCTCAGAGTAATGGCTGATAGAACAGCATGCATTAATTTTGTGCCAATACCTCGTTGCCGATACTCTGGTAAGACAGCAAGGCGTTCTATCTTGCTGGTTTTGGCATCAATTGCTCTAATTCTGGCTGTGCCAACTGCTTCGTTGCCGACATAGGCTAAAAAGTGTGTCGCTTCGGCATCTAAACCATCAAATTCTAACTCGGCTGAGACACCCTGCTCTTCTTGAAATACTTTAGTTCTGATATATTCAATGGCAGTTAGAGAATCTTGGTAAGAAACAGCTTTGATCTTGATTGCGCCAGAATTGTCTGTCATTTTAGGCTATCATGCTCGGTTAAGATCCTTTCTACTCTAGCTTCTTCAATTTTGTAGGTAAGTTTTTTCGATTCGTGGATATCTCGCTGAGTTTTGGTCAGACTAACGGTTGAGCCGACGGTAAAGACTAAACCCATACCCATAAATCCCTTGATCCAGGCATTGGCAGGCAAATAAATAATACCAATAGAAGTGGCGGTAATAGATATAAAAAAAGATAGCCAGGTTTGAGCTATCCAGGCAGAACTATGTTCTCCATCAACAACTTTTCGGGTCATTAATCTGATTCTCCCTCAATACAAAATGCTTGTTATCAAATATCTTAGGTAAGTTAGCTCAATCAAAAACAAGAGTAGGTGACGGTTCGGCAATTGGTTATTGAGATCAGAACTAATTTTGTGATCAAGACTTGGCTGGACAATGGCGATCGCCGATATTTTCGAGCAGACTGAACCCGCTGGCTATCGAGCCTGAACTAAAGGTAACTCCTGCCAACAGGTCGTATATCGAGGACTGACTCTAGTTTGTTTGATTTCAGCAGGTTTTAGTTTAGCTACGGCAAAAGTAATCGTATTAGCACCCATAGTTGCATTTAGACGATCCATTGTCTGCATCAATTTTTTCTGTTGAGGACTAGAATTTTCGGCAAATAAGCTGCCCTGAACGATAGATTCGGGGGTCAATCCTTGAGCAATCACCCCTGCTTTTTTGTAGGCAAATTGAGGGCGGTAGATAGCGGCTAATCCCTGGAGAGCTAATTTAATTAGTGGTGGAGTCAAATTAGTCGCCGTAGGTAGAGCAAGAGTAATCGAATTGCTGTAGTAATTAGGCTTAAAACGGTTGCTTTGAATAAAAATAGTCAGCGTCGCGGTATTCTGCTGCTGCTGCCGCAATTTCTCTGCCAATCTGACCGTATGATTGGCGATCGCCTGTTTCATCGTTGCCAGAGTAAGAGCAGGATAGCGGAAGGAACGAGATACACAGGTAGCTTGCTTGGGCGGCGGAGTTAATTCGAGGGGAATTGCCGCCACCCCATGTAATTCTCGTAGTAGCCGAACACCCAAAATCCCCATTTTAGGCTGGAGTATATACTCAGGAGTTTGCTTTAGAGATAGAGCATTGTTGATTGAGTGCATTTTCAGCCACTTGCTCAGTCGTTTGCCGATTCCCCAAATATTATCTACCTCTATCCCTTGCAAAATTAAATCTCCAGCCTGGGGTGCTTGGGGAAATACATAGACTCCAGTTGCTGAGTTCTTTTTAGCTAGGTGACTCGCCACCTTTGCCAAAGTCTTAGTTTTCGCAATGCCAATCGAGACGGGAAGACCTAGCCAAGTAGCAATAGTCTGCCTGATTTTTTGTCCGTACTGATAAAGTTGCTCGTAATCTAGCCCAGATAGATCCAAAAAGGCTTCATCAATGGAATATATCTCCACTTGAGGACTGTAAAGCGCCAATACCGCCATTACCCTGGCAGATAGATCGCCATACAGAGCATAGTTAGAAGAATACGCTTCAATCTGATATTGACGGATCTGCGGCTCGATCTTGAAAGCAGGAACCGCCATCCCTATTCCCAACGCTTTGGCTTCAGAAGATCTGGCGATGACGCAGCCATCATTATTGGAAAGCACGACCACTGGCTTATTGTTTAATTTCGGATTAAATACCCGTTCGCAAGATACGTAGAAGTTATTGCAGTCTACTAGAGCGATATATTTTACTGGCTTATTATTTTTGGTCTGGCTCACCTGTTTGGCTGGAATCGAGCAAATATTTAGACTGAATGAATAACGCTAGTAACGACACCCCAAACCTGAAAATCCATCGCTTCCGTAATCTCTAAAACAGGATATTCTGGATTCTCCGCCATTAAGCAGGGTTGTTGACCTTGAAAATGTAGGCGTTTAACCAGCAGTTCGCCATCTACCACCGCAATAATCACCGAGCCGTCCTTCGCTGTCAAAGAGCGATCTACAATTAGCAAATCTCCTGAATGAATACCTGCCCCTAACATTGAGTCTCCTGATACCCGAACAAAAAAAGTAGCCAAGGGGTGAGGAATCAAATGCTGATTGAGATCAAGCTTGCCTTCAATATAGTCTTCTGCGGGAGAAGGGAAACCTGCCGAAACACAGCAGCTATATAAATTTAGCGATCGCTTTGCCTGTCTTTCGACCTGATAGAGTTCATCTACCTGCACAGGACTGGGAACTAACATGATTTTTGCGCCAATTATGGGGTCTAATTACTGTTCAGAACAAAAATACCATAAGCCTTAGCGATCGCAAAATCGACCTGAGGTCAGTTCAAGCGATCGCCTCAAAAGATCTGAGTCTGACTGCCGCGGATCCATAAATTGAGTGAAACCGCTAGAATCAATATAGATTAAGCACTATTGTGTTGGGTAAAGCTAGATTTTTTTATGAGCGCAACAAAAATTTGTATCGTTGGCGGTGGATTTGGTGGTCTGTATACTGCCCTGCGTCTGAGTGAATTTCCCTGGACGACTGAGAATAAGCCAGAAATTACTTTGATTGATAAGAGCGATCGCTTTTTGTTTTCCCCTTTGCTTTATGAATTAATTACAGAAGAGTTGCAGAGCTGGGAAATTGCGCCGCCGTTTGCCGAGCTGCTGGCGAATACGGGAATTATTTTTCACCAGGGTAGCGTCACGGACATCGATATCGCAGGCAAGCAGGTAACACTCCAGGACGATACTAAAATTGACTATGACAAGCTGGTACTGTCTACAGGAGGCAAAACACCAGTAGATCTGGTGCCAGGGGCAAAAGAACATGCTTTGCCGTTTAGAAGTCTCAATGATGCCTATCTCCTTCAGGAAGAGTTACGTCTGCTGGAAGAAGCAGATCAAGATAAAATTCGCGTGGCGGTAGTTGGTGGTGGCTATAGCGGCGTGGAATTAGCCTGTAAGCTGGCAGATCGCCTGGGAGCAAAGGGTCGAATTCGCATTATTGACCGCGGCACACAAATCCTCAAAGATAGTTCGGAATTTAACCGCGATACAGCAGTTAAAGCTTTAGAAAAATATCAAATTTGGCAAGATTTAGAAACAGAGGTAGAGAAAGTAGAAGCCGACAGTATCTCTCTCGTCTACAAAGCCCAAACCGATACTATTCCCGTAGATCTAGTTTTGTGGACAGTGGGCAACCGAGTGTCCGAGTTAATTACTAAGCTGCCTCTGGCACAGAATGAGCAAGGACTGCTAGAAATAGAACCAACATTGTTAGTCAAAGGTCGAGAAGATATCTTTGCCCTGGGAGATGCTGCCAATAGCTATGATAGTGACGGTAATTCTCTCCCCGCAACAGCTCAGGTAGCTTTCCAGCAGTCAGATTACTGCGCCTGGAATATTTGGGCAGCGGCAACCAATCGTCCTCTATTACCCTTCCGCTATCAACCCTTAGGAGAAATGATGACTCTGGGTACGGACAATGCGACAATCAACGGCTTGGGTTTAAAATTAGACGGTCCCGCGGCTTATGTAGCGAGAAGGTTAGTTTATCTCTATCGCTTGCCGACCTTAAAGCATCAGCTTACAGTAGGTTTTAATTGGATTACTCAGCCTTTGGTTGAGCTACTATCTTCTTAAACACATCGACCTACCCTAAGATTATCTACTAGTGATGGGAAAAAATACCTAACCCGACTCCTAGCAGATCTCAATCTGTAGATTAGATCCTCAACCGCTGCTTACTTTGATGCCTGACGCTAAATTTATTCCGCCTCAGCAAAATGCATTGCTGGTTCGACTGATTCAAAGTTTCTTTTATCTGGTTGCTTATGTTGCTTTTAGATTTAGGCTCATAGTCAGCGAGGAAGATCTAGCCAAGGCAAAGTTAATTAGCGATCGCCGAGTGGTTTATCTCCCGAATCATTCCAACCTTGATGACGGGATGGTAGTGTTTCAATTATCCGCCCGTCTAGGACAATTATTTTACTATGTAGTAGCGGTTGAAGCCTTTCGCGGCTTTGTGGGGAAATTGATCCAAAAAGTCGGTTCCTATTCGATTCGTCGGGGAGTAGGCGATCGCCGTAGCATTGTCCAAACCTTAAAAATACTTCAGCAGCCAGAGTCTAAGCTAGTCATCTTTCCCGAAGGTGGTTGTTCTTACCAAAACGACACGGTCATTCCCTTTCGCCCTGGTGCAGTAGAATTATCCTTCAAAGCAATGGCAAACATTGCCAAGCAAGAACAGACTGTTCCCGACTTTTATCTGGTGCCGATCAGTCTAAAATATTGCTATCCCGACGCTACAGAAGTAAATGTCAGTCAGGCGATCGCCAGCTTGGAAACTGCCCTAAAGATAAAATCCGAGGGAGACAACTACTCCCGCCTCCGAGCGATCGCCCAGCACATATTGTCTAGTCTCGAAGCAGAATATCATGTCACCCCAGTCCCAGAGACAGACTGGAATCAGCGGCTAGAGACGCTGCGTCAGCAGATGTTGAATTACTGCGAAGCAAAACTAGAGTTAACTGCTGGAAATCAGTTGCGCGATCGCGAACGTGTGTACAAAGTTCAGGCGACTTTACGCAATCTTGCCGAATCTGAACGAGATCCTCTAATCGACTACGAACATATCTACCTAACTACGGTGCGCCTGCTTAACTTTGATGCCATTTATGATGGCTATGTCGCCGAAAATCCTACCCCAGAAAGATTTTTTGCCACCATTGACCGCTTTGAGCGAGAGGTATTCAAAATCGACCAGGCAAAACCAAAGGGAATCAGAAAGATTGTCACGATTGTCGGCACGCCAATCAACCTCAAAGACTATTGGCAAGAATACCAGCAACAAAGCGATCTGCTGGTCGAGCGCCTCATCAAAATAGCTCAACAGGAAGTCCAGAGCAATTTACTCCAGTGTCAATGTTCATCTATCCGCAACCCATAACCTATAGGTAATGCCACCAACCCTGAAGCAGATGTTTTCTGATCAACAGCCCAAGGTCATTTTTCTCGATGCCATGGGTACGCTCTTCGATCTCAAAAGCAGTGTCGGTGAAATATATCAACGGTATGCACTCAACTATGGCGTTGAAGTAGCAGCACCAGCAATAGAAGCAGCATTTATCACCAGCTTTAAATCAGCACCACCCTTGGCTTTTTCTGGTACAGAATTAGCCGCAATTAAACAACAAGAGTTTAGCTGGTGGAAACAGGTCGTCACGGCAACTTTTACTGAATTGGAAGTACAGGAAAAGTTTACTGATTTTGATAGTTTTTTTAGCGAAATATATTTTTACTTTGGCACAAAAGAACCCTGGTATTTGTTTCCTGATACGGTCGATAGTCTAAAGCTGTGGCGCGATCGCGGGATTACCTTAGGAGTTATTTCTAATTTTGATAGTCGGTTGCTAGAAGTGCTTAACCAATTAGATCTAGAACAGTTTTTCACTAGTATTACTATTTCCTCAACTGCTGGATTTGCCAAACCCGAAGCAAATATTTTTCAGATTGCTTTAGATAAACATCAGGCTAGATCTTCCGAAGCGTTACATATTGGCGACAATCCGATAGAGGACTATGAGGGAGCGCAACAGGCGGGATTAGGCGCACTTTGGTTGAATCGTCATGCCCGTTCATTGAATATTGAAAATCAACTACCCAATTTATGTAGTCTGGGATAAACTTGTCATTATATATTGCTTTATATATACACTTTTACAGAGTTGAAAGACACGGGGGATATAGGCTTTGGATACAGCTAATCAGCAGCGAATTCTCGGATATTTTATTGAAGAAGCAAAAGAACACCTGCAAACCCTAGAGCAGGGAATTTTACAGCTAGCTACGTCCGTTAAGGATACTGAGACTGTGAACGAGATGTTTCGGGCTGCTCACTCTGTCAAAGGTGGTGCTGCCATGTTGGGATATACCAGTATTCAAAAAACAGCCCACCGTCTAGAAGACTCTTTTAAAATTCTCAAAGACAATCCAGTTAATGTTGATCAGAAGTTAGAGACTTTGTTCCTCAACGGCTACGATCATCTACAGGACTTGATCGAACGTTTGGAAAATTCTGCCGACTTTAAAGACGCTGATGCCGTCGAAATTTTGCAGCAGGCCGAATCTAACTTCGCGATCCTCGACCAATATCTTCAGCAACTACTTACAGGTGGGGCAGCCGAACAGGCAAATCTCGGACAGCAGGTGACAACAATCCTCAAACAAATGTTGCAGGTGTTTAAACAGCCTGATAGCCCAGAAAGTAGACAAAAATTACATCTTTGCTGCAAAAGCCTCGGTAAACTAGCCCCCAACGAAGCTAACTGGCAAAATTTGCTCGCCACTACTCAAAAAGCCATTACCAACAAGAAATATCCTTACGGTACCATCGCTCAGGTTGTGATCAAGGAGATGAAGCAGGCGGGAGATCTGCTTAACGCTGGTCAAACAGCCAAATTAGTACCCAGCAAAAACCTTCAGCAGTTGGCGGCGACGGCTGGTGGGACTGCTAGCGGCGGTACAGTGAGTATTCCTACCGATCCTCAAGGTGCGGCGATCGCCCTCTTGAAAACCTTCAACAAGCAGCAGATTATGCAAATATTTCAGATTATTAAGACCCGTATCTAACTAATAACATTGGGCATGTAGCATGGATATGACAAACTGATTGGTGTCATAATTAGAACTTATAACCTAAGTTTGTCCCCTGCAATTAGCCGTGTTTCAATTCGCTGTCAATTCCGTTAGTATTTTTAAACCAATACTGCTTCAACTCCGTACAGTTGGAGCTTTTTCGATTATAGGTCTATGTAGCTGGAGTCTAATTAGCTGCGTTTTGGATGTGGTGGCTCAAGCCAAAAGAATGCATCAAATTCCCTGTACTAAATGTCGTTTTTTTACAGGAGATTATCGCCTCAAGTGTACGGTAAATCCTACCGATGCTAATACAGAAAAGGCAATCGGCTGTAGTGACTATCGACAGCTATAGTGAAAGGTAATCTCTCTAGTTACCTTCGGGTTTGCCGATCAGCTCATAATACTTTTCTCGTCCTTCATTATATTTATTGCTGGGGTAGTCCATAACCTTATGAATGATCCACTTTTGCGGCTTACCATCTTTGAGCAGTAAAGCGATCGCCTCAGTCATAACTTCATCATCATCAAGGCAATTTTGAGCAAAGTAAGCACTAGTTTTGCGAAAGCTAGACTTACTGTTTTCCTCATGCAAATGTAAGTAAATTTCTGCCACCAAGGCTTTATAAGATTTAGGCGACTTCTGGTCAGCAAACATTTCTGTCCAGACAGAATCAGACAGTTTGAGATACTTGCTTCGACTTTCCTTGGAGGTGAGTTTTCTTGCCAGAGTCTTGAGGGTACTTGGGCTGACCAGCAAAATGTGACGGTAGAGATAATCCATTGTTACTGCCTGAAGCAGATTTTCGCCGAGAAACTGAATTTGCTTGTCGTTCGGGGTATGTTCTAATTCTGGCTTGAGGTATTTTTTTAGCAGGGGGATAATCAGACGCTTTTCGAGCCAGTTGCGCGTTTGGGAATAACCGCGATCAATAAATATGGCGCCAATGAGAGCTTTACAAGCCTTCTCAAAGGGATTGCTGCGTTTAACTCGTAGACGGTGACGCTCCTCACTGAGGTCGAGAAAGGGATAAAATTCTCCAAGCTGTAGATCATACCAAAAGTTAGTCAGTCTTTCTGATTCGGTTAGTTTGCTCACCAGCGCCTTTTGCTTGCCGACCTGAAAATGAGAAAAGTGCCAATAAATATAGTCAGCCAAAGCCAAATTTAAGATCGTTTCTCCCAAGAGTTCTAAACGCTGGTTATTAATTTCAGGCTCGTGAATTAACTTGGCGTAGGAAGGATGAATTAAAGCCAGACGCAGAGTTTGATCGTATTTAAAA
Organism: Cyanobacteria bacterium J06648_1; assembly: GCA_039817275.1. GTDB lineage: Bacteria > Cyanobacteriota > Cyanobacteriia > Cyanobacteriales > Xenococcaceae > Waterburya. Next base: position 16,252 of record JBCBWB010000060.1, on the reverse strand, counting down.
TTAATGCCAATCTTATTCTCAATTGGCGCAGATTCCCAGTTACTATTCATTGCCGATGATGGTGAAGTGATTTGCTATCTATAGATCGTATCGATATCTTGGCGCTGACTGAGAAAATTATAGAATATGAATATATTGAACGTGAGAGAAGATCAAATTTGACGAAGTCAACGCAAGCCCCGTCCTTTTAAGGCGGGGTACTGTTGACACATCCAATCACACTATTGATTACACTTGAAGTCGAACACAATTATGGTTTCTGTCTTTAAATAGTCGGTCGCCGATTGGCACGAACTAATTGCCTCGGGAGTATTAGCAGATCGTCGCGTAGAGCTACTCGAAGGAGAGATTGTCGAAATGAGTCCACAAAGGACTAGTCCGCATGCAGAACCAATGCATTCATCGACCAATTATGCAGTTGTCGAGTATTTGAGAGGGCTTTTGCGAGGTCAGACAATTATCCGAGAGGCTCATCCGATTACTCTTGATAACTCCGAACCCGAACCTGATATTGCCGTAGTTGCGATTCCCCATACGCAATATTTTACTCGCCATCCTTATCCTCAAGATATTTATTGGTTAATTGAGATCGCCAACCGAACTTTGAAGTCAGATTTAGAGCAGAAATCAACTACTTATGCTCGCAACGGCATCCTAGAATATTGGGTTATAGATTTGGTTAACAAGCGACTGATTGTCCATACTCAGCCAGTCAACAGCTCCTATACTCAAGTTCATGCTGTGACAGCAGGAACAGTTTCTCCCCAGAGTTTCCCCGATTTAAAGATCGCCCTTGACAAACTGCTACTTTAGACCAAATTATTTAAACCTTCGGGTGTTAGGATCCTACTGCGAGTAAGTCAAAAGAATTCCTGCACCGTTAGCTAGATTCAGCTTAGTTAAGTCGGTTGTTGCCAAGCCTGGAGTGGCGATCGCAACTTCCCACTGAGCCAGATCTAAATCTGAAATCTCTGATACGTCAACCTCTATGGCATCCCCTTCAAAATTAGCGACAAATGCCACCGCAGGCTCAGACGAACTACTATGACGGATACCATGAACGATTGTGGTTTCCTCGATAATTAGGCGAGCAAAACTATCTTCCTCTAGCAAATTATTGACTAACCAAGGATGCTGATGACGAAACTCTCTGGTCGTCAGATTAAAGGTAGCGCGATCGCTCTTTACCCGAGACTGATAGTTACTAACATTACAAACTTGATAACAATCTTCCATAAACATGAGGGCAAATCTTTTGAGACGATCTTCGTCTAGCTTCTTCAGAAAGCGCAGCATTCCCCCTCTGGTCAATTCGCTCTGAGGAGCAAGATCCTCAATACAGTGAGTGTCGGCACTAGTACAGGCACGTAAAACCTCCACTACTTCAGCTAGGTTATAGTCTTGCTGAATCATCGCGTGGTGTAAAGCCGCACCAAACTGCTTGAGCTGCTTAAGTTGCTTAAACCCTAGAGTTTTTAATCGAGGAAAACAGTGATTTTGGCGATACAAATTAGGGTCGATCTGCCAATCTAAAAATCCGACTTCTTCCGAAACGACCTTGACTCCATACTGTTCGTCCGTATTGCGGAAAAATAGCCAAGGAGCGTGCATAGTAGCATTAATAAAGTCCATGGGCAGACCAGGGCTAAAGCAGTTGACCCAAAGAGTTACCGCTGGATTATCGTAGGCATTGTGGAGTACTTCAGGTAGAGTGGTGCCCAAATGCCAGTTAATTGGTCGATCCGCCGCTATCTGGTTGCCTCGACGCACAGTGTCGTGATTACCACAGCCTGTAATCCAGTGATCACCAATTGTCATTACTTCCATAACTCTTGACCATTTTTCCTGCCAGAAACCTTTGATACTGGGGGTATTATGGGCAAAAATCAGCGGACCCCACTGATAAGATTCAGGTTTTAGCTCAATCAGCTCACGGTAGGTCGATTTTTCTTCCCAACCTTCTTCGGGCCAGGGACGACCATCCTCAAAAATTGTAAATAGTAATCGCTGATGACCATTTATTTCCTGAACAATATTGCTCATCTCCAAAAGATAAGCATCGTCCTGTTCAACTCGACCAGAAAGGGGATTAAAAAAACGAAAATCTTGACCACCATCAATGCGAATTCCATCGGCACCCGTATTAATTTTGCGTCGCTGCATTTCGAGTAGAATTGCTCGCACCATCGGTAGCTGATGGTTGAGATCCTGACCGTACATGTTAGGTCCTTTAAGAAATTCACGAGCGATTAAAAGCTCGCTTTGGTTATCTGCATGACCATAAACCAAATCGTAAATTAGTTGGATTGGATGAGTCGGAAAATTATGTAGGGTGGCAATAAAATCTACTACTTCATCTGGACGTAAAGAGTCCAGTATTGCGGCATTGGTTGTGCTTGAACCCAAAATAGGCACATCATACCCCCAATCTTGGGTATTGGGCTTAAACAATTCAATTTCGACAGTATCCTCTCCTTCATTCATAAAGGCAAAGAATTCGCTCTCTGGGCTATATTCATCACGATATTCAATTGTTGGCTCAGTGGGTAGCAGCTCGATCGCTTCATAACCAACGTAGTTCTGTTCTGCTGGGGTTAAGACTTCTCCCTGCTCTATTTTCACGGCGATGTCTTGATAAATGCGATTTAGGCTGGCAATTGTGCCTTCGCCCGAAGCTGTACCGACATGAACCTGTAGAATATTTTTCGGGTCGCTAACGCGGGGAATCTTGATTTTGGGATTGCTAGACTTAGCAGTACGCTCAAAATAGTCTAAATCGCTTCTGTTTGCCTGAAGAGAATCAATATCATATAGTTCTGCGGGGGCAAAAATACCGTAGGGCAAAGAATAAGGTACAAGATCTCGAATTGTGCGAAGCTTCTCAGCGCGGTCAATATAGCGTAACCAGTAAAAGGAGCCAGCTTGTTCTCTCGTACCTGGCTGCATTCCCGCCACAACACCCCAAATATACTCTCCCTGCTGTTCTAAGTTCAGGCGATCGCGCTTAAATTTGATACTCTGTTCCTTTTCGCGCCAGTCGATTGGCTCCAGGGGAGTAAAAATCTCTAAATAAATTTCACGCTCGTGCAGAACATCCCTAATTAAGCCAGGCACCCAGAAACCAATTTCCGTCAGCCCATCAGGTCGGTAATATGCTCCTAGTTTACGAGCTAAAGCTTTTGTCTGTTCTAAATAGGTGTTACTCGAACCTTCCAACCCTGATGCCCAAGCTAGTAATTTTCCTGTAGCTTCGGGAACTAACTTAATCGAGGTGTCTACTTCTACTTTCACGCAATTTTCTCTGTCTATGGATGATGTGCATTTTCCCTTAGTTTATTCTGAGGTATTGTAGACGACACGGCAATACTTTAATCTGATTTAATCTAAAGTTGTTAAATTTTCTTAAACTGGAATCCGCGACCCTTTGTATCTTTTCCTCATATGACCTAATTTTTGTTGTGTAGGGCTTTTAAAACAAACCGAACCACGCAACTTTTAACTTTGTCTACCAAAAATAACGCCATTAGTCATTTAATCAACACAATTAAACTTCTCTGGTCGTTAAAATCCATCAGAATTCATCTGGATTTGGGACGGGACAACAATTGGTGTAGGATCTTAGATATGTGACAAGTTTTTGTTAGCTAAAACAGAACCCAAATATATCTCCTACTAGGTAAGGAAAATAGCTAGATATTTGAATCAAGCTAGATAAGTTTAGAGGTAAACAAATAAATTATTGGTGATATTTCTGGCACTCAAACTGATAACAGACCTGGCTCAAGGTGTATTGAGCCACGACTATATATCTAGCGACCTATAAGTTCAAACTATTATTCAAACATACTGAACATAGTTTGATTTTTCTGATTTGATGCTGCACAAGCCTCAGTCAAACCTAATTTCTTTAATAACCAAAAAAACATTTTGCTTTTAGGTAGATTGAAATCTAAGAAAGCCGATGGCAATCCAGAAATCTGATCCAACATTGCCTTCTCAATCACAGAACAATCTAGCAATTAAACAGCTAATCAATTAAAAATTATGAAATCATCTTTAGTTATCCTCTATCATCGTGAACCCCATGACGAAATAATCAAAGATGGCAAAATCCATTACGTGCCGAAGAAAAGCCCCAATGGCATCGTGCCCACCCTCAAAAGCTTTTTTGCAGACGTCAATCAAGGTACTTGGATTGCTTGGAAACAGGTAGATGAAGAGCAAAAAGAGAGCTTTGAAGAGCGAGTCAATATCGAAGGAGAAGCCAACTATAACGTACGGCGAATTCCTTTGGGTGATGAACAGGTAAAACAATTTTACTACATCACTTCCAAAGAAGCTTTTTGGCCAATCCTCCATTCTTTCCCCTACCACTTCACCTCAGAAACAGCGGAGTGGGAAAATTTTAAGAATATCAATCGCCTGTTTGCCGAAGCCGCCTGCGAAGAAGCCGCCGAAGATGCCTTGATTTGGATTCATGACTACAATTTGTGGTTGGCACCCCAATATATTCGGGAGTTAAAACCCGATGCTCGAATTGCCTTCTTCCACCACACACCCTTCCCTTCAGTAGATATCTTTAATATTCTGCCCTGGCGAGATGCAATTGTAGAAAGTTTACTGGCTTGTGATATTGTTGGTTTTCACATTCCAAGATATTCTGAAAACTTTGTTAACGTTGCCCGCAGCTTGAAGCCAGTCAAGGTAGTAAAGCAAGAAGCGGTCGAAGGACATATGACTCCTGTAGGTATTGCTCTAGCCGAACCAGAGATGACCACCCAGTTGAGTTACAAGGATCAAATAGTCAATATTGATGCTTTTCCTGTCGGTACTAATCCCCAGTTTATTCAATCCATCCTTGCCAAACAAGAAACCATAGAGCGACTCGAACAGCTCAAGGAAGAAATCGGCGATAAAAAGCTAATTATTGCCGCGGGAAGGGTTGATTACGTTAAAGGAAACGAAGAAAAGCTGGCTGCCTATGGTCGTCTGCTCGAACGTCGTCCTGACCTCCACAAAAAAGTAAGCTTTGTGATGTGCTGTGTACAGCCAGCGGCAGGGATGCGGGTCTATGATGAAGCACAGAGTACGATTGAGCAACTTGTTGGTCAGATTAACGGTCGTTTCGCCAAGCTAGACTGGATGCCCGTCAGGTTATTTACGCAGCCGATTCCGATGACTTACTTGATGGCTTACTATCGAGCTGCTGACATCTGCTGGACAACTCCCTTACGAGATGGCTTAAATTTAGTAGCGAAAGAGTACGTTGTCGCCCATGAAGGGCGAGGCGGAGTTCTAGTCCTGTCAGAATTTGTGGGTGCTGCGGTGGAGCTACCCGAAGCTGTCTTAACCAATCCCTATTCCTTAGCAGGAATGGATCGAGCGATCGAAGCGGCTTTGGTCATGCCAGAAGAAGAGCAAAAAGAGCGTATGAGCAAAATGTACAAGACCGTAACCACCTACGACGTTAAATACTGGGCAGATCGTTTGCTAGGTAAGTTCAAAAACCTGAAGCATGAGGTTGTAACAGCACAGTAGAGTTGCTTGTAACAGCTTTAAAGAACTTCGTTTGAGAAAGTTACAGGATGGACAATAAGAGTTTTAATGCCAGCTAATAATTGATGATTAAGACTCAAACTGTTGTCCATCTTTCTCTTGATAGCGTATCTGATTAACGATCGCAGATCAATGATCACTCTTCCCCTGCATGGTAAGAACTTCTGACTAGGGGCGCGGAACGAACGTGAGAAAACCCCAAATCTTGAGCTATTTCACCCAAGCGCGTAAATTCATCAGGAGTCCAATACCTTTGAACTGGTATGTGGGCTAGGGATGGGCGCATATATTGACCGAGAGTCAGGCGATCGCATTTTATCTGCCTAAGATCCTTGAGAGTCTCGATCACCTCGCTTTCTGTCTCACCCAAACCCAACATTAGTCCAGATTTAGTCGGAATGCTCGGGTTAATTTCCTTGACTGTTCGCAAAACATTTAAAGAACGATCATATTTCGCTCCTCTTCTGACTGGCGCTTGTAAACGAGGAACAGTTTCTAGATTGTGATTATAGCAAGCTGGTTGGGCAGCAACTACGGTGGCGACTCTTTCTCTTTGCGCAGTCGCCGCCGATTTTCCACTCCAAAAGTCTGGGGTCAAAACTTCGATCTCAGTAGCGGGGTTTACTTGGCGCACAGTTTCCATAACCTTGGCAAACCAACCTGCACCACCGTCATCTAGGTCATCTCTAGCTACGGAAGTTAATACCACATAGCGCAGACCCAATAGCTTGACTGAGTCAGCTACCTTTTGTGGTTCCTGCGGATCGAGCAGCATCGGTGCGTGACCCTTTTCTACCTGGCAGAAAGCACAGGCGCGAGTACAGGTTTGACCCATCAACAGAAAAGTGGCGGTACGGTTGCTATAGCACTCACCGCGATTGGGGCAACGACCTTCTTCGCAAATAGTATGAATTTGGCGTTGCTTGATAATACGCTGGACAGTAGACAGTTCACTAGCCTTACCGATCGGTCTTTTTAACCAGTCAGGTAGAAATTTTACCTCAGTACGCCACTTGTCAGACTGAGAAGAAGAAGATTGAAGATGATTCATGATGCATGCCGTACAGCAATATTACGGAAACAGAATTCAAAATATAAATAAATTGCCACTTAGATGTTTTTTCCTGTTATTTTAGTAATTTAAAAGGGAACTCTAAGCTTGTAGATCAAAACTGACTGTCAAAACCAGTCTAGTAGATATCAGGCATCAGGAGTAAATCGCTCAGGAGTAAATCGTGTCAACCCACAAAATTCTAGTTATTGACGACAGTAAAGTCATTAGAATGCGAGTCAAAGATATGCTCCCAGAGGGGAACTTTGATATTATTGAGGCTAAAGATGGTCTTGAGGGATTTAACCTAATTAGAGCTGAAAATCCTAACTTGATCATGCTAGATTTTCTCTTGCCAAAAATGAGTGGGTGGGAAGTTTACCAAGAGATTCAGAAGCAATCTCAGTATCGCTCTATTCCTTTGGTTTTGATGTCTGGTCGCAAAGAAGAAGTTACCGACAAAATCACCGAGCCATTTGAATTTTTTGCCTTTGTCGAGAAACCTTTCGATAAAGAACAGCTAGTCAATGCGATCCGCGATGCGATGATGAAGGCGAAGAAGCAGCCTCAGGCGATCGCCACAGGTGAGACAAAAATGTCTCAAGGATCTGGTGCTGACATTACGGCTCTCACTACAGAGATTGAAGAACTAAAATCGCAAGTTCGTAACTTACAACAAGAATCAGAACAAATTAAAAAACAATTTAATCAACTGGTCAGCTTTATTAAACAAAAAATGAGATAGCAATTAAAATCAAATCTGCGGACAGAGATTACTGTCAACGGGGAGTCTGGATCAAAGCCAGCTTCCTTTTTTAGTGGCTAAATCCTGTTACAGTTGTGGCTGGGGAGATTAATCTTAGATTTAGATAGACGCTAGAGTAGTTCCACAGTCCAATCTCAAATGTCTAAATATCGTGATCTCTAGACCCTTAAACTTTTCAATACCGTCGGTTAAGCAGGTTTATGAACCACCAAATTAAGTTTATCGCCAAAATACTGCTGCTCTCGACAGGACTGTCCCTGCTCATCAAGTATGGAGGGAAATACCTCCCGCTACAGCCAACTAACGTCACGGCTCTAGCAATTGTTCTGATGCCATCTTTGATTATTGGCTTAGTTCTCGGTTGGCAATACAGTCGGCTTTAATCTAGAAGGGAAGGTCGCAAGATACATGGCGATCGCTCAGGCTCCAGTTAATTATCAATAATATTAGCTACTAAAACTGACAAATCAGGTTAGTCTATAAACCAACTTTTGTTCCTGCTATTCTTGACCAGAGGAGTTTAAGAAAGTGAATTTTGGTACTTGGATTGGTCTAGTTGTCTTTTTTATCTCCCTATATGTACTATGGCAAATCAAACAGCTACTACTATTGCTCTTTACGGCAATCGTCCTGGCTACCTCTCTCAATATTTTGGTTAAGAACTTCCAACGGCGCGGCATCAAGCGGTTTAACGCCGTTTTTTTGTCAATGCTGTTGCTTGTCGCTGTAATTGTTGGCTGCGTCTGGATTGTCGTCCCGCCATTTATCGACCAATTCCAAGACTTGACGAGATTAATACCTCTAGGAATTGAAAGATTAGACATCTGGATCGATCTATTTTCTGAAAGGCTAGATCCGAGAATTATTACTTTGTTGCCAGATACCGATGATTTAAATCGACAACTACAGCCCCTAATCAATCAGTTTCTCGGCGGTGGTTTAACCATTTTCTACAACTCTTTAGGAGTTTTGCTGAGTATTTTGCTGCTGCTAGCAATTACCTTGATGTTGCTTGCCGATCCTCTGACCTATCGTCAGGGTTTTAAACGCTTATTTCCTGCTTTCTACCGTCGCCGAGTTGAAGAAATTTTAGACCTCTGCACCGAAGGTTTAGAAGGATGGTTAGTGGGAATCTTGTTTAATATGGTGGTCATTGCTTTTTTGAGCTTTATGGTGCTAATGATACTCGGTATTCCTCTAGCTCTTTCCCAAGCAATATTAGCGGGAGTAATGACCTTTATTCCCAATTTGGGCCCGACTCTGAGCGTTGTTTCTCCTATGGCGATCGCCCTAATCGAAGCCCCCTGGAAATCCTTAGCTGTTCTGATTCTCTATATAATTATTCAACAGGTCGAAAGTAATGTTTTGACTCCCATTGTGATGGCACAGCAGGTATCTTTGCTTCCTGCCATTACCCTTATTTCTCAGCTGTTTTTTGCTACTTTCTTTGGTTTTCTAGGTTTGTTTCTGTCTCTACCCCTGACGGTAGTCGGTCAAATTTGGTTTAAAGAGGTCATTATTAAAGACGTTTTGGACAACTGGGATCGTTCTCCCGTAGCTGATCGACAGATAGCGATCGCCGATCTAGGTAAGGCAGAGGAGGAGTAAGTAAGAGGTAAGAGATAGACTTTATCTTGTAATTATTAGCGATCGCCGATTAGTCATTAGTCATTAGTCATTAGTCATTAGTCATTAGTCATTAGTCATTAGTCATTAGTCATTAGTCATCAATCCATGCGTACGATCGCCACAATCAATGAAAAAATAGCTCGTGGTCAAGCTGTTGTCTGGACAGTAGCCGAGGTCAAGGCAAAAATTGATCAGCTAGGCATCACTCAAATCTTTGAGCAGGTTGATGTTATTACTACAGGCACGTTTGAGCCGATGGAGTCATCAGGAGCAATTATCAACCTCGGACATACTGATCCGCCGATTAAGATTCGTCAATGTTGGCTCGATGGAATTCCCGCCTATGCAGCTTTTGGCGCGGTAGATCTATATTTGGGAGCAACCGCAACGGCTGACTATAATCTTCAGGATAGCGATCCTAATTTACGAGAAGGGAGCGAAAAAGGTGGTGGTCATGTAATCGAAGACTTGATTGCAGGCAGAGCAGTACAGCTCAAAGCGATCGGACAAAAAACCGACTGTTATCCCAGAGCGACGTGGGAAAATGCCATTACCAAAGATAACATCAATCAGTTTTATCTCTTTAACCCCCGCAATCTCTACCAAAACTTCATTGTCGGGGTCAACGGAGGTGATCGCACCTTATATACCTATTTGGGCGCACTTCAGCCAAGATTAGGCAACGCCGTCTATTCTAATCCAGGGGCTATTTCGCCTCTGCTTAACGATCCAGATTTAACTTCTGTGGGAATTGGCAGCAAAATCTTTTTAGGCGGTGGCATCGGCTATATTGCCTGGGAAGGAACCCAACATTTCCCCCTCCAAAAACGCTTACCGAATCGGACTCCAATTGGTCCTGCGGCAACGGTAGCTTTGGTAGGAGATGCCAAACAAATGAGTGCCGACTGGGTGCGAGGCTGCTACTTTAAAAACTATGGTCCCTCAATCATGCTAGGTGTGGGAGTTGCCCTACCCGTAACTAGTGAAAAGGTAGTCCAAAATTGTGCGGTACTAGATCGCGATATTGTCGCCCCCGTGATTGACTTTTCCATTCCCCGTCGAGTTCGTCCTACCTTTGGTTTGGTGAGCTACGAACAGCTTCAAAAAGGTCATGTAACCATTGATGGTCAATCTGTCCGAGTCGCCCCTCTAGCCAGCAAATATCGTTCTCTCCAGGTCGCACAAGAAATAAAAGCCTGGATCCAAGCAGGAGAATTTACCCTAACCGAACCCGTTGCGCCTTTACCCAGCGATCGCACTTTTATGCCTCAAGATACCAACCGCTCGGTTATCTCCCTGGAGTAAAAATGTTTAATATTCAATGTTAACTGTCTCCTGACTTTTTCTTCGGTATGGGACGTGCCGTTGCCCCTGTTCTTTTTGGGCGGTCTGATTTTAGCTGAATTTTTCTCGGATCTTTCTTAACTTTAGGCTTGCGTTTTTGAGCAAAACCGAGATCTGTTCCCTCTTCAATGATCAGATCTTCACCCTGGAGGCGCACTTTTAGATCCCAAAAGCGTTTTAGAGGTTTGTCTCCCAGAACCCCCTTGAGCTTAAGTTTGAAGAATTTGGGCTTGTCTCCCTCCTTACGGGGAAACTGTTTCACCTTAACAATGATGACTTCTTCTTCTGTGGAATAAAAAATAACTTCGCCACGAATTGAGAAATAGCCATGTTCTGACTCTTTGCCTGATTCTTCTACTTCTTCGCCTTGGCTTAAAGTTTCGGGTTCCCAAACACCAACAATTTGAGCATGAAGACGATCTTCCTGCATTTTGGTTCGCGGATAGACCACCCACAAATGCTCTTGTTCCAAATCGAGGTGATTTTTGATTAGGCTGATAATTCTACCTAGTAGCACTGCTTCGATTTCTGCACCATCAGTGGTCATCAGCGTCCCCTGGGTCATTTGATCGGCACTTTGCTGATATTTGGCTTGGATTAAACCAATAGCGCGATATTGCCGTGGATGAGAAGGAGGAGGGATCGGCTGTTTTCTTTCTGAGGTTGGCTGTGATTGAGAACTGGGCGAGACAGAATCCTGGGGTTGATTGGTCATGATAGATCCAGTCGATTGATTGACAGCAGTAGCAGGGAGATTTGGTTGTTCCGAATTATCTTGAGCCGAATTCATAGAGCGATTTGGTAGCGCAAACGTGATTAAGAGATGCAACATCAAAGGAGTGACCAGTGGATGCATCTAGAACAATTAAGAGAGATTAATTTAGTTGTCCGAGAAATCATATTTTATACTCTCACGGAATTTAAAATAACCTATAGTTTTTATCTGTCTTAACCAAGTTGGCTTCTGTGTTTAGAATAGACGATACTAGGTTCAGTCTGATGACTTTAATAAACAAATCAAGTATAATCTGCCGATCGTAATTTAGTGATAAGAGCATGAAGAAAAAGCGTAGTAGTTGGATTTATCTTGTTTTGGGCGTGATGTTGTTTTCTCTAATAACCGTCTCTGCCCTGCCTTTGGTAGGTAGCGTGGTCGAGGGACAGCAATTTGCCAAAAATCCTAACCAGGAAGTAATTACTCTTTCCAAACAGGAGTTAACCATGCTCGAAGCAGAAGCCTCTGGCTATCAAAAAGTTTTAGAGCGTGAGCCAAATAATGATACTGCTTTGAATGGTCTATTGAAGATTAGACTACAGCAAAAAGATCTTACTGGCGCGATCGCTCCATTGGCAAAATTAGCCAAAATCCATCCTGAACAGACTGAATATAGTACTCTGCTAGCTCAGGCAAAGCAGCAGCTTGAGGATTATGAGGGAGCAGCAGCGGCATATAAACAAGTGTTGGCAGAACATCCTGGAGATATTTACGCTCTTGGAGGAATTACCAATCTTTACTTAACTCAAGAACTGCCTGAAAGAGCGATCGCTCTACTCAAAAAGACAATCAGACTAGCTGAGAAGGCGGACAGTCCCCAAAATATCTCTATTAACCGTGAAGCCGTAGAACTATTGCTAGGAGAGCTTTACACCAACCAAGAACGTTATGGAGAGGCGATCGCGCTCTACGATGAATTAGCCGAACTAGATCAAACCGATTTTCGTCCGATTCTCGCCAAAGCTCTCGTGTTAGAGAAAAAAGGCGATTTGAGCGAGGCACAACCTGTGCTGCAAAAAGCTTACGTCGCTGCACCCGAAGAATATAAAGACCAAATCGGCAACGAAATGGAACGGCTAGTCCAAGGAATCAAAGCGGCTGAGTCAGCAAATCCCGAAAACCCTGAATAAGGATTGTTTTACCCTGGCTATTTACTGTGTTGCTCTTAACCACCTATAGTTAACAACTGTAAGTATTCACAGAGAACAAACGGTAAGCTGGTGGAAGGGAAACGGGAAACCTGGGCAAATTGGGCATCGTACCATCTGTTGAAGTGGTCGCTGGTTAGTCCTGCATTACATACTTATTTTCGGCTGAATATCCACGGGGCGGAAAACGTCCCTGCTTCGGGTGGTGCGATCGCCGTTAGTAATCATGCTAGCTATTTTGATCCGCCTATTTTGTCCAACTGTGTTGGTCGCCCTGTCGCTTTTATGGCAAAAGAAGAACTGTTCAAAATTCCCGTTTTCAAGCAGGGTATTCAGCTTTATGGAGCGTACCCTGTAAAACGGAATACAGGCGATCGCGCAGCCCTGAGAGCCGCCGCTAAAGCGATTAATTCGGGATGGATTGCTGCCGTTTTTTTGCAGGGACAGCGATCGGACAATGCCAAAATTACCGATCCTAAATTAGGTGCTGCTTGGATCGCCGCGAGGGAGCAAGTTCCTTTAATTCCTGTTAGTCTCTGGGGTACAGAAAAGATTTTGACCAAAGGCTCCGTATTTCCCAAACCAGCCGCCATCACTGTCAGAATCGGCGAAATTATCTTTCCCCCTGCTTCCTCCAAAAAAGAAGAGCTTCAGGCGGTAACTGAAAAGTGCGCCACAGTAATTAATTCTTTACACGATTTAGGACGTTAGTTAGAAAATAAATTCATCAAGGCTAAAAGCTAAAAGCTTAAGGCTCATTATTTGCTAAATTAACCTATATGCTAAATTTCCAATACTCTAGCCTGATTAATGCTCCTGTAGAGACAGTCTGGCAATTTCACGAACGTCCAGATATTCTCGATCTTCTAACTCCCCCCTGGCAACCAGTTAAGATTATTCGTCGCGAAGGTGGTTTGGGAGTTGGAGCCGTGAGTGAATTTCGTTTATCCTTGGCTGGTATTCCTATACCTTGGATCGCAACCCACATAGAATGCGAGCCAAATTCCCTATTTGTTGATCGCCAAACCGATGGTCCCATGGAATCTTGGGTACACCGCCATGAATTTGTTGCCGAGGGAAATAAGACCAAACTGACTGATGCGATCACCTATGAGATACCTGGCGGTTTCTTGGCAGAATTGCTCTTGGGCTGGTGGGTGGATGCTCGACTCAAAGATATGTTTCGCTACCGTCATGAGGTTACTAAGACCAACTGCGAGCAATAATGTATGTCCGCGCTGTTAGCAGTAAGAATTTCTGACGTTGCTAACTTCTAGAGACGATTCTCGCTATGGGAAGTATTTTTTTCTGTTCGATCTAGCTAAAAACTATCTACAAGCTGATATGGTCTGTTTTTTCCTGACACTAATTTCAAAATACGTTCCTGCTCTAATAGTTCGAGTAACTTTTCGAGATCGTCATCATCATCAGCGGCAAACCTAGTTGATTTCCAGACAACTTCTAGACAGTTCAAGGACTCAAAATACTGTGACAGTCTCCAAGCATCAAAAGAGCGAGGATAGCCAAATATTTCTCGATGAGCGTCTACAATTCTATTCGACTCGTTGCCGACAAACAGAATTCCCATTCCATGTCTTGTGAACTGCCACTCTTCTCCTAAAGCCGATATGACACCCTTTTTTGGTTTTCCTAACAAGTCAGAATTCTGTAGCTGAAGAGTATTTTTATTCGATACCTTGCTAGCAACCAATGGCTTTTTAAATTCTGGATTTAAGAGAAAAGACATGCCAGATATAGAAAGAAAAGACATGACAGGTATGGTCTGAAACTGTTCGCGTAAATTAATTTCCTTAGATGGTGAAGACACATTGACAAACTCGGATATAAACCGAGAAATTAGCCTTTCTTGAATCTCTGCAAAATCATTTAAAGTCGATATTAGTTTCCTGTCTTCAATCCTAGCTAATTTTGTCATCTGGCTTTTTTAAACTCCATCAACTGTCAAGCCCTTCAGATTGCTCTGCTTCAGCAACTTCTTGTCTATACAGAGCGGCTTCTCCTTCGAAGGATATCAACCATCTCAAGCTGGGGAATAGGGTGAAGCAAAAACTATTCTTACAGCTATTTTGTGATCTAGATCATCATTCCCAATCGGAAAGTAGCACATATTAGAGAAGAGATAGAGCTATGCAACAGATACTCTCTGTTACATCAAGTCGCCCCCAGTTTGGTACCTGGGGGTTTTTTTTGGCAATTTTTTAATCGATTGTGCCAAACTCAAGAATCTAGCACAATAAACTCTATGTAAGTTTTAGCTAGAGATTAAGGGCAGCTTTTTTGGAGGAGAGAGAGCAAAAATGCAAACCAAAATGTTTATGTGGCGTTGGCAGCATACATTTTACGATGCCCTAAAGAGTCTGTTAGGCAATATTTTACAGACTTTAGAATTACCGATCGTCGCCAATATTTCTGTCCTTGGTATTCCTCTGGCCGAATCAGAAGTAGCTCAAGTTCTCTTTTATCCAGAAGACTGCGGCTTTAATGTAGCTGATTTTTCAGAGATATTTGCGCTGACTAAACAGAATTTTGATAACGATCCAGAACATTTCTTCTTTAAAAGTTCGACTAGTCTAATCCAGGAACACAAAGATTCTCTCTATCTCAAGGCTTTGCATTCTGCCGTTCAATCTATTATCGACCAAGGCGATCGCCAACTAGGACTAGTTTCTTTTTGTAGTCTGCCGGTCAAGAAAAATGATCGCTGGATTATGATCGTGATTCAGCTCAAACAGCAGGATTTTGAAAATCAATATTGTCTGAGCAAAGATATTCATGAGTCACCTTCGATGCGGCAATATCGGATCGAACGCTGTTTTCTTGAGGCTGTGGTTTATCGGGTATTAAAAGAGGGTGAAAATGAGCTGCATTCATCGGCAGGTAGCAACTCTCTCAACAGCCCTGAGAGGGTAATTGAAGACGCAGCAGCTAATCTGCTTAAGTCAGTCGAGGTACATATTAATCCTTGGCAACGAATCGATTTATTGTCTTTTGCTAATGCGATCGCTGCCGAGCGTTATGAAGGAGCTGCTAGCGAAGGTAGACTGATTATCTGCGCCAAAGATCATGCGGATATTGCTGCCAAGGTTAAATTGACATCACCTATTGAGATCTATAACTATCGCGCTATTCGTAAGCTATTGGAGGTATCGAGTACTGACATGGCTTTACTCTGCGATGTGGAGACAGTTTGGGGTTTGGGTTTGCCGCTAGATACTTATCAACCGAGCCGCGAAAACTTGTTTGAGATTAGGTTTGCCGAACATCATACTTGGGAATTAGTTCATGCCGAAAACATTATGATGCGGGTGAAGTATCGTCAGGCAAGACTACCCAGAGCCAGATTTGATCGCCAGCTATTTTGCGATCGCGTTCATCAACTGTTTCAGGTAGATCGCACCACAGCTAATCTGTTGGTTAAAGCGGTAGAAGCCGCGCTAGAACAGCGTCACGGTACAATGCTTGTCATTACTCCCGAAGCAGAGTCGGAAACCCAAAGATTAGCGGCTCAGAGTACGGTAATTGAGCCTGTGATTGTCTCTCAAAGTATTATTTCCCATCTATCTAGTGTGGATGGCGCAGTTTTGCTATCACCAGCAGGAATTATTTATGCTTTTGGCGTAATTTTGGATGGACAGGCTTCTAAAAATGGTAACTCTACTAGAGGAGCCAGATATAATTCGGCAATTCGTTACGTCGATCAAATGAGTCGCAAAGTTAACTGTCTGGCATTGATCGTATCGGAGGATGGTTATGTCGATTTGTACTCCACACAGGTAGAGACGTGAAACCTAAACTCACTTGATTATCAGATATATTTCTTCAAACGAGCAAAAAAAAACGCCCTCCATTGCTGGAGAGCATTCTTTATTTCGATCAATTACGAATATTAACCGTTGATGGAAGGAGCAGTCAATGCTACGGGAGCAGACTCGCCACTTGCCAAATCAAGAGGGAAGTTGTGT
>JBCBWB010000005.1:0-56579 GCA_039817275.1 Cyanobacteria bacterium J06648_1 | reverse complement strand
CTCAGCATTGATCATAATTCAGATTTAGCTACGGCTGATGCTATCGAAGAAGCAGGAACTTGGTCGCTATCCCTGCCAGAAAGTATCGTTAGAGCCTTTAGCAACCGTGCCGAATTAGAACAGTTCTTACTTCAAAGAGAAATTAGCGCAGCGCAACGCCAAATTGCTTTATCGCAGATCAGACCAACGATCAGTGCTGCTGCTAGCTATGGAGTTGATGACGATTTTGAAGACAGTTTTGATATTAGCGATCGCTATACCGTAGGTGTAAGCCTGCAATGGCGACTATTTGATGGTGGTGCGGCTAGTGCAGAAGCCAGACAGGCAGAAAAAGAGATAGCGATCGCCGAAACGCAATTTGCCGATCAGCGTAATCAGATTCGTTTTGCCGTAGAACAGGCATATTTCGGTTTAGAGTCCAATCAAAAAAATATTGGTACAGCTACCAAAGAACAAGAACTGGCAGAAGAAAGTTTACGTCTGGCTCGATTGCGTTTTCAAGCAGGAGTAGGGACTCAAACCGACGTGATAGAAGCTCAAACGGATCTAACTACCGCCAGAGGTAATTTACTAGATTCGATTATCAATTACAACCAATCACTAATTGATCTCAAGCGACAAGTTTCTAGGGTTCCCAGCGCTGGATTTTAAGCTTTACCAGGATCAAACATCACAACATACAACCAGAAAGATGAAAATATTCAAGCTCATATTGGCGATCGCGATCGCTAGCTGCGGTGTCAGCAACCTAAAATTCCCCCCAGCTATAGCCGCCGAGGACATAAGTTTTTCCCTGCCTATTTGGGGTGAGTTTAAGATCTCAGTCGAGGATTTAGCAATTTTTGCCGAGTCGGGAACAATTACCTCAGAATTTGCTTACTATGCCAATCGTTTGGACGAGAAAGCCCTCGGACAGCTGCGTCAGATTCTCCAAACTAGCTTTGCTGTCAAACCAATAACCGTTTATCGGCTAACAAATATGCCCATGGGAGAAGACTTTCTCCGAAGGTTAGGCGAGATCATTTATACTCATCCTCAAAGAAATGGTTTTTATGCCATTCGAGCAGCTTTGATTCAAGCAGCAGCCGAACCTGGAGGTTTAACGGCGATTAACTTTTTGCGTCAGTTTCCCCATGCTGAAATCCAGTTAAATAGCGACTCCATCTTTAGCATCGTCGAAGAAGCAGAAAACTTGTTGCAGTATCAAGACACGACGGTACAGGCGATCGCCGAGCAAGCTCAACAGGAAATAAATTCATCCACAGCCCCTACTCATAGCAACCTACCCAATTTACAGTTGCCAGGAGAATATCGAGTAAATAAAAAAACTTTGACCTTAGAGATTGATGATATACGTCAGACTGCTGCTGGTTTTGCTGGTGCTTATAGTTTGAATACAGACATCTATACCCCCCAAGGGTTAACTTCCCCCGCGCCTTTAGCGATTATTGCTCATGGTTTGGGTTCGCAGCGTTCAGATTTCGCTTATCTAGCCAAACATTTAGCCTCTCACGGCTATATTGTTGCCATCCCTGAACATGTCGGCAGCAGTAATAATTATCAGGAGGCTTTTCTGCGAGGAGAAGTAAGCGTAGATGTTAGTCCCCTAGAATTTTATAGTCGTCCACGAGACATTACTCACCTGCTAGATGAGCTAGAAAAATCCCGCTATCAATCTCAGATAAACTGGTCGCGAGTAGGAATTGTCGGACATTCATTTGGCGGAACTACAGCCTTGATCACATCTGGTGCGCCAGTTAACTTAGCCAGGGTCAAAGATACTTGTACGACAAACCGCACAGGCGATCGCGATAATTTTACGCTTAATATTTCCCTATTTTTACAGTGTCGCGCCCGTAGCTTGCCCCCAGGAAACTACAATCTTCAGGATGAAAGAATCAAAGCGGTAGCTGCACTCAATCCCGTCACTAGCTCAGTCTTGGGCATTGAAAGCATCGAGCAAATCGCGATTCCCACCTTGATTATGGGCGGAACCAGAGATTTTGTTTCACCGTTTATTGAAGAACAGGTTCATCCCTTTTTATGGCTAACTACCCGTCATAAATATCTAGCAACCATAGTTAATGGAACTCATTTTTCTACAGCCACTGAAGGAAACATGGCGGAGGTTAACGACTTTTTACAGGGCGTTCGTCCCGATCTTAGTCGAGATTATTTACAAGCATTAACCCTGGGCTTTTTTGAAGCTCATCTTCAAGACAATACAGAAGATCGCCCCTATTTAACTGCGGCGGATGCTCAGAGTATCAGTCAGCCAGAACTACCTCTCCATTTGGTTCAATCCCTAACCCCAGAACAACTAAAGTTAGCTTATGGTGATACTCCCCCCACAGCACCCATTCCTGAAAGGCTGATTGCCGAACAACCTGAATCAAAGCGCGATATCCTGACAGAAATCGAGCAAACAGGGGTGCTAAAAGTTGCCATGAGGAATGACGCTGCCCCTTTCAGCTATAGAGATAATGGTAATTGGACTGGTTATTGTCACGATTTAGCTAGTGCCTTGGGCGTACACTTAACTGAAGAATTAAACACGCCTATCCCCATCGAAGTGATTCGAGTATTTTCTTCTCTCTCAACTCGATTTGAATTGGTAAAAGAAAACATAGTACATCTAGAATGTGGTCCTAATTCTATCGTTACAGATCAAGCCCAAAAGAACACCTCGTCCTCTCTTAACGAGACTGCGACTCAGAGAGACATCGTTTTCTCAGATCCGTTCTTTAGTAGTGGCACTCGCTTTTTAATTAGCCAGGATAGCGCCAGTAACATCGACCCTGACAGTCAGCTAGATGGAATTAAACTAGGAGTTCTGAGTCAAACTACTACCGAAGAGTTTCTGCTCCAAAACTATCCCCGTGCTGAAGTCATAACTTTTGATAGTTCCGATGGCAGAAGTAGGGGAATACAGGCGGTTCGAGCAGGCAAACTAGAAGCTATGGTGAGCGAAAGCGTCTTATTAGCAGGAGAAATAGACCGTCGCGGGATGGATCGAGATAACTTGCAAACCATACCCGAACAACCTCTTACCTGTGACTATTACGGCTTGATTTTACCTTCAGGCGATTCTCAGTGGCGCAATACAGTTAATACCTTTATTCGCGATCGCGACTCCCAACAGGCATTTGATCGTTGGCTAAAAAACTATTATGCTCAGGCAGTTGCCGACTTGGATTATTGTCAAAATCAAAGGTAGCAGGAAAGCTAATTAGCGTTCGCCTGATTCGTGCAGGAGGTCTGTTAAATTTTGTCCGTAGAGGTGGCAGCTTGTTTTCGCAGCATCCAGTCGAACCAAGCGTAGCAATTGCGTCAGTTTTAGAGTCGATGGAAAATCTGAGCTCGGCTGTTAAAGTCTTGATTATTGATGACGATCCTCAAATATTACTCTCCTTAAAAATATCATTAGAACCCTGGGGTTTTGAGATTATTACCTTAGATAAGTCCACCCAGTTTTGGGAAGTTCTCTAGAGTACTGAGCCAGATATTTTAATATTAGACATCAACATGCCCGATCTAAATGGTATTGAACTGTGTCAGATCTTAAGAAGCGATCGCTTTTGGCAGTACTTACCAGTACTATTTTTAAGCGTTCACCAGGATGAGCAAACTCAAAATAAGGCTTTTAATATTGGTGCAGATGATTATATCTCTAAGCCTGTAACTGGAGCGATCTTGGCTAATCGCATTCTTAATCGCCTCCGCCGTAATAAAAAATGAAGTCATCGGCGAAACAGGATATGTGTAGCGGCATGCTTTAGCACTAGCTGCGCGACGCGCTGCCTGTCACCATAAGTTTCGTTATATATCTCAATTCCCTTGATAAAACTCTTCGAGTACTATACTAAAGACAATTGCAAATTACAGTTTCTTTCCTCTTTTTATTACCTCGAAAATTTCTAATTATTCAACCTTTAATTGTGCAACGAGATAGCGGCAGTGGGCATCGATCATTTTAACCAAGATAGCGCTGAGAATAACGCCAAAAAACCAAAAGCTAGCAGCTTATCGTCCTCGCCTGAGTTCGATTTGGAACGTTTCTTTGAAATCGACGGTATGCAGTGTATTGCTGGGTTTGATGGTTACTTAAAGCGCGTTAATACTGCCTTTAGCAAAAATTTGGGCTTTACTACCGACGAGCTATTGGCACAGCCTCTGATCAATTTTGTTTATCCAGAAGATCGGGCTGCAACTTTAGCCGAGTTAGATAATTTAACCGCAGGAGAAAGCACAATTTCTTTTGAGAATCGTTACCTGACGAAAGATGGTCGCTACCGTTGGCTATTGTGGACGGCAAAGCCATACACAGAAGAAGGAATGATTTATGCCGCAGCCAGAGACATAACGCAGCGCAAACAGTCGGAGCTAGCTCTTCAAGAAAATGAGGCTAGATGGCAATTGGCTCTCAAGGGAGCAAATGACGGAATCTGGGATTGGAACGTTAAAACCAATGAAGTCTTCTTTTCTCATCGCTGGAAAGAGATGTTGGGCTTTGCCGATGATGAAATCGAAAATACCCTAGAAGAATGGTCAAAGCGAGTGCATCCAGACGATTTAGGCTGGGTAACAGAAACGATTCAAGCCCACTTTGCTGGTAAAACGCCATTTTATATTTCCGAACATCGCCTGCTCTGTAAAGACGGCAGCTATAAATGGATTTTAGATCGGGGACAGGCACTTTGGGATAAACAGGGCAATGTTGTTCGTATGGCTGGCTCCCATACCGATATTACCGATCGCAAACAGGCTCAGGCAGAATTAGCCAGGAGTGAAAATATGCTCCGCACCATCATTGATTCCGAACCAGAATGCGTCAAAACCTTAGGACGAGATGGCACACTGCTAGAAATTAACCCCGCAGGATTGGAGACGATCGAAGCGGATGCTCCTGAAGATGCGATCGGGAAGTCAGTTTTTCCCCTGATCGATTCTCATTATCGACAGGCTTTTGTCGAGCTGACGGAAAGTATTTTTGAGGGCAAATCGGGCAGACTAGAATTTAAGCTAACTGGATTAAAAGGAACGACTCGCTGGTTAGAAACCAATGCCGTGCCGTTAAAAAAAGATAACGAGATTACGGCTCTACTGGCAGTTAGCAGAGACATAACTCAGCGCAAACAGACCGAGCTACAGCTACAGCAGGAACGAGATTTTTCTCATGCTGTAATCGATACCGTGGGGGCATTGGTGGCAGTATTAGATCGCCAGGGAGCGATCGTCAGCTTTAATCATACCTGCGAACGAGTAACGGGCTATAGCTTGACTGAAGTCCAGGGCAAAAAAGTTTGGGATTTTCTAATTCCTGCCCCAGAAAAAACAGCAACCGAAGCCGTATTTCAAAAGCTGCTGTCGGGTCAGTTTCATAATCAATATGAAAACTGCTGGCTGGCAAAAGACGGTAGTAAAAATCTTATTTCCTGGTCTAACACTGCCCTCTGTAACGAGGAGGGTCAGGTTGAATTTATTATTGCCACGGGAATTGACGTTACCGAACAGCGTCGGGTTTGGAATAAATTAGAGTTTCAGTATCGACAAACCAAACTGCTGACAGAAATTACCGACAAAATTCGCATGTCGATCGAGCTAGAGGAAATCTTGCAGACTACCGTAATCGAGGTACAGCAGATTTTAGCTTGCGATCGCGTTTTAATTGTCGAAATCCAGTCTAACAACACAGCACTACCCATTAGCGAGGCGATTCTGGCGGATTTGCCGCCGATGCTGGGTTACGAACTAGCCGACCCGTTGTTGATGGGCTCATATCTAGCCGAATATCATCAGGGAAAAGTACTGGCGCTCAATGATTTAGCTACCGCAGCAATAGATTCTGACATCAAGCAGCTTTTGAACCAGTTTCAGATCCAGGCAAAGCTGGTTGTGCCAATTCTCAATCAGCATGAATTAAAGGGTCTTTTAATTGCTCACCAATGCTACAGTCCGCGACAGTGGCAAGAACCAGAAATTCAGCTCTTAAATCAGCTAGCCGACCGCCTGGGAGTAGCCTTATCACAAGCGAAACTGCTCGATTATGCCGAAAAAATAGCCTCAAAACGGACTAGAGAACTAACCGTTACCAATCAGCTCTTAGAATCGGAAATTGTCGAACGAGAACAAACCGAACGGGATTTAAGAGAAAATCAGCAAAAGCTGGCAGGTATACTCGACAACGCTGATGAAGCAATTATTACGATCAATGAACGACAGCAGATCGAGCTGTTTAATCGCGGTGCAGAGAGAATTTTTGGCTACCGTGCTGCGGAGGTAATGGGGCAGCCTTTAGATATTCTGCTACCACAAGCGTTTCGACTGATCCACCGTCGGCACGTCGATACATTTGGTAAATCGCCAGAACAGTCTCGCAGAATGGCAGAGCGCAACAGCAGTGTTTTTGGGCGTCGCAAGGATGGTCATGAGTTTTCTGCCGAAGCATCTGTGGCAAAACTACAAACCAAATCGGGGATGCTATATACCGTCATGTTGAAAGATATTAGCCAACGACAACAAACCCTCGAAAAATTACAGGCATCTAAGGCATTGCTGGCAAAAGCGGAAAAAATCGCCAAACTTGGTAGTTGGGAATACGACCACGAAACTAAGCAAAGAAGCTGGTCGGATGAATTATTCAATATTTTGGGTTTTGATAAAACAGCAGCGATCCCATCTTGTGCGGCAATCTTAGAGCGAGTTCATCCAGAGGATCTGCTATTAGTCAAAAAAACTCTCCGCTTGGGTCATAACCAAGGAGAAGCCTGGGAATTGAACTATCGCTTAGCGCTGCCAGACGGCACAGTTAAATATATTGAAAGTCGAGGTGAACCCACCGTAGACCCAGAAGGCAGGGTGATCAAAGTATTAGAAACAATTGTCGATGTCAGCGATCGCGTGCAGGCACAAAAATCTTTACAGCGTAGTGAAAAACAGCTAAAGCTAATTACGGATGCTTTGCCCATCCTCATTGCCTACATAGACGCTCAACAATGTTACCGCTACAACAATCGCACTTACGAAACATGGTTTGGCCGCCCTCGTTCTACTCTGTACGGACTGCCAATGCCAGCATTAGTTGGTGAGGAGAACTATCAGAAGATGCAGCCCTACGTCGAAATGGCGCTGGCAGGGAAAGAAGTCAGCTTTGAAACCCAGCCCACTGCTGAAAACGGTAGCACCTACTGGATAAGTGCTACCTATATTCCCGATTTCGATCTCAAAGGTGAGGTCAAAGGATTTTTCTCGATGGTCGAAGATATTACCGAACGCAAGGCCATAGAACAGATGAAGACTGAATTTGTATCCATTGCTAGCCACGAAATGCGCACGCCTCTTACTTCTATTCATGGAGTGCTTAAGCTGCTTTGTGCCGGTCGTTTGGGAGAAATATCCAACTCTGGTGTCAAGATGGCAGATATGGCTTTGAGAAATAGCGATCGCTTGATACATCTCGTCAGCGATATTCTCGACATAGAACGAATGGAGTCGGGCAGAGACGAAATTACCAAAACCACCTGCGACAGCGCCATCCTAATCCAGCAGGCAATAGATACAGTCTCTTCTATGGCAGCAGAACAGAAAATCAGGCTCGAAACCGATTCTCAATCGATTCAGTTTTTAGGCGATCGCGAGCGTCTGGCTCAAGCCTTAACGAACCTACTGAGCAACGCAATTAAGTTTTCGCCTGAAAACAGCAAAGTTGCGATCGCATCTCAGGTAAAAAACAAGAGCATTCTTTTTTCCGTCGCAGATAAAGGGCGAGGCATTCCGACAGGTAAACTCGAAGCTATCTTTGAACGCTTCCAACAGGTTGATGCCTCCGACTCCCGTAAAAAAGGCGGTACGGGGTTGGGATTAGCAATCTGCCGTCATATTATCGAACAGCACGGCGGCGAAATTTGGGTTAAAAGCACCTTTGGTCGAGGCAGCACATTTTACTTTACAATTCCTCTTTCTTAACTACTCAATCACTGTAGTAT
This sequence comes from Cyanobacteria bacterium J06648_1, assembly GCA_039817275.1. GTDB lineage: Bacteria > Cyanobacteriota > Cyanobacteriia > Cyanobacteriales > Xenococcaceae > Waterburya. The sequence goes on along the minus strand of JBCBWB010000005.1, from coordinate 48,594 downwards.
GATTAGGTTTGGCGATAGTTAGTCATCACAAAAAAATCATATTTAATAGATAGGATTTGAGGATCTTATAGGACTTTAATGACATGGGTGTGAAGCGTATTTTGTTTATCGATGACGAGGATGATATCAAAACCCTGGCGCAGTTTTGCTTAGAATCTGAGGCTGGTTGGTTAATGATCAGTGCCTCTAGTGGCAAAGAAGGAATTGCGATCGCCGAGCAAGAACAGCCCGACGCGATCTTACTCGATGCCATGATGCCCGAACTCGATGGGATTCAAACTATAGCTAAACTGCAAAATAATCCTCAGACTAAGGATATCCCCACCATCTTTATTACAGCTAAAGCTCAAGCAAGCGATCGCCGTCGTTTTTATAACGCAGGGGCAAAAGGAGTAATTAACAAGCCTTTCGACTCCCTCACCTTAGCCAGTCAGATCTCAGGATTTTTGGGTTGGTAGCAGACTTCTGACTCTGGTTAACGCAGCAAGCCTCGCGACAATTGTCATATATCTTCATCATAACTATCAATATTCTTGAGTTTTTATCCATAATCCTCACAAATTCTTCAGATTTAAAAACTATATTTACATTAGACTGAAGCGAGGAAATATTATGCCAGCAACTAGCAGTTCAACGTTAACGCAGCAAGCCTCAAAAAAGCTTTGCTATTATGTAAATTCTACTAATAGAATACAGCTCATTCGCTCGTGGAATGGTAACAAATATCAGTTAGAAAAAATAGTTTTTCCCCAGCAAAGAATCTTGTTTGTAGCAAAGCCTGAGGAAATATTGGAAGTTCATACAAAACAAGAAAGCGAACAAGTACTTGCAGCAATATTTGTCTGTCATAATCTGCAAGTCGAGCAGCCCAATCCTCAATTGGCTGCACTCTAGCATGGTCAAAAAATAGACGCTTTTAAAATCTAAATAAAAACTTGGTTTAGGTAATCATGAATACTTTAAATGTCTGTCCTTGCTGTTCCAACTCATTGATACACTATTTTGGCGATCACCGAGAGTATTGGTTTTGCCGTCATTGTTGGTCAGAGATGCCTAACTTGAAAGCTTTTCCTGCAACTCAGCATCAGCCTACATCGAAAGTCATTAATTTATCAACTAGGTTTTTGAAGCGAAAAAAACCAGTACTAAACTGTTAGCAATCGCTCTTTTTCCAAAGTTTTTGATTACCAATTTACTTCAAGTATTTAATTTTAAAAAGATACTTATTTCATATGAACGACCTGGCAAAATTAATTGCTCGAATGCAGCAGCCTGATTTTTATCCCCATGCCGTAAATAAAAATATCGAGCTGGTTCAGACTCATGCTTCTTTAGTTTTTTTGACAGGGGACTATGCTTATAAGGTCAAAAAAAGTGTTGACTATGGTTTTCTCAATTATTCTACGTTGGCAAAGAGAAAGCATTTTATTGAAGAGGAATTGAGATTAAACCAAAAAATTGCTCCCGATCTTTATTTAGCAGTGGTAACTATCAGCGAGGTCGAAAGTGAGCTGGTTTTGGGCAGTTCGGGAAATATTGTGGAATATGCTTTGAAGATGCGTCAGTTTTCCCAGGCAAATTTATTCAGCAATCTCTTAAAAACTGGCAAATTGCCAAGCGATCGCTTTTTAAACGGCGCGTCTGTGCCAGCATTTCCCAAAAACTTGAAGGCGAAAGACTGCGAATCGCTTATGAGGGAAACCCCGCAGAATCAAAAGCTAAGATCTTTGTCGCCGAGTGTCCATGTAGATCTCTGTTCAGAATTAGGAAAAATTGTTGCTCAGTTTCATTTGTCTGCCAAAACCAGCGATCGCATCAGTAGTTTTGGTACGGTAGACAAAATACAAACGGCATTCACCGAAAACTATCGGCAGTCTCAAAAGTATATTGGCACAGTTCAAACTCAAGAGCAGTTCTTGGCGACAAAGGCTTATAGCGATAACTTCTTTAATCGTCGCCAAGATTTATTCAAAACTAGAGTCGAGCAAGACAAGATTAGGGAATGTCACGGAGATTTACACCTCAAAAATATCTGCCTCTGGCAAGACAAAATTCAGCTATTTGATCGCATTGAATTTAACGAGTCTTTTCGGTTCGTAGATACAATGTACGACGTGGCGTTTATTGTCATGGATCTAGAAGCCAGAGGCAAGCCAGAGTTGGCTATTACTTTTCTCAATAGCTACCTCGAATATTCGGGAGACTGGTTCGGATTGCTAGTGCTACCTCTATATTTAGTCAGACAGGCTTACGTACGAGCTAAGGTAAATTCCTTTCTGCTCGACGATCCTCAAATTAGTCAAGCAGAACAAGCAGAAGCCAAACAAACTGCCAGTGACTATTATCAACAGGCATATCGATATACCCAAAACAAGTCGGGTAGCCTAACTATGATGTCTGGCTTGTCGGGTTCGGGTAAAAGTACCGTAGCAGCAAGTATCGCTCGGAGTAAAGGTGCAATCCAGATTCGTTCGGATGCCGTTCGCAAACATCTAGCCGAAATACCTTTGGATCAGTCGGGGAGCGATAAGCCTTTCGGCATGACTTCGTTACGCATCTATACCCCAGAAATGACCCAAAGAACCTACCGTCGCCTCTTAGAATTAGGGATAATGTTAGCCAAAGAAGGATATACGATCATTCTCGATGCTAAATACGATCGCCTTAGTTTACGTCAGCCAGTAATTACTCAAGCTCAAGCTAATGATATTCCCCTAACTATAGTTCACTGCACTGCGCCGATAGAAGTGTTGCGCGATCGCTTAAACAAACGTCAAAACGATATCTCAGACGCAAATGCCAATTTAATCGCCAGTCAAAAAGCCAACACCGAAGACTTCACCACAGCAGAACAAGCCTATGTAACTACGGTAGATACATCCCAGGTAGGTTGGAAAAAGAAGCTAGCAGACATAATGTAATCCGTACCAATCTTCTTCTTCAAACAATGCGATCGCCTTTCTCTCTTCTTTTGGTTATGGTGCGATCACTGTAGTTTTGTGAATCTCCTTAAGCTACTATTTATAAAAAAGTATGGATTTGAGCTAATTAGTCAAAAAGGGAGCCACAAAAAGTGGCGTAATTCAACAAGAAATCTCCAGGTGGCTGTTCCATATCATCAAGGAAAAAGACTTACCTATAGAAACACTAAGAAATATTCTGGTCAACGCTGATATTCCTTCATCTGAGTGGAAAAGCTAAAATTCTATAATAGTTATTTTGAGGAGGGAAACTATATTTTGTCCGATCTAAGTCATCCTCGCCTTTTATCCTTCGCTCTTGATGGCTAGAATGTCCTCGGTGGTAGGGTTTCTCTAAACTTGAGCGACCGAGTTGGAGTAATAGTTGGTCTAAATGGAGCTGGAAAATCAGCAATTCTTGAAGACTTAAAAGCTATATCTTCTGTTACTATTGGAAGGTTTCGGAGAATTCGACAGAATGATGAAGATAGTATTCCTAAAATACTAGATATTTCGATTTTGACTCCGCATAATCGTAAACTAGAGTATGGGTATGAATTGTTACCCGCATTAGATCCAACAGAAGATTCAGACATAGATAACCCCGATAACGGTAATTCAGAAGAAGATTTGTATTTTTGGAATGAACAATGCAAATATATTGATGAGGAAGAAGAGATTATATGGACTACTGATAGGATTCTTTTAAGAAGCAGAAACGCTCAGATAAATTTACCTGATAGCAGAAATGCTAAATTTGGAAATATGCTCATATCGTTGTCTTTCGTTTACGAAACTGCTTGATTTTCTGAATTCGCTATAAGCTATGTCAATTGAAGAGGGTAAAAGACAATTATCCAAAGCGATCTCGATCTCCTCATTTACGCCTAGCAAAGAAAAGACGCTGAAAAAGCTTTTCCATCTCTACCCAAACGAATACTAGCAAACTAAAGCCCAGACAAATTAATAAATCCGTCACGCTAAGAATACTGGTATTAAAAAAGTTGCGTAGTGGTTCGACGTAGATAAGTAAGATTTGTAAGACGGTAGTTAAGGCGATCGCCCCCAGCAAATAAGGATTGGAAAAGAAGTTCATTTCTATAGTCAATCTGTTACTGGATCTGACTGCTAAAGCATGACCCATCTGTGCCAAGCAGAGAGTAGTAAACACCATCGTTTTCCAGTGATTGGGATTTGGGCTATCTAAATCGTAATTATAAGACCACACCATTAGGCAAATAGTCAACAAAGCGAAGATAATACCGATTCGCACCATATATAACCCCAAACCACGGGCAAAAATGTTTTCTTGGGGGTCGTAGGGTGGGCGGCTCATAACGTTGGGTTCGGCGGGTTCTAAGGCTAAAGCTAAAGCGGGTAAACCATCGGTAACGAGGTTCATCCACAAGATTTGTAGAGGAGAAAGGGGAACGCTGGGTAAGCCCAGTAGCGGTGCAGCAGCGATCGTTAACACCTCGCCGATATTACTGCCGAGGATATATTTAATAAAGCGACGGATATTATCGTAGACAATTCTGCCCTCTTCGATCGCCGCGACAATTGTGGCAAAGTTATCGTCTAGCAACACCATATCGCTAGCTTCTTTACTTACGTCTGTTCCCGTAATGCCCATGGCAATACCGATATTAGCCTGTTTTAGGGCTGGCGCGTCGTTGACTCCATCTCCAGTCATTGCCACAAATTTTCCCTGCTTTTGTAGTGCCTGAACGATTCGCAGCTTGTGTTCTGGGGCAACACGAGCATAAACGCTAACCTGTCTGACAGACTGCTCTAAATCTACCGCCGACATTTTGGCTAATTCCTGCCCCGTAATTACCCGCTCGCCTGGATTAGCAATATTTAGCTTAGTTGCGATCGCCATTGCCGTCAGGGGATGATCCCCCGTAATCATAATCGGTCTAATACCCGACGCTCGGCAGTTATTTACCGCTGCTTTTACCTCTTCTCTGGGTGCATCCAGCATTCCCACCATGCCTAACCAAACTAGCCCTTGTTCGCTGTGTTCGGCTACATCTTCAGGGGGAACTTCAGCGAGGGATTTATAGGCAAAACCTAATACTCTCAAGCCAATGCTAGCCAAATGGGTATTGGACTGAAGAATTTGCTGTTTATCTTTATCGGTAAGGGAGTGGAGGTTATTTTTGCTCAAAATGCGATCGCACCGCTCTAAAATCAACTCTGTCGAGCCTTTGGTAAACATTACATAAGGTGATTCTGGCTGAGAATTATCGACAATGACTGACATCCGTTTGCGTTCGGAGGTAAAGGCAAATTCTCCAACACGAGAGATATCCTTCTCTAAATCTTCTTTAAAAAGTCCTGCTTTTCCTGCCAAAGCTAGTAACGCGCCTTCGGTAGGATCGCCCAGAATAGACCAGATAGTTGTTTTTTGTTCGGATTTCCTAGAACATTGCAGCAGAGCATCGTTACACAATACACAAGCTTGTAATAACTTCTCAACCTCTGACTCATTTTCTAAATCTCCGCAGTCGGGAGCGACAAATTCTCCTTCTGGCTGATAACCTTTGCCTGTTACCTCAAAGTCAAACGAGTTAGTCTGCACTCGCTGGACGATCATTTTGTTTTGGGTCAACGTACCCGTTTTATCAGAACAGATCGTCGTCACCGAACCTAAAGTTTCCACCGCAGGAAGTTTACGAATCAAAGCCCGACGGCGAATCATTTTTTGCGTGCCAATTGCTAGCGTTACCGTTACCACCGCAGGAAGTCCTTCTGGCACTACCGCCACCGCCATGCTGAGAGAAGTTTCTAAGATCTCCTCAAAGATTCCCCAGCCTGACTTTAGTAAGCCACCGATCACAATTAAGGCTACTAAAGTCAAGGAACCAGTAACCAGCACCCGCCCTAATTGGGTCATCCGTTGCTGTAGTGGGGTAGGCTCTGTTTTAACCGTCTGGAGCATGGTAGCAATACGACCAATTTCCGTATCCATGCCCGTTCTAACCACGATCGCTTTTGCCCTACCCTGAACCACCTGTGTACCTTTAAACACCAAATTCAGGCGATCGCCTAATGGTGCATCTTCAGGTAATATCGCCTCGGCATCTTTGCTCACCGCCGTAGCTTCTCCAGTCAAGGTAGATTCGCTAACCTGGAGATTTTGCTCCTCTAATAAATATCCATCCGCAGCAATTTGCACCCCAGCTTCTAATAGCATTACATCCCCTGGTACTAATTCTTCTGCGTCTATCTGTTGGGTCATACCATCCCGAATTACCCTGACATAAGTAGCAGAAAGACGTTTAAGAGCAGCTAGAGCCTGTTCTGCCCGACTTTCCTGAAAATAACCAAGAATACCGTTTAAAATTACAATCGTAAAGATGGCAATAGAATCCTTAGGAAAATTACCGTGACGCAGATCTAAAATAGCAGAAATTATGGCGATCGCAATTAGCATCACCAACATCACGTTAGTAAACTGATCCCAAAGAATACTTAGCTTACTTCTGCCCCCAGTCTGCTTCAGCTCATTCTGACCAAAATACTGCTGCTTGTGAACTACCTCATCATCAGTCAAACCCCTCTCGGCATCACTTTTAAGTAATTTGATAACTTGTTGTTTGCTAACGATATGCCAATCTTGGTTATTTGTTGGCGTATCAAATGTGTTGGCTGAGGTTTGAGAATTCATAGATTAGGACAGTTGTTTAGCTGAAATCGATTTGGAAATATTCTAGCCATATTTTTTTGAAGCAAATAACGCAATATCAATGATTAAAATCTATTCTGACAAAGGTTTGTGTGTAGATTGTGAAGTGAATTTAGCGGTTAGTCTATTGTTTCTAATCAAATAAATTTTAGGTGGACTAGCGGTAGTTGATCTAATAGTGGTAAATGAGTTCGCTTTCGCCTAATCGTGCTGTCGCTCTTCGAGATGCCTATCGTATCTGTACTCCTGAACCTTTAGTGGGAGAAGATATCGAGCGATATTATGTTATGTGGACTTATCTTCAGTGCGTAGCACCAAAACTATTCAAAACATCACTGCAAATTTACAGGTACTCGATCCAGGTGAATGTTGTACTTTGTTGTTCACTGGTCATCGAGGCTGCTGGAAAAGTACAGAACTAAGAAGACTTCAAAAGCGACTGGAATCCGAATACTACATTATTTGTTTAGAGGCTGATGTTGAATTAGATCTCAATGATGTTGAGTATGCAGATTTATATTTGTTGATTATCAAAAAAATAGCCGATGAACTTTATAGAGTTGGGGCAAAATTTGATCGCGGATTATTGAGTAGCTTTGAATCGTGGTTTAAAGAGATTACTAAGGAAACAGAGAAAAGTGTCGAATTGGGTGTTAATGTTCAAACTGATACAGAAGCTGGGTTTCAAATACCATTTATCTCTAAACTGTTGGCTAAGTTACTTGCTCAAATCAAAGGTTCTCAGAAACAAAAGCAGGTAATTAGACAAACTTTGCAAAAAGATATCAGTCGTTTATAGGCAGATATTAATCTTTTATTAGATGATGCTTTTAATAAACTACAGAAAAAAGCTCCTGAATATAAAAAACGCCTGATGTGAATTAGCTTGATAACACATAAATAATTAGAATCCTTGGCATTTATAGGGTGTAAGAGTGTTTGTAGATCCAGTTGAACTTTAGCAAGTTTAACAATATCGACTAATACTTCTGTCGGGGGATGCTTGGGCTAGTCCGACTCTAAAAATATCAATAGGTTAAACAAAAATACTCATTAAAAAGCAGCAATCAAGACATTAATAAATAGCCCCTGATTGCTGACTGATACTGATATTATCTTTAGCTTGCTAGCTATAAACTAACGAGCTTCTGTACCTTGGTTAGGATCTCCAGGCGTAGCCGCATTTTTAGCTCCTGGTGCTTCTGGTTCTGCCCCAGAACTAACTTCTTGGCTCGCGCCCTGACCAGTTTTACGCTGGCTAGGATCGACAGGAGTTTGCTTGCCGCCGTCTGCTACGGGTGTACTTGCTTCGTTTTTTGATGTGTTATCCATCTGTTTAAAACTTCAATTCTGTTCTACAAATACTATTATTTAGCCGATCGCTGTAACAAGAAAACTATCGAAAGATAGACTGCGGTATGACTGGCGATCGCTAAACCATCACTTTATTAATCTGGACTTAATCATCAACAATAAAAAGTATTGTTCTGTTGAATTAGTACCTAATACTTTAGGAGTATTCGCCAAAAAACCTATCTATCTCAAAAGTTGGATGAAATAGCTACATATAATTATTAACCTGAAAATGACAAGATAAAATATGGAGCAAAATATTTATGACCTTAGCGAAAATTGCCGATCTATATCCTAATTACCAGCAAGATATCTTCGGCGGAGATGATATCAAAAGTTTTTCTGTTTACGATCAAACCGATGACAAAATCGGTTCAGTCTACGATATTATTGTGGACGAAACAGGTAAATTCCGCTACCTCGTCATCGACACAGGTTTTTGGATCTTTGGTAAGAAAGTTCTGCTGCCAGTAGGTAGAGCTAGCATTGATTATGCTCAAGAACGAATTTACGCTAAGGGATTGACAAAAGAACAGGCGGAAAAACTCCCTGAATATGATGATGATATGACCATCAATTATGACTACGAAGAAAAGGTCAGAATGATCTACAGGGGTGTCGAGTACGATGATAACGATACCGTATACCTCAATGAAGATAAAACCGAGGGGTACGACAGTGGTGCTTACCAACAAGGTGTAGACGCTTACGACTATGATCGTGACTCAGCGGGTCTATATGCTCACCAAGAAGCAACCGATGGTCAAAGCCTCAAGCTATACGAAGAGCGTTTGATTGCTAATAAAGAACGTTTTGTTGCTAGTACGGTCACGGTTGGTAAGAGAATCGAGACGGAAACTGCGTCTGTTTCTGTACCCGTAGAAAAAGAAAGAGTCGTAATCGAACGCACAACTCCCACCGAAACAAGAGTTGTCGCTCCTGGCGAAGCTACTTTTGGTGAAGGCGAAGTTGCTAGAGTAGAGGTTTTTGAAGAGTCTGCCGATATCGAGAAGCAAGCCTTTGTACGTGAGGAAGTAAGCGTGCATAAAGAAGTAGAAAGAGATACTGTGTCGGCTAGAGAAACTATTCGTCGTGAAGAGTTAGACGTTGAAACAGATGGTGATGCGGTAATTAATCGCGATCGCTAATTTTTTAATTATCTCTTTAATTATTGGATAATTAGCCGACTCAGGTAGGGTAGCCATAATCACTCTACCTGATACTTATTGAAAAAAATAAATCTGGACTATCTAAAACTACATGACTTTGAGCAACGAACGACCAGTTGAGGCAGATATCGTTGATAATGCTGCTGAAGCCAAGCAAATATCTTTGTTAGAAGAAAAGCTTCAGATTGCTCGCCGCCGAGAAAAAGTTGGCGAGGTTATAATCCGTAAGCAGGTAGAAACTCGTGTGATTAAAGTTCCCCTCAGACGGGAAAAGCTAATTGTCGAAAGAATTGGCAAGCAGCCAGAGAAGCTGACCGAGGTAGTTGTTGCCGAAGAGAAAGTCAATGGTTTTGGTTATGATGAACTGACTGATGATGCCACTCTAAACTCAACCCACAGCAAATTTCTCTCGCTATCAGAAACACAATCACTGTTAGCCGCAATCGAGCAAAACCCTGCCGTCTCTGGAGTCAAAATACGCCTAGAAATAGTTAGCAGCAGCAACTCAGTCCAAACCGAGCTAGAGAAGATCTGCGATCGCTAAATAATTATTTTCGCCCATCCCAACAATATAAGTCACCTAGTCTGAGTCATTTAGTCTGAGTCATTGTCGCCAGGGTAGACGAACAGGCATTTCGGTCACAGGTTTATGTTCCGTCATTGGCTTCTTGAGCTTCTGGTTGTTTGCCATCTGATCGGCATACCAATTTGCTCCAGGAACAGCAGTCAGACCATGAGCAAAAATGCTGACCAAAACCGTAACTGCCATAGTGGTAAAGATCAGATCGCTAGCTAGAAGATTATCTTTTTCGACAATTAATAGCCCATAAATAATTGAGGCAATACCTCTAGGTCCAAACCAGCCAATAAATAGCACGCTGATCGGCTGTAGCTTTGAGCCGAAGGTGGCGATCGCTACTCCCAAGAACCGAATTAAAGTTAGACTAGCCGCAGCATATACCCACATCTGCCAAGTAGCTCGGTTCAAAGATGGCAAAACCATCAAAGCGCCATATAGTAAGAAAGATATTAGCGTTAGTAACTGCCCTTCCGCTTCGCCAAAATCCGCTAGTTTTTGCTGAGTAGATTTGGGAGCAATATTTCCTAGAGTCAAGCCCGCCCCAAAAGCAGCAATAAAACCGTTACCACCAATCGTTTCGGCCCCTGCATAGGCGAGAAGTGAAACCCCCAAGACCGACAAATCTTCAAAAGAATCGTTCATCCACTGGCGTTGCAGACTTTGGAGAATCAGCTTGCTGCCGAAGTAACCCACGGCAACACCGACCATCGCCCCAAAAATAATTTGTTGACCACTAAAGGTCAGCCAGTAAGCCGCATCTATTGTGCGATCGCTTCTCTTTGCTAGAGCGACAAACAGCAGCAAAACAGGTAAACAAACCCCATCATTTAGACCACTTTCAACGTTAATTACCTGGCGGATATAGGCGGGTACGCGAGGGCTGTTGACTACCGCCTGTCCCAATGCGGCATCTGTGGGAGCAAGAATTGTCGCTAAAATAGCTGCATCCCAAATAGTGAGTTCAGGAAAGAGCAACAGGGCAAAGATAGTGCCGAGCGAGATCGTAACTGGTAGACCAAAAGCGATTAGCCGCAGGGGTAAACTATATTCTTGTCGTAATAGTTTTAGTTGAATCCGCGATGCGTCGGTAAACAAGACCAAGGCTAAGGTAATTTCGGCTAGAACTTTGATAATTTCGTTCGTTACGTCAACTTCTTTGATTAACCCCAGGCTGGCAGAGCCAATCAGCAAGCCATAAATGACGTATGCCATGGGGGGAGTTAGGACGCTTTTTTCTAGCCGACGCGAAACCGAGCCAAATATCAGCACAAATATGGCGATCGCTGCTAAAGCTTCTGTATTCATTGTTATTGAGAGAGTAGTTCAAAATTGACTAATACTCTCAACAAATAATTCATTTCTATCCTGCTGCCAAGGTAGACTGCTCGATCGCTCTTTTCTTCAGTAGCTTCATTGCCTTGTTTTTGATTTGTCTGACTCGTTCGCGACTAACTCCACATACCTCGCCAATTTGCTCGTAGGTCATGGTTTTGCCGTTATTTAAACCATAGCGAAGGGTGATTACGTCCCGCTGTTTGGGAGATAAAGTATAGAGTAAATTTTGAACCTGAGTGCGCAGCTCTTGGCTAGCAACAAAGTCGGAAGGGGAAGCCGAATCATCTGCTAAAATTTGTCCTAGCTCAGTCTGATTATCATCGATAGTCGCATTAAGACTCTTGAGTCTAGTTCTGCGGGCAGACTCGGCTAAAGACCGCAGTTTCTTCAGATCCATATCTAACTCTTGAGCAATTTCGTCTTCGTTTGGCTTACGACCTAGCTTTTGCGAGAGTAGGCGGGTGGTCTTTTTAATTTTATTCAGGTCTTGAGTGATATGAATCGGCAGACGAATTGTCCGCGCATGATTGGCGATCGCTCTTGTCATTGCCTGTCTGATCCACCAGTAGCTATAGGTAGAAAACTTGTAGCCTTTACCTGCATCAAATTTCTCTGATGCTCTCATCAAACCGATACTGCCTTCTTGGATCAAGTCCAGCATCGATAAACCACGATTTTGATACTTTTTGGCGATCGAAACTACCAGGCGTAAATTTGCTTTCACCATCGCCTGCTTGGCTTTTTGTCCGATACGAACCACTTTTTGTTCTTCGGGCGTTAAATTTTCTTGCTCCAACAGCGGTAACATTGCCTGAATCTGGTTGGCAAACCGCACTTCATCTGCCGCTGTCAGCAAAGGAGTGCGACCGATTTCTTTTAAATAATCTCTAACGCTATTGTTACTATTAACTGCCATAATTTTTTATTTTTTCCTATTTTTTATTACTAATTTTCTGCTTTTTGACCCAAAAAATGCCTATTTTGCTTCTACCTACTCTCCCGCCGACCAAGGTTTGAGGAAGTCTGGATAGAGAGTTAGACCACCATCGACAAACAACGTTTGCCCTGTAATATATGCTGCATCATCCGAAGCTAAGAAGGCAGTGATCGCCGCCATCTCCTCGGAAGTACCGACTCTACCCATCGGGATATGACTTTCTACTTCTTGCTTTTTCGCTTTATTTTCTGTCCAGCTATTAATTGGTGTAGCTGTTGCTCCAGGAGCGATCGCATTTACCCGAATACCGTGGGGTGCATATTCTAGGGCTAAGGTTTTAGTCATGTTTCCCATTGCCCCCTTACTCATGGAATAACTAACGTAGGTCGGTCTCGGAATAATTTCATGGACGCTGGAGACGTTGATGATAATGCCTCCCTTACCTCGTGCCATAAAATGTTTGATGGTTTCTCTGGCACAGAGATAAGCACCCCGCAAGTTCACCTGGATCACCTTGTCGAAGCTGGCTGTGTCCAATTCGTGAGAGGGTGCATCTGTCTGGATTCCCGCATTATTAATTAAGATATCAAGGCTACCAAACTGCTCGATTACCTCACCGCACATACGTACAATTTCTGCTTCTTCTGTCACATCTGCTTCAACGGGAAACACTTTGCCCTCGCATCCCTGTTGCTGGGCGCACATCTGGTCGATTAACTCTTTTGTAGCGTCGAGTTTCTCAATCTTGTTACGGTAGTTAAGAGCAACATTCGCCCCCTCTGTCACGAAATGAGCGGCGATCGCTTGCCCAATACCAGAAGTAGCTCCTGTAACTAATACGTTTTTGCCCTTTAAACCTTTCATTTAAGCTGATATTCTTTGCCTGTGTTTTTCCCTATCTATAGATATATCAGTTTAATCGGATCTGATGCATCTACCTAAAGCTATAAATTAATGTTACAAACTAAAGCTCTATTAAAACTAGGTACTCAAAAGCTTCCCTCAATCAAGAAGGAAGCTACTGTAATAATCTATTGGGCGATGTCTCAACTTTGTCTCGCTCCAAATAGAGAATCGACTATATCTTTCTCCTGACTCAAAAACAGTTCGCGGTAAAGATTTTCCTTGATCATCATTTGCTTGTGCATCTGCACCATTAGCTCCTCAATCTCTTCATGAGTTAGCTGCTTGACGCGATCTTTAAATACTCGATGGCTTAATTCCTGTTCGATTGAAAGACTATTTTCTAGGCTGTCCATAATTTGATTTTTCCTTATTTTTTGTTTTTTCTCAATTATTTATATTGTAAACAAATTTTAAGAAAACTTGACTCCGTCGCTAGTAGTAATACCACTAATTAGATAAAGAACTAAGGTGCAGACAGTCATTCCCAGTAAGAAACCCAATCAAAAGCCCACTCCTCTAATCCCCTACTCCCAAAACATCAATCTAGACCATGAGGAGATTTGACTCGATTGAATAAGCCTGTTTGGAAAGAAACGGCGACATTAGCTTTAGTTTGAGAACAAGATTGGCAGATCGAGAACCATCTTAATCATTTGCCCTTACTAAAATACTTCGCAGGCAAAGAAAACAGCAGCAAGACCGAAATAATTTCTAAGCGACCCATCCACATCAGGCAAATCAGAGTCAGCTTACCCAACCAGGGCAGATCGGGATGGGTAATACCAGTTGAGATCCCAACTCCGCTAGTTGCCGAGGCAGCTTCAAAAATCACGTCGATCAAATTATAGGTTGGTAATTTTAGATATTGCAGAATAAAGATGCCGATAGTGACGATGCCCAGCCAGAGAATAGCTAATACTGCTGCTGCCTCTACGCGCTGATTGGCTTCAGTTTCGGTAATCATTTTGCCGTCAAGCTCATAGCGCATCATTTCGTGGGGCAGTAGGGCTACACGACGAAAACGCCAGATAATTGCCTTAAAAACAATCACCAAACGACTCAGTTTGATTCCTCCTGCCGTCGAACCTGCGGCACCACCAGTAAGCATCGCTAAGGTCATGAGCAATTTTGCTCCACCATCCCAAGATTTTACTGAAACTGTCCCAAAACCGCAGGTTCCCAGTGCCGAAGACCATTGAAATAAAAGATCGACTAGAGCTACATGATCAAAAGTCAGTCGGTTAAACAGCCAGAGTAAAGAAGTTCCTCCTAGCAAAATAATCCACAATGCTCGGTGCTGATCATCCGACCAAAAAGCTGATAGCCGACCATGGCGTAAAAACTGATAGTGAGTCGAAAAGCTGACTGCGCCTAGGGTCATGACGACAATCACCGCCAGCTTCACTCCAGCACTATAATCGCCGATGCTGTTTTGCGTGACGCTAAATCCTCCAGTGGCAATACCCGTCATTCCGTGATTGAGCGCCTCCCACCAGCTCATGCCGACTACACGAAACAGAAGGATACTACCGATGGTATAAATCAGATAGATCCACCAAATATGCCTCACAGTTTTACGTAAAGTTAGACCAATTCTTTGGCTTCTTCCCTCGGCACTATATAGCTGGTCGGGTTGTGTCGCTGGTTCTAATAACGATATGACCAGGACGATAATACCCACGCCACCAATCCACTGCATTAGCGATCGCCACCACTGTAGAGTATGGGGTAGCTCGCTGTAGTTAAAAGCCATGGACAGTCCCGTACTAGTAAAGCCAGAAAAAGCCTCAAAAATTGCGTTGCCTGGGTTCCTAAACTGGAGAATACTCGTTGATAGATCGGGAGCGAGGTCGGGAGCGTTAGCCATCATATAGATGGGAATTGCCCCAAATAAGGGCAACAAGAGCCAGCCGACTGCTGCTGTCGCCATCGCATAAGGAAGCCGAGCGCTGGTTTCCGATTTGATTAGGCGATATAGTGTCTGACCAACCGCCAGGGAAGTAACGGAACAGGTGATCAGCGGTATCAAAGCATAGGTTTCTTGTGCCAGCAAGCAGACGGGAATTGAAATTAAAGCCATGATTGCAGGAACGTGGAGGAACAAACCTACATCTCTAAGGACGGTTTTCATTTGTATGTCTAGGCTCTGGTTTTAATCCATAAAGCTATACAGTTTTTGCGCGACTAAACGCTCAGGATCACTCAGCACCTTGACCCCCAATTTCTCAAACATCTGCTGATGCTTGGCTTCTTGGAGTAAGGTAATTAGATGTTTGACCTGATATTCCTTCCCCAAAACCATGGTCATCAAATTCACTGAGTCGTCTTTAGTTGTCGCAATGACCGCATCGGCGTTTTTAATATCTGCTTCTTCTAAAACATTAGCCTTGGCTACGTCTGCATGAAAGATTTGCACGTCGAACTGCTGCATAATCTCTCTTGCTCGTTCGGCTCGCTTTTCAATCACCGCAACTCTATGCCCTTGTTCGGTAGCAAGGGAAATTAACTGTCTGCTAACAGCGCCTGCACCAATAATAATTAAGTACATTTTTTACTTTGGCTTGCCCGTTGTTAAATATCGACTGTCTAATCTCGGTTGATAAGCCATCTAAATTAAACCAGCAGCGATCTTGAATGGCCTTTACTTTTGCTTCATGCAAAAACGATCTTAGAGATTACGTCTGGCAAGTTTCAGTATAAATCGGAACTCTAAATTGCAGAATATGTCTTAAGACTTAGTTTCTGACACTTTAAATCGCAGATTAGCTTGAGCGATCGCCAGTCAAACATGGCAACCAGCCAGAAAACAGCAGTATACACTACATCCGTAGCAAAGCAGAAATCTTAGATAGTATTTCGGGGTTTAAGCCCTCAAGATCTTTGAGACCAAGCCACCCTTCCTTGATCAGGCTCGCAAGATCGAATACAGCTGAAGCAGGATCGTAACTATACTTGCCATCAATTTCATACCTTTTGGTACTCAAAAGATCGTGTAAGGACCAGAGGTCTGTCAATTCTGTGATCTCTGGCGCGCGATCGCGAACGTTGGCGATTAAAGTAGAAGTTTCTCTTTGATAGGCTGTCTGAAAAGCTTTTTGAGCAATTTTATTTTCTGTTTCAGACCATTGAATTTTACTCACTGGCAATATTAATAATTAAACTTGAATTTACAATTTTGATGTAATAATTTACACTCAGAAAACTCCAAGACCGACTACATATTATGCAATACAGCCTTGAAGTTTATCAACGAGAGTCTGATTGATTTTTTGCTTAACGAGCTAGGTTAAGTAATTCTTTGGGGGAAGCTAGTAGGTCGATCGCCACAAAAAAGATCTGGTTTTCTGAATTGAGCAAGAATCTCCAGGACATGTTCATCCCGACGCCAGCACCAAACCAAGGAGTTTGTACCTTGCCAGTAACTTTTACCTGAGTATAGCCGTCTTCGACGGGTTCTTCTACACCACGCTCAGGAGCTAACTTGAGATTGGGACATTCTTCTTTGAAGAATTTGTATACGGCATCCTTACCAACGATGGGTTTTTTGAAAGGAGGCTGTAACGCACCGTCTTCAACAAACAATTTGATTAGCTCGCCAAAATCATTGGCATTGAGCAGGTTCATGTAGTTTAATACCGCAGCATTGGTCACGCCCTCGATGTTGACCTGGGTTCTTTTCGCGATTTCCGTAGGTGGTGCAACAGGCGCACTAACGCTTTGATAGTTGTCCATCTTGCTAGTATCAAAGCCCATATCAACTACTGTGTTACGCAGAACGGTAATCTGTTGACCCGCGTCTAGTCCCTGAAGCGTCACCAGCACCGCATTTGCATTTGCTGAAAGTTTGTAACCCTGGGGAATAGGAGCCACTACTCCCTGTTCCATCAATTCTCCCAACTTATACCAGAAACCTAGCTTGATGTTAGCAGTCCAGGTGGCATAAGTCCGACAGATAGGAGTGTCGGCATGGTTAGCCAAATCACACATTGCTTGCGACTGCTCTTGAAAACTCATTGCCTTAATGGCATCAATAGTCGGCTCAGCAAACTGCATATTAGCCGCACCAGGAGCAGCAACCGTAATAGTTTTACCCATTTCTAAATAAGCAAACCAAATCCAGGCCAATTGATCTTCTGCACTAAGCTGATTAAATCTAGCTGTCAATGCTGGGACGGCATCAGCAGTTAGAGTATTAGTCGAGAAGATATTGCGGGCTGAATCGATAGTAAATGGCATAAATATTTATTTCTCCACGGAAGTGTTAAGCTTTGTTAACATACTAACAAGTTTTGTAACAAAATGCAGATAAAGCTTGACAAATTTAATTTTTGCTTAATTTTTTCAGATCGAGGGCGATCGCTCTAGTTAGTCAGCCTTGAAGAAAATAAAAAATAGCGAGGAAGATGAGGGGCAGTTTGGCTGGAGCCTAATTTTGGGTTTAAACTTAGCTCAAATCAAGATCATCTGGTTCATCTAGCCGGAGAGCCTACCTGCGCCAGATCAGTTTTGAGATTTGATCTAGGCAAGCATTTGCAGGTGATCAAGACGATTACTTTCGTTAAATCAGGTAGCAATATGATAGCTTAATGACAATGTAAAATGAATTACATGAAAGAGTTATTGAATGGCGTATAAATAAAGTTAGAAAATTATTTTTCTGATTAGTAGGAAAGTTTCAACCGTAAGCTAAATACTTTGTTGATCATCCATGCTATCTAGTAATTCCTGTATTACAAACCCTTGGTAGTCAAAAAAACAGCAGTGAATAACGAAGCTTTGAAAATATTGGTGGTGGTCAAAGAATCTGCTGATAATACTTGGGTCGAAAAAATATTGCAAGCCTGTGATGAACAAAATTATCAGCTAAAATCTGTCCAACAGCTACAGGAAGCTGTCGATATTTATTGCCAAGATAGCTATGATGTTCTCTTATTTGATTACAGTTCACAGGCAAGCCAAGATTTAGACTCCATCAGATTATTGCAGCAGAGAACACCCCAGCTGCCGATTGTTGTTTTGGCTCGGGAGGACAATCCTGAGTTGGCTATCGAACTTATGCATCAGGGAGTTCAAGATTATCTAGTCACAGGCAATTTGGAACCTCAAATCTTAGCTCGCTCTCTTAGATATGCGATCGCCCGCCAGCGTCAGCAATTTGAACTGCGCCAGCAGGCATTAATGAAGCAGATGTTAGATCGAATTCGTAACTCCATCGATCTAGAGGCAATTTTGCAAACTACCGCCACGGTCATTCAAGAATTTTTTGCGAGCGAACGGGTCTTAATTTATCGTTGTGCAGGGGCAGGACTGCCAGAAACCACCATTGTTTCCCAATCTGCTGATGCCCAATTTGATCGTGAGGCGATCGAGCAATTTATTGGCGCGGTCAATTATCCCTCTCTCCACGCCATTTTGTCAGAATCCACCTCGGTGCAGATAGTGGAAGATACTCTAGAGAATCCCCACGGCGAATTGCAGGTGATTGAGCCTCAGCTAGTGAGGTCTTACTCGATTTTACCAATTTGGCTCTCAAAATCTTTTGATTACGCCCACGACAACTTCACTCTCGCGGAAATCGCTCGGGCAGCCCAAGAGCAAGAAAAACCCAAATTATGGGGCATGCTGGTGGCATATAACACAAAGGAGCCTCGTCGTTGGCAAGCCTGGGAAATAGGATTTCTCCAGCGCCTAACTACTCAGGTGACAATCGCCATCGAACAGTCGCAGCTTTGCTGTGAGCTACAGGTAGCCAATCAAAAGCTTCAGAAGTTGGCTATCTTAGATGGATTAACGGGAATTGCCAACCGTCGCTATTTCGATTTGGTTCTAGATAAAGAGTGGCAAAGACTAGCCCGTGAACAGCAGCATTTTTCCCTAATCCTCTGCGATATCGACTATTTCAAAGTTTATAACGACACCTATGGTCATCAGCAGGGCGATCGCTGTCTGCAAAAGGTGGCTCAAATACTTCAGCAGTCTACCAGAAGACCAGCAGATTTGGTAGCACGCTATGGAGGAGAAGAATTTGCCCTGATTTTACCCAACACTAATGCCCCAGGAGCATTGTTTTTAGCCCATCAGATTGTGCGGTATTTGGCTGGCAAAAAAATCCCTCACAAGCATTCTCCAGTTAGCAACTTTGTCACCCTGAGCCTGGGAATTACCACGAAAATTCCTGATTCAAAACAGCCAAGCAGTACTATAATTGAAGTAGCTGATAATTTGCTGTATAAAGCAAAAAGAGCAGGACGCAACCAGGTAGCCGTAGACAACTGGCTTATTGCTAGTGAAGCTCCAGAAAATCAGTAATTTTAAGAGCTTAAAATGCCCAGCAAGAGAAATCATCCTCCCCAGGAACGAGACAAAATAGGTAGTAATAAATAAACCATAATAAATAAGATTTAAATTTGATGTTCGGACTAGCCTCCCTTAAGAGGGAAGTAGGTATTAAAATTATGGAGTCTTGGTGAACCCTCTTTTAGACAATTGTGTCGATGGATAACAAACTTGTAGGACAGACGATTCAGGGACGTTATTACGTCGTTAGGCAGCTGGGAAGAGGTGGTGTAGGAGTCACTTTTTTGGCTCAAGATCAGCAGTGTTTTGATAGCCAGTGTGTGGTTAAACAGCTCAAGCCCAAAACCGTTAATCCGCAAACTTTGGCGATCGCCCGTAGGTTATTCAATCGAGAAGCCGAAATCATGAATCGCCTGGGTCACTGTGATCGCATTCCCCGATTATTAGCTTATTTTGAGCAGGATAACGAATTTTTCCTAGTTCAAGAATTGATTGAGGGTCATGACTTAAGCCAAGAAATTTTGATGGGGAAGCCCTGGTCAGAAACAAAAACGCTGGAGCTGCTGCAAGATGTCTTAGAAGTGCTGCTGATTGTCCAACAGCATAGCGTCATTCACCGCGACCTCAAGCCTTCCAATTTGATGCGTCGTCGTCAAGACGAGAAAATTATCCTAATCGATTTTGGCTCGGTCAAACAGGTAAGCACCCAGATGATCGACGCTGCGGGTCAAGTCAAGCAGACGGTAGCAGTGGGGACTAAATCCTACATGCCAATGGAGCAGATGATGGGTCGTCCTGGATACTACAGCGATATTTATGCTTTAGGTATAATTGCCATCCAGGCTTTGACGGGAGTCAATCCTCAAGAATTGCCGATTGATGATGATGGTGAAATAATCTGGCGTCAGAAGCTTGATCGCCGCACCAACTATCAGCCTCGCTTTTTAGACCTACTAGATCGCATGGTGCGCTATCGCCACCAGGAACGATATGCTTCCGCGGGAGCTGTCTTAGCAGACCTCAAACAGTTGGATGCTAACCAAAATAACAATCGAGAGACGGTAATTATCCCCAAAAAAACGGCTGCACCCAAGTCGCAGACATCGAGAATGACAGCCGCAGATGGTGATACGGCGATTATCAATCGTCAACCCGTTCTCCAGACAGGCAATGCCGTCAACTCGGCAACTCTAATTACTCCTAAGACCGAGCCTCCTATCCAACCAAAGCAGGTCGTGCAACGGGCCAAATCTACTTTCTCCGTCTTGCCCATTGTGGCAGGAGTGATAGCTTCCGCAGCATTAATTGGCGGCTGGATTTGGTTCCAGGGACAGAATAAAGAGCCAAAAATAGAGCTATCTAGCTATGAAAATTACAGTCAGGGTTTTCGAGTTGACTATCCTACAAGCTGGTCAAAGCAAAATCGAGATGACTTTTTTGCCACAGGAGTAGTGTTTTTTTCTCCTCTAGCCAATGACTCAGATCGATTCAAAGAAAGAGTCAGCGTCCTCGTCGAAAATCTTCCGCGCGACATACCTTTGGCTGAATATACCCAGCAGTCTCTCGACGAAATCAAGCAGCTTTCTGACCCTAGTATTGGCGCAGCACAAAAGATCGTTCTCGGTACTGATGAAGGGCGGCAGATTGTGTATCAGGGCGAAGAAAACGGCAGTCATGTACAGAGAATGCAAAGCTGGTCAGTTAATGGTAATCGGGCTTACATCCTTACCTATACAGCGAAGCCCGAAGACTATGAAAGTTATCTGCCGACTGTCGAGAGAATGATCGAGTCTTTTGCCACGGTTGAGTAGATGTACTAAAGCATATTTCAGCCTTGGTCAATTCTGGTTAAGCAGGAATCGTCACCTTTTCTTTGCCTCCCAGACCAAAAGCCTGATGGACTGCCTTGAGCGCTCGGACTCCATCTGCCTCGTCAATTACGCAGCTAATTTTAATTTCTGAAGTAGTGATCATTTGAATATTGATCTGCTCTTGAGCCAACGCCGCGAAAAACTGAGCCGCAACTCCTGGATGTCCGATCATACCCGCACCGACAACACTTAGTTTGGCGATCGCCGTATCGCCTGAAACCTGACCACAGCCGATTTGGCGATCCAATTCGGCAATTATCTCACAGGCTAATTCAGCATCAGATTGAGCGACAGTAAAGGCAATATCGCGGGTCGGCAGGTCATTGATAATATGACAGCGTTGAGACTGGATAATCGCGTCAACGCTGATATTTTTGCGAGCGAGAAGAGTGAAAATTTGCGCCGCCATCCCTGGAGTGTCGGGTACATGACGAATGGCAATCCGCGCCTGGTTCGTATCGAGAGCCACCCCACGCACGGGGGGATGATCTCCTTGGTATTGATTAGAGACAATTTCTGGCTGGGAACTGCGATCAATATCGAATGCCTGAGAAAGCAGGTGCAGGGCGCGATCACATTCAGATTCATCAATTACACAGCTTACCTTGACTTCTGAAGTAGAAATCATTTGAATATTAATCTGAGCATCTGCCAGGGTTTTGAACATCTTCGCCGCAATTCCTGGGCGACCGATCATACCCGCCCCCGAAATAGCTACCTTGGCAATTTGGCGGTCAACCGTCACTTCTGCTTCATCTTTTTGGCTGGGGTCGCTTCTTAACACAGGAGCGATCGCTTCGGCGACGGCGGAGGCAGCTTTGAGGACGCGCTTAACGACGGTAAAAGCAATATCGTTGGTGTTTCCTTCGTGAATCGACTGGATAATCAAATCGACATCAATATTTTGCTTGGAGATTTCACCAAAGAGATTAGCGGCAACCCCAGGAAAATCAGGAACTCTCAACAGGGCAATTTTTGCCTGGTCGCGGTCTACCTCCACGCCGTCTACTGGCTTGGCAATTTCCATCCCCTGAAGCGAACGGGGTTGGGGCAGACGAGAAACGACTCTCGTTCCTGGGCGATCGCTCCAGCTAGATAAGACCACCAACGGCATACCGTAGTTGCGAGCAATTTCTACAGCGCGGGGATGGAGAACTTTCGCCCCCAAGCTAGCCAACTCTAGCATTTCATCGGCAGTAATCTCCGACATCAGCTGTGCTGAGGGTACCAGACGCGGATCGGTAGTCAGGATGCCAGGAACGTCGGTATAGATCTCACAGCGGTCTGCCTTAAGAGAAGCGGCAAGAGCCACGGCAGAAGTATCTGAGCCGCCCCGACCCAGGGTCGTAATTTCTAAATCGGCACTGTTGCTGACTCCCTGAAAGCCAGCAACCACAACTACTTCACCTTTATTTAAATGCCGCTCCAGGCGATCGGTACAGATTTGCAGAATTCGCGCTCGACTGTGTTCGGCTTCGGTGACGATGCCCACCTGCGCTCCTGTCAGAGAAATAGCGGCTCTGCCCAATTCTTGCAGCGCCATCGTCAAAAGAGCGATCGTTACCTGTTCTCCTGTAGACAACAGCATATCCATTTCTCGGCTACAGGGATTGCTGGTAATATCATTAGCCAGCTTGACCAAGGTGTCTGTAGTTTTACCCATTGCCGAGACGACGATCACCAGACTGTCACCCTGCTGGACAGCTTGACTAATTCTTTGCGCTACTGCCTGGATTCGTTCTACTGAACCAACAGAAGTCCCGCCATATTTTTGAACTACTAGAGCCATAATCTTTTTTTCAATCCCACCAAAGGCATCGCCTATATTATCAGCTAACAACTACCAGTCGCCAGCAATTTGTTAAAGCTCGCTAGCAAATTTTTAGGATCTCATCAATTTTGTACCGATATAATATGCAGTCTAACCTCTGCAAACCGATTTTGATAATACTTTTAGGTAGTTTTTGTGAACAGTTTGATCAAACAGCTTATTTGCTTGGTTTTCGAAGAGAAACGATCCTTAGACAAAAAAAGTCGAGAATCAGCCTATTTAAAGATTTTTCTCGACTACTATATTATTTAAATTTTTAGCCTGCAATCTAACAGCAGCTTAGAACGTGAAGGTAGTTCTTAGGGTACCAACAAAGACATCACTGTTAGAACCGTCTTGATTGGGAGTTGGCAGCCAAACTAGCCCAGGAGTGATAGAAATATTGTCGTTGAACTTATATTTATAAAAACCTTCCAAGTGGATTGGCACATCGTTTTCGAGGGCATCATCCCCGTCCCCATCCGTATCTATCGAAGCCGCATAGGGTGCAGCACCAACAATCAGGGCCGCTTGGCTACCTTCTTGCAAAAGATCAGACACTACAAAAGCTGCTGCATAGTTGTAAATATCCGCATCACCGTTTTCGCCATCATTAATAATGTCTGCATCGGTAAAGCCACCCCAGCCTCTAATGCTAATTGTGGGGTTGAGGTCGTATTGAAACTGAACCCCAAAAGAGTTCGTGGCGACAGGAGAATCTCCAATGAGGCTATTGCCTAGACTATCTTTAAAGTTGGCTTGGTTAGTACCTGTTGCCCCAAAGAGGAAGGAACCACGAGGACCGCTATCGGGAGAAGCTTGCTCGTTATCGTAACCGCGAACATAGGTCAAACCAATTTGTAGTGGCTCAATCGGCGTAATCTCGACCTGTCCCAAAGCTGAGAAACTACCGTTAAACAAACCAGCCGCATCGCTGGGGTCGGAGGCAGTCGGGGCAATGTAACCTCCAGAGAGGGTAATAAAGTCGTTTAATTCAAAAGAAGCACCCAAACCAGCAGAGGAGCCGGCAATTCCCTGACGGTAGATTGGATTACGTTCACCAAAACGAGTTAAAGCACCAGATGCACCACCACCAACGTCTAAACCTGAATTGAAGGTGTTGGCATAAAAATGGTGAGCTGCCAAGCTAGCCATCGCCGTAACTCTTAACCTATCGCTAAGAGCAGGAAAACTGTAGTGTAGGCGATCAAGAACAATATTATTGCCACTTGGACCATCAAAAGCAAAACGTCCTTCGGCAGTACCAGTTTCATTCTGGAAAGAATTACCGATATTACCAGCGGTTAAACGGGTAAATAGTTTGTCCTTACCTGTAAAACTACTAACCAGTTGGAGACGAACACGGTCGGTAAAAACTACTTCGGAATCTAAATCGGGGTTATCGGCACTGCCTTCTGCCCGCTCATCACCAAAAGCTTGGGCAATGTTGAAAACGACCTCTCCCACTAATTTAGTTGTAGTGGAAAACTGACTATCTTCTAGAACAGCGGTACGGCTTTCGATTTCATCAACCCTACCTCCCAATACTGCCAGTTCGCCCTCAAATTCTTGACTGAGACGCTCAATCTGCTCTAAATCTGCCTGACCAACATCACTGCCGCCAGCCGCAATAAGGCGCTCAATTTGATTAAGACAGCTATTTAAACCTGCGGCAAATTCATAGCGGCTCAAGGGCTGATTGCCACGATAGGTCTGATTGGGAAAACCTGAAATACAGCCATAGCGATCTACCAGGCTGCGTAATGCTTCGTAAGACCAATCTGTGGGGGAAACGTCTCGCAGCTGATTGACGTTGGTTACCTGCCCCATCGGATTGCTGGGAAATACCTCGGTGTTGTTTCCTGCCGAATTAGTTCCTTGGTTGAAATTTGCATAATTAGCCACTGCATCAGGATTAGACAGGTCTACCTGTTGAGCGTTAACCGCATTACTGGCAAGAATGCTGGCGAATAGAAGCCCAGCAGAACCCAGCAAAGCAGGTTGCTTAATTTTATTCATCTTTAATTTTTTCCTCACACCAAAACAAGACAAAGATCGGTGAAAATTATTCACTGATTTGCTTCCATACTTATATGAGTCAAAAAAAAAAAATGTCAACTACGATACAAAATGACAGATATTAATGTTGAATGAGAATCTGCTTGATGTATTTACCGCAACTCCCCCAAAGCGAGGGAGTAATTTAAATAATAGACATGGTTGGAGAATCAATTTCTCGTCCTCCGCGCCAGATTTGACCGTCAAGTGCCATCTGTTCAATTAAGCTAGCTAGGCGCAGCGCTTTCAAAGCCTGTTCGCCACCTACAGAAGGGCGATCGCCACCTCGGATACAGCTAACAAAATGTTCGATTTCGGCATGTATCGGCTCAACATTACTGGTATAAACTTTTTCGGTGATGCCATCTCGCTGATAAGCAAGCTGCTGCTGTTCTAATGCCAAACTCTGGGACTGATGACGATGGATCAAAATTTCGTTGGTCAAGAAGTCTGTTTCAATCAAGGAATTGGTACAGTGAGCCGCAAGACAGCGAATTTTGCGATGGGTCACTTTGGAGGCGGTAAGGGTAGCCACAACCCCATTGGCAAATCCTAGGTTGGCAGTCACATAATCTAAATTACCCAGGTTGTTGGAGTTGCCCGAAATGCTGCCGCTGGCAGTAAGCTTGACGACGGGCGCTGCCGATAATTCTAAGAGTAAATCGATATCATGAATCATCAGATCCAAAACTACAGAGACATCGTTGGCGCGATCGCTGTAGGGACTCAGACGACGAGCTTCTAAAGCCAAAATATTTTCGGTTTTAATTACCTTGCTCAATTCTCGGAAGGCGGGATTAAAACGTTCGATATGACCTACCTGTAAAATGCATCCTGTCTCAGCGGCAAGATTAACCAAAGATTCGGCTTCGGCAAGATCAGCAGCAATCGGCTTCTCAATTAGAATATGGACTCCCGCTGCTAGACATCGGCTACCCACTTCGTGATGCAGTTTGGTCGGGACGGCAATACAGACTGCATCGACCATCGACAACATATCATCATAATTTTCATAAAAATGGGTCTGATATTGACTAGCCATTTCGATCCCTTTAGCTAAATCTATATCAGAAACTCCTACCAGCTCGATGTCTTTGAGCAGGCTGAGGATACGGACGTGGTGCCGTCCCATATTGCCCACGCCAATGACACCCATCTTTAGTGGTTGTGTTGGTTTTTTACTATTGTTCAGCTGCCGATCAAAATTAGTATGCACTTGATTAATAAACTCCTTCACCAATAGGTCGATTAGTATAACCGATATTTTTTCTGCCCCTGAATCACCCAGATACTATCACAGAGATGCAAAATGTAAATTAATTCAAAAGTATATTGACTATTTACCTAATTCTGAGGTAGTTTCAGGAGCTTACAAAATTAGTTAAATATTATCCTCTGGTTGAGTCGGGGAAAATAGACAACTTGTGGCGATTTCTAACCCGTCTGTGACAGTCGCTCAAAAGTCAATCTATGTTGCTAGGAAGGGAAATTAACTAGAGTCAAACTAGCGTTGCGAGTGTAGCGGGATTCGCGGCAAGTCAGATTAGTCTTGTGGCTGAACCATCATTGGCAAAGTCGGTTAGCTATGTTCAATATTTAAACCAATATTCAGACCAACCAAAGCTCAGTCTTTGTTTTCATTTCGCTGGCGATCGCTTTACCGATCTTAATTTTATCTATACGTCTGATGTTAATTAAATAAAAGACTCAATCTCTCTTCTGTCTTACAAAATGTATTTTCAAATACAAAGACCCATTTTGGGGGAACTTTCCCCCATATGCGAAGCGGTTTCCTAAAGGAAACCCCAATCTCGCGCATTCCCTTGCGCCTTGCGGCGAACGGCGCATCCGCGCCAGCGTCCCGAAGGGACTTTGCCTCGATAGAGGCTGTGGGTCGCTCGCCTGATGGGGACGTTACGACTTCCCCATACCCCTCCGTACAAGAGTTTTACTTATCGGCTTTATGGGATTTGATATTTGAAACTAATTTTTGAAATATCTAAGAAAAATCGACACTGCTAAGGTTTAACAACATTGATAAGTACACTTGCGCCCTATAAATGCTGTGGACTTTGAAGACTTGCGTTATCAAGCTAATTCACATCAGGCGTTCTATACTATTTAGGAGGCAGTGGTTTATCCTTGGGAGCTAAACTTAGTTCATTTCCTCAAGCGTAAATGAGTTCGGAGTTGAACTGACTAGCTCCCATAAATTCCTTGACCTTATTGACCAGATCGTCGAGGTTAAAGGGCTTGTAGAGGATATCGTTAGCCTTGCTGTAGTCTAGCTGCTGCTTTTGCAGACGATCAATCGCCGATACTAAGATGATTGGCAAAGCTCTAAAATTTTGTTTTTGCTTGATGCGATGGGAAACTTCTAGTCCGCTGATATCTGGCATCATAATATCCATCAGAATCAACTGAGGGTGGGTAGATTCTAGGATGCTCAAAGCTTCTTTGCCGTCATGGGCAATTGTTACCTCGTAACCCTCTGATTCTAGGAGTAGCTTAAACAGAACCTGCAAGTCATTGTTGTCTTCTACTACCAAGATAGAGTGAGTCATTACATTTGTTCGTTAATACTAATAGACTTACGATAAGCCTTATTTTTGTTTTTCGCATCCAGAGAAAGATATACTTCTTGAGCAGTAAGTAGAATAACCATAATTGACGATCGCCTTAATACAGAAGATTGAAAGACGAAATAAAGCCTCAGGCTGTATTTGTTGGCGATCGCCAATTCCCAAAATCAGACTACGGCATCGGCTACGGGCTTGACAGTTGGCTGCTGCAATTCTTGTTCGAGAGCGAGAAACTCTGCTAGCTGGGTCTCAATCTCATCACGAACAATCTGACGATACTCTAAAAAGTGTTCGTTGTGGGCGCACATGGTTAGATAATGTTCCCACACGCCAGGATTATGCCGCAGAATCCCGAAAAAATGATGCCAAAACTTCCAGCGGGTGTTACGTTTAAATCCCTGTCGCCAGACTACAATTGCTAAAGCTCTGAGATCAACCCAAGTAGGCATTGCCGCTGGTGCTTGGTGTTGAGGCGTACCGAGTTTGAGAAAACAACGATAGACGCGATCAAGATATCTTTTCGGTTCGTAGAGCGTCCAGAAGGTTTCAATATATTCCTGAGCAATGTCTTCAATCGGGCGGGTTGGCACAAAGTTCATCAAAGTAGTTTGATTGATGTCTTTTCTGGTGTTATCCCGCAGGCGATTTTCTTTCTCTAAACGATCCCATAGCGCTGTCAGGGGCAGAGCTTGCAGCATCCCAAACATAGCGGTGGGAATAGCGGCTTCCTCAACAAAATTGATAATTCTTGTCCCGGCACCCTTTTTCTCGTTATCAAAACCAATAATAAAGCCAGCCATCGGGCGTAACCCCGCTCGGATCATTTTATCAACGGTATCTGCCAGGGAACTGCGAGTGTTTTGAAATTTTTTCGTCAGCTGTAGGCTCGATTCATCAGGAGTTTCAATGCCCAAGAAAACGGCAGTAAAGTTGCACTGCACCATCAATGCCATCAGTTCTGAGTCGGCAGCCAAATCGACAGAAGCTTCGGTAGTAAAATCGAAGGGATATTGATGCTCTTCCTGCCAGGTTTTTAATTCCTGGAGCAACAGTTTGACGTTACGCTTATTGCCGATAAAGTTGTCGTCCACCATAAAGATTGAGCGTCGCCAACCCAGCTCATAAAGATAGTCTAATTCTTGCAGTAGCTGCTGAGGATTTTTGGTACGGGGTTTGCGTCCATAAAGCACGATAATGTCGCAAAATTCGCACTGGAAGGGACAGCCACGGGAAAACTGTACCGACATCGAATCGTAGGCATCCAGCTCCAGCAGGTCGTAGCGCGGGATTGGCGTTACGGTTACGTCAGGCTTTTCTGTTGCCCGAAAAGTACCGCTAGTTTCTCCTTGAGCGATCGCCTCGACAAATAGAGGTAAAGTGATCTCCCCCTCGTCAAGAATTAAAAAATCTGCTCCTGCTGCTTTTGGTTCGGCGGGTAAAGAAGTAGCGTAAGGACCACCAACAGCGACTAATTTATGGCGACTTTTGGCTGCCTGGATCTGCTCTAACATGTCCTGTTTTTGGACAATCATGGCAGAGATAATCACTAGATCTGCCCAGGCCCATTCTTCTGGTGTTACCTGACGAATATTGCGGTCAACTAGTTTAAACTCCCATTCCTGGGGCAAAATAGCCGCCACGGTTAACATTCCCAAGGGTGGTAACAAGACTTTGCGATCTACCAATTCGAGAATTTTGTCATAAGACCAGAAAGTTTGCGGAAAAACAGGATAGATTAATAAGGCACGCATAGATAATCGCTTCTCACACTGAGAATAATAAATTTATTGTTGAGCTTGAATGCTGGAGATTACGGTCAAACTCTAGAGACTGTATATGAGGGTAACTTAATATTTGCGTTTACTAACAAAACTGCTGTTGACAGACTTGGCTAATAAGTCCTTCCTTTCCAAGCACCTCCTTCTCCCCGATAGTATTTAACGGCGGAGTCTAAGGTCATCAGGGTATATAAAAAGGCGATCGCTGGCAATAATATTGCCCAGGCGCTAGACAGCTTATAGAGTTTGACTGTGGGTAAATAAGCCCAAATCATTAGCAGCCAAATCAGAACACAGATACTCAGCAGCCATAAATTGCTCGTAACTATTCCCCAAAGCAGACCCAGGGGCGCAACCAGATAAATTATGGTCATGCCCAGCATTGTTCCGAGCAGTGCCAGAGGCGAATAACCGAGTTGGGTGTAGGCTGTACGGGCAATGGTATTCCAAATAACCTCAAGATTGTCATAACCTCTGAGGCTAATAGTAGTTTCGCTCAGTCCCAGCCAGATGTTTTTATCCATAGATTTGACGGACTGGGCTAGGGTACAGTCATCAATTAGAGCATCCTTAATTGCGGCAATACCGCCGATTTTAATCAAAGCATCATTACTCAACAAAATACAGCCCCCTGCCGCTGCGGCGATCGATTCGGCAGGGTCGTTAACTAAGGAGAAAGGATAAAGCTTTTGGAAGAAAAAGACAAAGGCGGGAATCAATAACTTTTCCCAGAAACTATGGCAGCGCAATAAAACCATTAGGGAAACTAAATCTAAATTCTCGGTTTCTGCCTTAGCAACCAGCTGAGTCAAATTAGCCTGATCGTGCTGAATATCGGCATCGGTAAATAGCCAATAATCGGGTGCAGCCCCAGAGCCAGCCGACTCTATGCCCTGATGCATTGCCCAGAGCTTGCCCTTCCAGCCAGCTTTTAAAGCCTCTCCCTGCAAAACTTCTAGTTGTTCGCTGCGATCTAGCTCGGCGGCAGTTTTCAGCGCTATTGCGGCAGTGCGATCGCTACTATTATCGTCAATTACAGTAATCTTAAACTGACCCAAATAATCCTGATTTAAGAGCGAGGTTAAGCCAGAATTAATGACCTCTGATTCGTTTCGGGCGGGAACTATGGCATAAACCGTAGGATATTGCTCCAATGATGGAGGATCGAGATCGAGTCGGCAATCTGAGCGCCAAAAACCACCCCAAAAGCAGAATAAAAATAACCATACTCCCAGAGATAAAGCAGCAATTAAAATTTCTAACACTGTTCTATTCTCCAGCAACAGTTAGCATCTTTTTGCCGATAAAACCTAAATTCCATCAATTTCAGATATAAAAGAGATTGTCAAATAACGCCCAATCTTATCATTCAAATCCCGAATGTCGATGAATCTCAACTATCTCTGTCAAATATTGAGTACCTTTCTGGTGTTTCTGATGCAGCCAGGCTTTATGTGTTTAGAATCTGGTTTAACTCGGACTAAAAATAGCGTCAATGTCGCGATTAAAAATCTCATCGACCTGGGAATTTCAATCATGTTATTTTGGGCGGTGGGCTACGGCATTGCTTTTGGCAGCTCGCGGCTCGGTATATTTGGCTCAGATCGCCATTTTTTTTACCCCGAATATTTCTCTGGAGCAGAAATGATTTTTTTTCTGTTTCAAATGATGTTCTGTAGTACTGCTACCACGATTGTTTCTGGGGCTAGTGCGGAAAGATTAAAGTTTCGTGCCTACGCCATCATTACAGTAATTATTTCTGGCGCAATTTATCCTGTGTTTGCTCACTGGGCTTGGAATAGTCACGGCTTTGCTGCTGGTGTAGGCTATTTAGAACAGCTTGGTTTTATCGATCTGGCGGGGGCGACGGTGGTGCATGGCGTCGGTGGCTGGGTTGCCCTGGCAGTAGTCTTAACTGTAGGTGCCAGAACAGGAAGGTTTGATCGCCCTGACAAGTTTCAGCCCATTTATGCTTCTAATCTGCCCTTTTCCGTCTTGGGAGTGATGTTAATTTGGCTCGGATGGCTAGGTTTTAATGCGGGGACGGTTGAACCTACCGTGAGTAATATTACGCTGACGATTTTGAATACCATGCTGGCGGGTGCAGCAGGAATGCTCTGTACAGGCTTTATTAGCTGGCGCAAGTTGAGAACCAACAAGGTGGAAATTCTGATTAACGGTTCCTTGGCAGGATTAGTCTCGATTACCGCTCTCTGTAATGCCGTTCATCCCGTAGTGGCGATCGCCATTGGCACCGTTGGCGGGGCAGTAAGTATCTTGGTTGCCTACTGGCTGCGAGCTTGGCAAATTGATGATGCTGTTGATGCTATTCCCGTTCATCTCGGTGCGGGGATCTGGGGGACTTTGGCGGTAGCTTTGATGGGAAATCCAGAGGTGCTTGGTACGGAATTGGGTCGTCTAGAACAGCTAGGAGTGCAGCTGTTGGGAATAATTATCTGTGGTCTGTGGGCATTTGGTGTTACCTGGATTTTGCTCCAGATTGTTAATCGTTTTTTACCTTTAAGAGTCTCTCTGGCTGATGAGGAACGAGGTCTGAATATTTCGGAACACTATGCTCACAATACGGTCTATGAGATGCTCCAGATTATGGAACAGCAGGCGACAGAGCGAGATCTGAGTTTGCGAGTTACAGAAGAACCCTTTTCCGAAATAGGTCAGGTAGCCAAACACTATAATCGGGTGATCGATTCTCTGGCAGCTTCAACTCAACAGCTACAGCGGTTTAATGTCGAGCTAGAACAGAAAGTAAAGCAGCGCACGGCTGAGTTATCTACCGCCAAGGA
Organism: Cyanobacteria bacterium J06648_1; assembly: GCA_039817275.1. Classification (GTDB taxonomy): domain Bacteria; phylum Cyanobacteriota; class Cyanobacteriia; order Cyanobacteriales; family Xenococcaceae; genus Waterburya. The sequence continues at coordinate 16,463 of JBCBWB010000005.1, read as the reverse complement.
AAAGGCTGAGGTGGCAAATCAAGCCAAGAGCAACTTTATTGCCAACATGAGTCACGAACTGAGAACTCCCCTCAATGCTATTCTTGGTTTTGCCCAGTTGATGGCACGCAACCAGAGTTTACCCCCCGAAGAACAGCGACAGATTGGCATTATTAATCGTAGTGGCGAACATTTGCTCGCTCTGATCAATAATATTTTGGATCTTGCCAAGATTGAGGCGGAAAAACAAGATTTAATTCTCAGTCAGTTTGATCTGCACACTCTGCTCGAAGATCTAGCGCAAATGTTTAGTCTTAAGGCTGCTAGCCAAAACCTTCAGCTTTATTGGGAAATCGCCCCGACTACGCCTCAATCTATCAAAGCAGATCGGGTCAAGCTACGACAGGTATTAATTAATTTACTCAATAATGCTCTCAAGTTTACCCAGCAGGGAGAAATTGTCGTTAGAGTTTTACCCAGTTCTGAAATTACTCCTGATCTAGCGCCAATCGGTTCAGAAATCGCCTTGACCTTTGAAGTAGAAGATACAGGAGTCGGCATTGCCCCTGAAGAACTGGAGCTTTTGTTCGAACCCTTTAGCCAGACTCAATCGGGGCGAGAATCGCGATCGGGAACAGGATTGGGATTAACCATTAGTCGTAATTTTGTCCAGCTAATGGGTGGAGAGCTAATGGTCGAGTCGGCGGTTGAGCGCGGCAGCATTTTTCGGTTCGAAATTGTCGCTCAGGCTGTTGCCCCAGAGTCGATGATGCCGAGTCCTAGTCACAGTCTGACAGCTGGGCTGCTTGACCCCCACCAACCACAGCCCAAGATTCTGATCGTTGATGATCAAGAATGCAACCTCGAACTCCTGGTTCAGTTACTGAAGCCGATTGGTTTTGATCTCTCCACCGCCATCAACGGCAGAGAAGCGATCTCCCTGTGGAAAGCTTGGCAGCCTGATCTGATTCTGATGGATCTGAGAATGCCCGATCTTGACGGGGCGGCGGCGATTGAAACCATCAAAAATGATTGCTCGGCAAACAACAAGCAAAATCCCAAAATTATTGTTCTTACCGCCAGCGCCCTGGAAACAGAACGCATCAAGATTATGGCGTTGGGCTGTGATGATTTTATGCGTAAGCCATTTAAAACTGACGAACTGTTAATGATGATGGCGAAGCATTTAGGGGTATGTTATACCTGTGCAGAAGCAGATACTGCGGAATTGACTGTGGTTGCTCAGGCTATTGATAATTATGATTTGGAGCGAATATCTGAAGACCTGCTGCGATCGCTACAGCAATCAATTATGGAGATTGACTTAGATAAAATTGAACGGGCGATCGACAATATTAAACAAGAAAATGCTTCCGTCGCTCAGGCTATCGAGCAGCATATTGGTAATTTTGAGTACGAGTATATTTTAAATTTATTACCCCCTAATTAATGTTATTTCAGGATTAAATTGTGAAAAAATTAATGGCGGCTCAGGAGTTGAACAACATTCTGATTGTGGATGATACTCCCCAAAATTTACACTTGCTAGTGGACATCCTGACTAAGTACGATTATAAGGTTAGACCTGTACCCAACGGTAAGTTAGCTCTCTCTGCTGCCGAGATTAATCCTCCTGATTTAATCCTGCTGGACATCATGATGCCCGACCTTAATGGTTATGAGGTCTGTAAACAGCTTAAAAGTAATCCTAAAACCAAGAATATCCCTGTAATTTTTATTAGTGCCGTTAACGAGGCGGTAGACAAAGTAAAGGCTTTTGCCATCGGCGGTGCTGACTATATCAATAAGCCATTTCAAATCCATGAGGTGCTGATGCGGGTTAAAAATCAGCTTGCCATTAAAAGTCTCCAGCAGCAGCTTCGAGAAAAAAACGAGCGCCTGAAGCAAACCGTAATCCAACTCAAGCAAAGTCAGAAACAAGAATTTGAGTCTCAAAAACATTTGGCACTAGCCAAGATAACCTCAGGTATCAGCCAACAGGTAAATTTTCCCCTGACAGAAATCAACCAAACTTTAACTGAAATCAAACAGTTTGGTAAAGCTACTCTGCAAAACATTCCTGCTTTCCTTGCCAAAGTATCTCCCGAACAGCAGACCTATTTTGTATCTCTTTTGCAACATGCTCAAGACAATCGGATTAATCCTTTGTTGTCTGAGCCAGAGAGACAAGAGCTAAAGCAGCAGCTCATTGCTAAATTAGAGCGATTTGAACTACCCGAAACGGCTAAAATTGCCGATGTTCTGATCGAGCTAGGAGTTAATGAAGAGATTGAAAAGTTTATGCCGCTGCTGGCTAGCGAAAACTATTGGGAAATTTTGGACAACGTTCACTTAATTCTCAATTTACATCAGAATATAGACAGCATTACCAATTCGACTACCAGGGTTAGTAAGGTGATTACTGCCTTTGAAGACTATTCCCGCAGCAGCTATAGTAAGACCGAAAAACGTTTAGCAAATATCGAAACCACGCTTGAGAAAGCGTTAAGCTTGATCGCTCCTAGCATGCCCCCAGGAATTCAAATTATCAAGCGCTATAGCAGTGTTTCTACTCTCAAATGCTATCCTCAAGCTTTAGAAAAAGTCTGGTATCATCTGCTGCAAAATGCGATTGAAGCAATTGGGATTCACGGTATTGTTACCATCAATCTCTATCAGCAACAGTCTTACCTGATGGTAGATATTATCGATACGGGGGAGAGTATTAGCCAAGAATTACTCAACAAACTTTGCGACCCCTTCTTTACGACCAAATCTGCTGAGGGTAAAATTGGTCTAGGTTTGGCGATCGCCAAACAGATTATCGAACAGCATGACGGCAGCATTGCGGTTAATCTCTTATCGGGCAAAATGACTCTGCCAGGAAATACAAAGTTCACGATTTCGCTCCCGCTTGGATAATTGATCTGACCAATGGTTGGCATTTGCTCTGATCAGGCGATCTCCTTTTCTTTGCAGATTTACTTTCAGGCGATCGTAATTTTACTATTCATGGTGATTTCAATCATGTTATCCTTTTGAAAAATAACTATTACAATAGTATTTTAAGACACTCCAAAAAAGCGATCGCTATCCTGCGAATTAGATCGCGGTTCTGGGTTTAGTATCTCATTCTGAGATATAGTCTGGGTATGCACTTAATCACTCGAAAGGCATTACGAATTTTTTGGCGAAAGTATCCAGATAGTAGAACTGCTTTAGAAAGATGGTCTAAGATTGTTGAAAAGAATAATTTTAATAGTTTTGCCCAGCTAAGAGCGACTTTTCCCTCTGCCGACTTGGTAGGTAAACTGACTGTTTTCAATATTGGTGGAAATAAATATCGGTTAATCGCAGCTATTCACTTTAACCGCCACAAAGTCTACATTCGCCAGACACCAACTCATACTGAATACAATCGAGGTAATTGGAAATTATGACTGTTATTGCGCCAGAAATTGAGCATCAGTGGAAAGCGATCTCATCCTATTTGATGATCGACAATGAGCAGGAATACGATTTAGCAGTAGAAAGACTCAATCATCTTTTGGATAAAGTAGGAGATGACGAATCTCATCCTCTTTATAGCCTATTAAATATCCTGGGTCTTTTAATTGAAGCTTATGATGACGAACATTATCCACTCATAGTCTGTAGTGGAATAGATGCTTTAGCTTATTTGATGGAAGAACATTCTCTCTCTCAGTCTGACTTATCAGAAATAGGTTCTCAAGGGGTTGTTTCTGAGATTCTTAGCGGCAAACGAAAGCTGAACGTCAGACAAATTCAGTTACTGGCAGAACGATTTCATGTCTCTCCTGCTACTTTCTTTGATGTTTAGAGGTTAACTTTTCATGCATCAGGAAACGTCAGGCGGACTATACTGAGACAGATATTGCCAGAAAAGATAGAGAAACTAATTACCGCTTAAGATAGCTATAAGGAGCTTCAACCTAAATAAAGAAAAGCTCGTAGCAAACCCTTTAGGGTTTAAGAACAATTAATATTAATGGCTAAAGCGCACAAGCACAGGGCTTCGCCCAGTCCGCATTTTTAGTTCTGTCTTAATTGACAATATTATTCAAACTTCGGACAAATTCAGTTAGATCACGAAGCTCTTGCCTGATTTCATCAATTTCGGAAGTATTTTCTTTAACTTATCCTTTCAGAGTTAATAAATCTTTGCCAAATTGAGCTAACTGCTTCCACATCAACCGAGTTGCTTCCTCAAATCATCTAGCATCGATCTCGTTTCTATACCTAACCGCACAGTATTCTGACGAGTCTCAGCAATGCGTTTATCGGCTGTATGAAGCTGAGTAAATATCTGGTCTATTTCAGCAGAGTATTCAGCATTTTTTTCTGTCTTTTGACTCTCTGAACCAGGAGTATCAAGAATAACGATAGTTTCTTTGCCTTCACTCATAATTTATCCTCTCTCTTGTAAAAGACCATCAAGCTTAGAAACAGCCTGTTTCAAAGATTTTCGCTCAATCTCTGACTCATCTACTGTAGCAGGTACGTAATAACCAATAGTCTGACCATGACGCACGATCGCAATAGGTTCATTGCTGTTCAAGTAGTTGGCTAAGTTAGACCGAAGTTTAGCAATACCAACTTTGGAAATGTTGGGCATAATAATTTTGTAAAAAATATGTGCATATACTAGCAAAATCATGGCGATCGCAATATTGAAATGCAGGTAGAAGCGATCGCAGTCTGGAGAAAACTAGGTGGTCAAATGTTGGGAGTTAAGCTGCCAAGTATTGCTTAATCCAGCTTCGTCCTTCTTATCTGGATATTGCTCAACTATAAAACTAGCAATTGTGGAGTTCAACCACCTTCTTTCAGCATTAGTGAGCCACATACCGAACTTATGTTCTTTGACTCCTTCGTAAATGACGCAATATTCAGAATAAACTAACCCCGATTCTTTTTTAGAATCTTTTTGCTTGAGGGTAACGGCTTGGATATCAGATGTCTTGCCCGACTTTTCATATTTCATCCCCAAGCAGTACCAGATCAGCCGAAAATCTTTGGTTTGAACCGTTAGATATATTCTGCCAAAGAAGAAAAAGAAAATACTAGTTGCCTTAGTAAATAATGTTCCTGCTGATAGGGTTAGCAAACCCCAGATTAAGCAGGTAAGCATTAGTAATGCCAAGTTGAATCTAGTAAATAATAAATACAGTAGCGTGAAGCTAGCAGGAAATAAGATAATTGTGGCGACGAGAGCAATGATAAATTCAACCGCAATACCAACTAAAGATTTTGAGATGGATGCTTTGGGGGCAGGAATTTTAAGAGTTAGCTGATTTGATTTCCGACTAACTTTAATGGCACTGCCAACTAACGGTTTAATAACGTATCTTTTTTTTGCATGTAATCTTGCAAGAGCTTCATCTGTCGAACGAAAACGATCTTCTAAGGCGGGTTCTAAGATAGTATCGAGCCAGTCGGCAAACTGCTCGGATATTTGCAAGCTAGAACGAAAGCTAATTTTCATTCTTTGTAACGGCAGTTCCGAAGGCGATCGCCTGGTCAGCAGATACAATAAAGTACAGCCCAAACTATACAAATCTGAGGCAAAACTGGCATGCCCTCGTAGCTGTTCGGGAGACATGTAATCAATCGTGCCAACAAAGGTTGCGCCTCGCGTTAGGGTGTTGCGATAGGCATCCTGCACTGCACCAAGATCGACGAGATAGATTTCTCCTGCCTCAGTACGGATAATATTGTGGGGTTTGATATCGCGGTGAATTACGGGTGGCTGGAAACTGTGGAGGTAAGTCAGAATTTCCAATACTTGTTGGGCAATATCCTTGACCTCTTGTTCCTGGAAATACCAGCCTTGTTCAACCAAATCACCCAGGGATTTACCAGGAATGAGTTCTTGTACTAAGAGAAACTGACGGTCTTTTTCCGTGTCAAGAGCAAAGTAATCCAAGTATTCAGGAATGCGCGGGTGATGGAGATTTTTCAGTACTTTGGCTTCTCGTTCAAATAATTCGACTAGCTTCCAGTCTTTTGTTTGTACGAAAGAGAGAACCTTAATTGCCACAGACAAATCAGGCTGAGTTAAATCTTCTGCTTCGTAGGTAACAGCCGAACCGCCTGCACCCAAAATGCCGACAATGCGATATTGATATTTGTCCCGAATAATATCCCCAGGCTGATATGTAGCTTCCATGAACCATTCCTAAAAATGCTTGTAGCTTTAGTATTCCTCGGAGAATCAAAAAGGCAACATTTCGGTTTGCTCAACTCAGGCAGCAAGCTACAGTCTTCAACGGGCAAGTTGTCAGCAAAAGCGATCGCTCTAGCCAAAACTCAATTCTGTGCTTTAGAGTACAAACAAAATTGCTTTATCCCTACAAACTAACCCTATATTTGAATTGTAAATGAGCTGAAATATAGATGAAAAGAAGTAGATCGCCACTGCCAACCAACTATTTATTGATAACCCTCAGCTCAATCGTATTTGCTTACTTAATCTTTGCTCACCCTGCAAATTCTCAGTCGGCACAGGTATCCAACCAGCATTACGTTGAATCTACTCCAGAACACGTAATTTGGGGAGAACTATTTACGGAAAATTATGAACCAATTCTAGAAGTTGAATCTGGAGATGTTGTAACGATTGAAACTATATCTCACGAGGGAATTTTGCCCGACCAAGGAGATACGATAGCATTTTTTACCTCGGCGGGAATTGAAGAAGCAGATATTTTGCCAGATCAGTTAGCGGTTAAAGAACAGATTGAAAGAACCGCACCAGGACCTCACGTTATTACTGGTCCTATCTTTGTTAAAAACGCTGAACCAGGAGATGTTTTGGAAATTAGAACTGTAGGTATTAATTATCGCGTTCCCTACGGCGTAATCTCTAATCGTCATAGTAAAGGCGCTTTACCTGGAGAATATCCTCTCAATGATGCAGATATTTATACGAAAGTTATTCCTATCGATGCTGAAAACAACATCGGGATTTTTCGTCCTGCTAATGATAGACCAAATATTGATTTACCCCTCAAACCATTTATGGGCATTATGGGAGTAGCACCAGCTAACCCAGAAGAGGCAGTCAATTCAGTCCCGCCAGGTAACTACGGCGGTAATATTGATATTAAACATTTAGCGACTGGTTCTAGTTTATATTTGCCAGTACAGGTATCTGGAGCATTGTTTTATACGGGCGATCCGCACTGCGCCCAGGGAAACGGCGAAGTTGCTTTAACGGCGATCGAGTGTTCTCTAACTCCTACCTTTGAGCTAATCGTCCATAAAAATAAGCAGCTAGAATCCCCCATGGCAGAAACCGAAGATGCATGGCTGGCAATTGGACTAGACGAAGATTTGGACGAAGCAATGAAAAAAGCCGTACGGGAATCTTTGCGCATAGTTAATGAAGAATATGGTTTGACCGAGCAAGATGCCCTATTATTTGGCAGTGCGGCGATCGACTATGAAGTTTCTCAGGTAGTAGATATCGTCAAAGGTATCCATGGAGTCATTCCCAAAGATATATTAGAACCCCTAGCACAGGTACAAAAACAGTAAAAGCTACAAGCACAATCATGACTTATTAGCCTCTAGTCGAATCTTCCGAACGTCAAGACAAAGAACGAGAAAACAAAGCAGGAACTAATGCTGTGGGTCTAAACCTAGTCGCGATCGCCTAGCACACCGAGCAATAATTACTGTGTAAAATGCTTCCTTTCGTGCAGCGCCTCTGGTAGATTAATCCTAGCCCCAGATTTAGAAATATAACTAAATTTATCTTTAGACTTGGGTAATTTTTATTAATTTATTTAACAAGCAATCAGGAGGAATATCGCCGTGGCGAAGAAGACTGTCGCGAGTTTGACCGAAGCAGATGTCTCTGGAAAGAGAGTTTTAGTAAGAGCCGATTTTAACGTTCCTCAAGATGATAGCGGTAACATCACTGATGAGACTCGGATTAGAGCTGCATTACCCACCATCAAAGACCTAACTGGGAAAGGTGCCAAGGTGATTTTGTGTAGCCACATGGGTCGTCCCAAAGGCGAAGTCAAAGAAGAGTTACGTCTGACTACTGTAGCCCAAAGACTCTCTCAATTATTGGGACAAGAAGTTACCAAGACTGATGATTGTGTTGGTGACGGGGTGGCTGCCGCCGTCAGTGCGATGAAGAATGGCGATGTTGTTTTGCTAGAAAACCTCCGCTTTCATAGTGAAGAAACTAAAAACGATCCTGAATTTGCCAAGCAGCTTGCGGCTAATGCAGATTTATACGTCAATGAAGCTTTTGGTACAGCACACCGCGCTCATGCTTCGACTGAAGGGGTAACAAAATATTTAAGTCCTAGCGTCGCTGGATACCTAATCGAGAAAGAATTAGACTATCTCCAAGATGCGGTTGATAATCCCAAGCGTCCTTTGGCGGCAATTATTGGTGGTTCCAAAGTTTCCAGTAAAATTGGCGTCATCGAAACTCTCCTCGACAAGTGCGACAAGCTACTGATCGGCGGCGGTATGATCTTCACCTTTTATAAAGCCCGTGGTTTGAGCGTGGGTAAATCCTTGGTAGAAGAAGACAAACTAGAGTTAGCCAAGTCTTTGGAAGCAAAAGCCAAAGAGCAGGGTGTACAGTTGCTCCTACCTACTGATGTAGTTGTCGCCGATAACTTTGCTCCTGATGCTAATGCCAAAACCGTCAGCATCAACGATATTCCCGACGGCTGGATGGGATTAGATATTGGTCCCGATTCTATTAAAGTATTCCAAGATGCACTGGCTGACTGTAATGCCGTGATCTGGAATGGCCCTATGGGTGTATTTGAATTCGATAAATTTGCGGCGGGTACAGAAGCGATCGCCAATACCCTAGCAGGTAAACCCGATGCTGTCACGATCATTGGTGGTGGTGACTCCGTAGCAGCGGTAGAAAAAGTTGGTGTAGCGGAGAAAATGAGCCATATTTCGACTGGTGGTGGTGCGAGTTTAGAGTTGCTAGAAGGTAAGACTCTTCCTGGTATCGTTGCTTTGGATGACGCTTAATTCATTGAGCATTGGACATTGAGCATTGGACATTTATCCTTCGTTAGCCTGTGGATTTACTTTGGTTTTTCTACAGGTTTTTTATTTGTCAGATTTAAAGTCAGTTGCTAATTAACAATGGACAGCGACCCTTTTCTGCCAGACTTCGAGCTCTAAAACTACAATAAAAAAAGTTGTTGTTGCTTGTGGGGTAGAGAGGGTAATGGATGTAGGATTACAGAAAGCAAACTTAGTGCCTTATCAAACACGAAATCGAGCTCAGATGCTGCTGTTAAATGTTTAAGCTAGAAATGTCCCAGAAATTGCTCAAATATTCAATTGTCATGAACATACAGTTAGAGCAGCAATTCAGCGCTGGCAGGAGAAAGGCTTGACAGGGTGCAGCCTCTGAAAGAAGCAGTCGGGTCTAGCGACGCTCTGGGCGGTACGCCCTGCTTCGGCTCGCGGGCGAGGAGCAAAAGCCCAGTGGAAAGCAGAAGATCTTGAATACATAGAAACCTGTTTGAATGAAGAGAAACGAACCCATAACAGTATTCAGCTAGCGCGGAAGTTGAGAGAAGAGAGAGCTGTAAATCTCAGTGGCGATCGCTTAAATATCTTGATTCCAGAATTTGAGGTTTTGGGTCTGTGGTTGGCTTTAACCAGAAGTTTTTCGAGTTTGTCCAAGCCACAACACTGATCTAATTTTGATCTAATTTAATAGCTTTTTTGAACGTGATTAAGGTGTCTTAAGCGTTTTTACAACACTGCAAAAAACACATCAACATTGCTACTGTTGACTCTAGGCTTTGTTTTCTAAAGTGTCAGAGGGGAGACTTGAACTCCCGACCCTCGGCTTATGAGTCCTAGTAGCAATCCTTTGACAGCAATATTTGTAGGGTTTGAAAAGCATTATTACACCCAATTTACACCCAAAATCCATATCAAAGTTCACAAGCACTTAAATGCTAGGTATTCATAACATTGATTTGTCTTCCTCTATGATTGAGGGAAAAAATTAAGTTGTAACAAGACAGTGCAAAAAAACTACTCGTAAGTAGTCTAATGTCTTACAAAGATTGTTAGAAGCAAATGGGCATTTTAAAAAAAAGCTCTTTTTAACAGACTTGTTTATGTTGCCTTCAATTTTTCAAACCTGTATTCCCAGAGAAGAGATACTAGCAGGAGAACTTTCGGTAGACCTTTTTGCTGCCAAACTGCGATCGGTAGTAGAAGGAAAAGCCCCTCAGATATATCAAAATAGTGAAAGTTTTTTTGCTAATACCTTTGCTACTGATGGTATCAAAACCTTGATTGGAGAGGTTTTTAGTCGGTTGACAGGTAAATCGTCAGGTTCTCCTGTGATTAGGCTGGAAACAAGTTTTGGTGGAGGTAAAACTCATGATGAGATTGCTTTATGGCATATCTGTAAAGAAGGCAATAGAATACAAGGCTTAGAAAGGTTTGTCGAATCTAATGTAATTCCCGATCGCGCGGTACAAGTGGCAGCAGTCGATGGGCGAGATTTAGATCCTGAAAACGGGATTCACCATAGTAATGGCATTGTTACTAAAACTCTCTGGGGTGAGATTGCTTATCAGGTTGGTGGAGTTGAAGGATATCGCTTATTACAGGGGAGCGATCGCTCTGGCATTAGTCCTGGGACAGATGTTTTAGAAAGGTTATTAAATGGTGAACCAACGGTAATTATTTTAGATGAAATTGCCCGTTATCTTCGTGCAGCAAAGGCAAAACAAATTGGTAGAAGCGATCTGGCAGAACAGGTTGTAGCTTTTTTATTCTCCCTGATGGATTTGGCAGGGGCTTGCAATAACTTAGTCTTTGTCTATTCCTTGGCTTCAGCTTCTGATACCTTTGCTGATGAGACAACAGAATTGCAAGAGTTGATTCGTGCTTCTGCTAGACAGGAGAGAGTACTTAGTCCTTCGACTGATGTTGAAGTCTACAACATTGTCAAACAAAGATTGTTCAAAAGTGTCGATCGCCAGGCTGCCTCAAAAGCTGCATCTGAGTATCTAAACGTTTATCGGGGTAGTCGGGTTAACCTTCCCGATGGTTGTAAAGATGCTAGTTACTCTCAGGCGATCGCTCAGAGTTATCCTTTTCATCCCGAACTTTTTAATCTCTTAACCAAAAAAATCGCTTCCATACCAGAGTTTCAAAGAACAAGGGGGGCATTACGGTTACTCGCTCAAGTCGTTCAACATCTCTGGCGAAATCAAACGGAAGACACGCCTATAATTCATCCTCACCATATTCCTGTAGGCAAAGAAAAGCAAATAACCGATGACTTAACTTCTCGTTTGCAGCGTCCTCTAATGCGATCGCCAATTGGTGCTGATATTTATAATCCCAGTGGCAAACAGGCTTATGCTCAAGTCCACGATCGCCAATGGCAAGCAGCAGATAAGCCACCTTTTTCTAGTTGGGTAGCGCGCACAATATTTTTAAATTCTTTAACTCAAGGTACTTCTTCAGGGATTCGCCGTACAGAGTTAAATTTATCCCTTTCAACTCCAGGTTTGGAAGCCAGCTTTATTGACCAGGCACTAGATAAATTAGCCCAAGTAGCTTGGTATTTAGATAACGATCCGATTACTACTCGTGCCAGGTTTAAAGAAGAACCTTCAATCAACAAAATTGTTACCGAAGAGAAAGAACAGATCGGGCGCGCTGAAGCAAAAGATTACTTGAGAACTCGTCGTGATAGTATCTTTGCCAAGAAAATCTTTACTCCTGTGTTTGCCCCTGAAAGTCCTGGGGAGGTAGATGATGTTCCTGATGAAATTGCTCTGTGTTTGATTGACTTTAATGAGGCGACAGTAAAATCTTCTACCGATAGTCCTCCAGACTTAGTACAGCAGATTTTTGATAATACTGGAGAGTCAGGCAAATTTAGACTTTACCGCAATCGTCTATTGTTTTTGGTAGCTAATCAACAGGAATTAGACCGAGCCATAGATAATGCCAGAGAATATCAGGCAATCCAAAATATATTAGGCAGTCAAACCAGATTAGAAGATTTATCAGAAACTCAGCAAAAGCAGCTCAAAGAACGAAAAGGCGCAAAAGACCTAGAGGTCAGAATTTCTCTCACAAATGCCTATCGTCATCTATTTTATCCAGCCAAAGATGATGTCAAAGCTCCCAATGGTTTGATGCACTATACGTTACCTGCTCAGGATTCTAGTACGGTGAAGGGTAAAAATAATCAGCAGGATGTCATTCTTAAGGCTCTTAAAGACTGTGAAAAAATTAGATCGGGAGATAAAGCCAGTCAGCCGTTTGCCCCAGCCTATATTTTACAAAAGGTATGGTCAAAAGGGTTAGAGAGTTGGTCAACTAAGGCTTTAAGAGATGCTTTCGCCAAAGACGTAAGGCTCAATATTCTCCTGCCAGGAGAATTGAACACTCTACGAGAGACAATCCGTAACGGCTTGCGAGATGGTCAGTGGGATTTGAAGATTGGCGATAAGGTTTACATCCAAACTGACGTAAGGGCGAATTGCCATTCGCCCCTACTAGAAATGATTGAATTTAGCGATCGCCTGGTTTTATATCGTCGTGGAATTTTACAACCACCCGAACCAAGAGCGATCGAGTTAAATGCTCAGGTAATGGCTTATGCAGGGGAAAATACAGAAAATCCTGTTCGAGTGCGTTGGCGGGCTAAAGGCGCATTAAAAATTAGCCTTCAGGTTGGTTCGGAGTTAATCCCAGATGAATTTCGTCCGTCTGATGAGTATGAAGTCAAAATTACGGAAACAACTGTTTTTCGCTTGATTGCCGATTACGGTAATGGAGAAACAGCAGAGCAGGAAACTAAGGCTATCATTGCCCAACCTGGCAAAGTTAAAGATAAAAGCAATCCTTATGACATTAGTAATGGAAATGGAAGCACTGGAAGCATCTTTGAATATCAATTCCCCAGTATCGAATTAGACGGGACGGTTAATAAAGTTTTCAACGATTTAGCCGATCTGATTGGCGATCGCAAAATTAAGACCGTTAAATCCTTAGAAATATCGGTAGACCAAGTAATTGACTACCGTAAGCTAGGAACGACAATTCCTTTACTCAGCCGTTTTCCTGTCAGCATCGAACAAACTGCTATGCTGCAAACTGGCGATGACCAGTTCGTCAAATTGGAGTATCAGGGACAGGTAAAAGGGTTTCAAAGCTTCTTTGGCACTATTAATAGTTTACTCAACAATCCAGCTACCCAAGCTAATGTCAACCTCAAACTAATTATCAATTTTGGCGATAAACCTGTTGCCTCAGATGGTACAGAATTAAATACTATCCAGCAAGCTCTTAGTCGCAATCCTGTGGAGAGAATTAGTCTTAACGTGGAGGTAGGATACTAATGCAAGAATTTCAATTACGAGTAATCTCTACGGATAATAATAACTTTGTTTTAGAACTATATCAATGTGCCTATAAAAAAGCGGGAGAGAAAAAGCGTCCTGCTGCGGAGAAAATTGGCTGTCTTAAGGGTAATACTCTAAATTTGGTCAAACAAAGCATTTATCAGGTACTTAAGACTAATAATTACGATCCGCAAACTCTTTCTTCAAAACGCCAAAGTTCCTATACTTTGTCAGAAGAGTCAGGAGTTCAAACGGCAATTATGTTTCAGGTATTACAACCTCTTTCTCAACCAGAGAAAATTAATAAAATTGCTACAGGCATTTCGGCGATGAGTAATGAAGAGGCTCATTACTGGTTTGCCATGATTGCTAATGGAAGGCGGAGTAATGCGTTGAAGGCTTTACGGGTGTTGTTTGGAGATTAATAGCAAGCACTTGATAGCGAAATAATAATTTTTTTGATTAGCGAGCAAGATGCTCGCACCACAGCAATATTCTGGCACTCCAAAATGAAATTCAAAAAATCTCCAGCAAAATTAGAAATTCCAGGATCTACATATTTTATAACTTTTAATACTTGGGAAAAATTAGAATTAACACCGCCTGCTAGAAAACTTGTTCTTAATGCTTGTCTTTTTTTTCATCAGCAACGATATCAGATATATTCTCTGGTAATTATGCTAGACCATGTTCATCTATTGCTTAAACCTTTTCCTAAGCAACCTATCAGTAACGCGAACAAGATGCCTGCTGACTACAAACTCGCTAACTCAAAAAGCGATCGCTCCTCACCAGAATACTGGTCAATTGGCAGTATTTTACACAGCATAAAAAGTTATAGTGCTAAACAAATTCCCTCAGCCATGAATCATATCGGTAAAGTTTGGCAAGATGGTAGATACGATCGCTTGATTAGAGACAGAAGACAATTCGACAATACTTGGGAATATATTAGACAAAATCCTGTCAAGGCTGGTTTATGCAATACATCCGAAGAATATCAATTTTATTGGGAAGTCTCGTAATGCGAGCATCTTGCTCGCTAAACTAAAACAAAGTTTGCCCAAACCCCAGAATTAACAAATATATGTGTAGCGGTTATTCTCAGGTTTATCCTTCAGAACAATCATCTAATATGCCTACTTCTCGTACAGTTTGCGTCCTTGCGATCTTTCAGCATCAATATTTTTCTTAAATCTTTCAAAAGCAGCTTCTTTCTCAGGTGAAAGCGGTTCTTTTTTAATTCTCTCAATTCGCTTTTTAAGTAATTCGATCGCTGGTTGATTTTTACGTAGTTGTTCTTCTCTATCCCATACCCCGTTGGAGTTTTGCTTAGACTTTACTTTTAGATATTCTTTGACCGATGTTGCTTCTTGAGAGTCTAAGGCGATCGCTTCTTGATGCAGTCGCTCATGGGGGAAACCCCCAAGACCGCGCTGCATCGCTTTTTCACAGCCTTCTAAAATCAAATGATATTCCTGGTTTGCTGCTTTCTCATCTGGTACTAAAGCAACAAAACGATTTAGATCGATAACCTTACCGCTCGATAATTCTATTGTTTTATCCATATTTTTAATCTCTCTATGTTTGAAAAGTGATTTGAAAGTCCCCCAAGCTTGGGGGATTTCCTAAAGGATACCGCTTCGCATATAGGGGGCTTCAATATAACTTAATAAATGCCGACCGCAATTTGAATTCCTCTTTGAATAAGAGCAAATGATTCGAGGGTTATTTCGCCGTATGGTCCACGTTCGAGATATTTTTTCTCTATATTGGTCATCACGTCACACATCGCTACAGAATTCCTATTCAATCCCCCCTCACCTTTTCGCATTAAGATACGGCTAGGATTAGCTGCATCAGAAGTATCGCTGGAAAAAGGAACGACCAGGACAGTAGAACTATATTGATTGCGAATATCGATCGACACTACAACTACAGGACGTTTCTTCGTATCCCCCGATTGTTTTAAAGCTTTAGATAGATAAACTTGTCGCTGACGAGGAAAATCTTCATTACTCATGTCTTATTTAGATTCATCCCAAGGAAATTCATCCCAAGCTGCGATCGCTTGTTCTTGGGTTTCTTCTACCCACTCTTTTTCAAACTCAATATCTGCCTGAGAACGGTTTTGATAGAAGTTGCGTAACTGTTCTTCAATTTGCTGCTTGCGCCACAGACGTAAACCTTCCTCCACCGCAGCAGAACGATTTTTGGTCATGCGATCAACTTCTTCTATTAGCTGTGAATCTACGGTGATTGAGATCCTTTGTTTCTGGGAATTATTAGTCATAGGAGTTTATATAACCTCTATATAAATAATAATACTTTTTATATTACTTGAAGGTTATTTGATAGCCATATAAAGCCCCCTTCGGGTGGGTGTGGAATAAGCTTCTTAGCCAGAAGCATTTCCACCCACCCTAAATCCCCCAAGCTTGGGGGACTTTCAACAGTGAATTGTTCTTGTTCCCCCCAGAGTTGGGGGGCTAGGGGGGCAAATCCTTAATTCTTTATTCTCTATTCCTATGAACCGTCCCCCAGTATTTATCGAAAAAATCATGCCTGTAAAGCTTCTCAATCAGCAGGTATATTACGAACACGGGGGGAATCCTTTTAAGGGGTTACATCGTTGGTATTCTCGCAAGCCTTTATCCTTTTCTCGCGCTTCGGTATTGGCTTCTCTTTTACCCGCGGATATTTCGATGGAAGAATTTGAATATTTGTTAGGTTTGCATCCAGAAAAAGACGGAATCAATGTCAAGAAAAAAGAAGCGATTAAGCTATACAAAACCCCTCCTAGCAGCAGGATTATTGAGAAATTGGAAGAGTATTGCGACAAGGTTTGGGGTAAAAGAAAGCCTGTCGTTTTGGATGCCTTTGCAGGTGGAGGTTCTATACCTTTTGAAGCTGCTAGATATGGTTTAAATGTTCTCGCTTCTGACTTAAATCCTGTGGCAGTGGTGACGATGAAAGCAGCAATGGAATATCCCCTCAAGTTTGGGGCGGATTTACAGCAGGATATTGATAAATGGGTCAAGTTTGTTGGCGATGAAGCGGAGAAAAGATTAGCTG